>JAGLPS010000001.1 GCA_023137185.1 Minisyncoccota bacterium
AAATGATTTCGTACGGGACAGGTTAAAATTCAATACTCAAAATTGCCTCAATCCCCCTTTTTCTTTTTTCTTCTTGAGGAATGTTCTCTTCTTGCAGATATTTTTCTGGAATATCTTCAATAAATTCTGATGGTAATGCAACCTCTGTCGACCCAAAAATGGTTCGCATCTGTACGTAAGAAAGACACACTTTTTTTCTGGCGCGTGTGAGAGCAACATAAAAAAGTCTGCGCTCTTCCTCCGCTTCTTCCTGTGTTACCATTTTCTCACCTAGATGTTTGTGAGGAAATAATCCGTCTTCAAGTCCCACAACAAATATATAATCAAATTCAAGTCCTTTCGACGCGTGAACAGTCATTAGGCGTACCGCGTTGTTGTTATTCTCAAGGGAGTCTTGGTCTGACACAAGGGCGGCATCTGAAAGAAGTGTCTCTATTCCTAGAACAGGAGGAAGATTGTCATATCGTGAAGCAAGAGTTACTAATTCGCGTAGATTTTCAAGCTTCTCCTCATCTCCCCCTTTTTCTTTAGAATACATTTCTTCAAGTCCGCTCTGGCGCAAAACAAACTTGACTGTTTCACTTGTTGTTTTTATTCGCAACACTTTTTCTATTTGTGAAATGATTTTTCTGAATTCTTTCACCCGTTCTCCTACTTTCTCTGGAAGAGACGATTCTTTTCCTTCAAGAATTTTAAGAAAGGTTATTTTACCTATTCCACGAGGCGGAGTGTTGATAATTCTTTTTAGGTCAGATTTCCCTTCGGGATTGAGAGATAGAGACAGATACGCAAGCGTGTCTTTTATCTCTTTTCTTTCAAAAAATTTTGTTCCGACGAGTTGATAGGGCACATTTCGGGAAAGAAAGGCTTCTTCAAGAGCTCGTGATTGGAAATTTGCTCTGTATAGTACTGCTATCTCCTCCGGTTTCACCCCGTGTTGGATAAGTTTGTTTGAAGTATAGGCAACAAATGTGGCCTCATCATTTTCATTGTTTGCTGAAAATATCCCAACTTTGCTTCCCTCATTGTTTCGAGTGAACAAGCGTTTTTCTCTGCGAAGAGTGTTTTTCTTTATTATAGAATCAGCAACATCAAGGATAGTTTTTGTGGAACGATAATTTTCTTCAAGAAAAATTACTTTCGCATCGGGATAATCTCGCTCAAAGGTTAAGATGTGTTCAAGCTGCGCTCCTCTCCAGCTGTATATATTTTGGTCTGCATCCCCAACCACGCATATATTTTTGTGCTTCCGTGTAAGCGCGTTGATAAGCATATACTGGACTTTGTTAATGTCTTGGTATTCATCAATGTGGATGTACGTCCATATATTTTGATATCGCTTTAAAATATCAGGATGGTGCGCAAATAGGTTAACCGTTTTAAGAAGAAGGTCGTCAAAATCAAGAGCCCCTTCTTCCTTGAGAATTTTCTCATATAGTGGCCAGATTTTGGCAACAACTGTTTCTGTATAACCTTTCTCCTCGTTGTCATTCCATACCGAAAAATTTTTCCCCTCTCCCTTTTTCCTAGAAATAAAATGCCGAATTTTTGAAGCGTCTACTTCTTTTGTATTAAATCCGGCGGAAACCAAAGCCTCTTTAAGCGCTTTTTGAGAATCTCCCGTATCAAATATCTTAAAATTTCTTGGTATCCCTAGTACACAGTGGTTTTCTCTTATGACAAAAACTCCAAGAGAATGAAATGTGCTTACGAATGGCTTTTCAGAAAATGAAATAGGCAAATTCAGTTCTCTGTCTTGTGATAAAAGACAGGTAATTCTCTCCCTCATTTCACTTGCTGCCTTGTTTGTGAAGGTGATAGCGAGAATCGAAGAAGGATTTATTCCCTGTTTTATAAGGTGGAGCACTCTGCTTGTTATCGTTTTTGTTTTTCCCGCGCCCGCTCCAGCAATAATAAGGACAGCTCCCTCGGTTGTTTCTACTGCCTCTTTTTGTTCAGGATTAAGACTTTCCAAATGCTTGTTTTTATCCACAAAGAAACTATAACAACAAGTGAGTGAAAAGCGAAAGTCTGCTTTCATTTTTCACGAATGCCGTTGGTATATACCCTAAAAATTCTACAAACTTGTTTCTTTTGAGGTATATAACAACAAGTGAGTGAAAAGCGAAAGTCTGCTTTCATTTTTCACGAATGCCGTTGGTATATATCTCAAAGATTTTTATAAATCTATCCCTTTGGAAATATATGCCATACAAATTGGGAGTCTCTGGGGCTGTTTTTCTTTAAAAAAACAAAAAAATGTTATCAACATACGCACTTTCCGCTGGTTGACTTTTAGCCTCTCAGGACTATAATCCAAAGATATACGGAACAGCTTCGGTTTTGATAAATGGCTTAACAGAGCCATTTATGTCTGAAACGGTTGAGTTATCATTTAATTTAAGCTTATTTTACCTACTTTTCAAGACCCTGCTTCTTCCTATTTTTCAACTAAAAAGGAGAAGTGGGCGAAAAAAATGTTATTTTCAGGGCTTTTTTATAAAAAGTTCTTGTTTATTTTGGTGCTTTTGATAATTCCTAACATTTTATATGCTGGGTTTTTTTCATTTATTTCTGAATTTTTTACAAAAAATGTAGAGATAAACGTATCTCAAGAGAATGTTCAAAATATGACCCTTCTTCAGGGAGTACTTAACCCTATGTTTAATCCAGCAAGTGGCGGTGGAGATATTGTAGTTGTTGGGGGATCTGCCCTTTTACCTGAAACTGGACCAAACGGAGAAGATGCAGGGAAGAATAAACCTTCAAGTGACCAAATCAGCCTCTATGTGGTTCGTGAAGGAGACTCACTTTCACAAATTGCCGAAATGTTTAATGTTTCTGTTAACACAATTGTGTGGGGTAATAATTTACGAGGAACGACAATTACTCCCGGACAGACCCTTGTTATTCTTCCTGTTTCTGG
>JAGLPS010000010.1 GCA_023137185.1 Minisyncoccota bacterium
TAGTAGAAAATGGCATTACTGCTTCGCAATGGAACGCTATACCATTTTTCCGTTTAAGTAATAATATGACCTTTTCATTTTACATTTTCGCGTCTATATTGCCATGCCATTTTTCACTACTGGGCTTATACAGACGTATCGTTTATTTTTTTACCGCTAAATAGTTTGATGTCATAAATATCTCGTCTGTTTCTTTGTATTTTTTTATTTCTTGCAACCCCCATCTAGTTACTCGATAGATACTATACTTTTTGTTCAATAAATACCAGAAATCTTGAAAAAATGTCCGCGAATCTATATCACATCCCCCAAATTCAAATTGGATACAATCAATATATGGAAACATTTTTTCCGCTCCCTTCAGCACCTTTAATTCGTGTCCCTCAACATCTAATTTTAATAAATGTATCCGCTGTATATTATGTTCCTTACAGAAATCATCTATTGTGGTGAGATTTACTTGTTCCTGTTCAGACAGTGAAAGGTCAAAATGCCCCAACTTTCTGTTATAGAGCGAAGTTAGCCCCCCTTTGTTTTTATTTCCATATATCGGGACAGTCTCTTTTTTATCGCTAAACCCGATGTTAAAACAGTTATTGAAGTGTTTTGTTAATTCCTCATACAATTTTTTCTGTGGTTCAAACGAATATACTTCGCAGTGAGAAATGTTCTCAATTACCGCTTTTCTGTAATCTCCAATATACGCTCCAACATCAAATACAATTACTGTCTGATTTTTGAACCTTTGGGCAACATATTGCAATGCTTTCTTTTCCCCGTTTGTATTGATATTTGGATTCCCAAATCCAAGCAGGAAAAGTATTTTGTGGTGTATTTTTTCTAAAATAGCGTACATCCCGTTAGAAATAGGAAGCGTTGTCTATACACGCTCCGACATATAATTAAGTTGGTAATATTTATATACGGCGCGTGTGTGGACTGAAACGCTTCCGTAGTGTGATTGGTGATTGTGAGTATACATATGTTTACATTGTTCTAAGAATTAACGCTAATTCTTAATTGAGTTATTTCTAACGGGATACATCATATGTTATTGCGCGATGAAATGAAGAATCTTTTTAGCATATTCATCCCACGTATATTTTTGAACATCTATACGAGCTTTCTCAGCTTTCTTTTTAGCAAAAGCCAAATTGTCAAAAACAATTTGTATTTCTTCGGCAAGAGTTTTTGGACTGTCAGGTTGTACCAAAAAAGAGTTCTCTTCGTTTAAAATCTCCCGTATGGAAGGCAAATTTGAAGCAATAATAGGTACGCCACTTGCCATATATTCAAACATTTTTATGGGTGATGTATGGTACCGCGACTCTTCCGTAATCGCACTGTTTGGCAATAGTAGCACGTCAGAGGACTTTATATATAAAGGAATGTCTTTTTTCTGTTTGTGACCAACAAATAGGACATTGGTGATATCTGCTGTTTTTTGGGTGTACTTCTTTATGTCATCTTCATCTCCCCCCACTATTACAAAAACGATGTCTTTTTCTTCCATAAACTTTGCGGCTCTGAGCATTACATCCACTCCTTTCCACTGGTATAAATTTCCAACATACATAACTATTTTTTTATTAATTGGAAGATTGAGTCTTTTTCGTACTCCCAAAACATCTTCCATAATACCGTAATCTTCTATATCAACACCATTCGGCACAGCAATTACGCGCGTAAACCCTTCTTCCATTATCTTTCTTTTTGTCCCTTCCGAATTACAAACTATTTTCATCTCTCTATTTAAAAGCTTGGAAAATAGCTTTCTTTTCTTTGACCAGTTATGAACATTGTAAGCTACTGCGTAGTTTTTCATCTGAAAAATAAGAGCAATAAAAATATCCCGAGTATAGATTATTGAATTTTTATCAAATTTTCTGAATATTAGCGCGAGGGAAAACAAAAAGGACTGCAAATAAAAAGCTAGGAAACCTATATAGCGACTCAGAACTATCACATCCAGAGATGGGATAACTTCCACCTTAAAGTTTCTTTTCAGACCATAGTAGTTAAATATATCTTCCGTGAGGTCATTCTTTCTATACGGGTGAAGAAGTGAAACATCATTTCCAAGCGCTGCAAATTTTTCGCATGTTTTTGCTATTTGGAAGCCATGCGCTCGCTGGCTTGGCATTCTAGTATTTACTATATAGACAATTTTCATCCTGTAGTAGAAAATGGCATCGCTCCAAGGAGCGGACTTACCATTGATATTTAACTATTTCTTCTAATATCGACATTTCGTTGGATATATTATTTATCAAAAACTCTCCAATGTCATTTTTCACTACGGGATTCATACTCCTACAAATTAGATGGGAAATCGGTTTTGTTTTTCCTTTCTCTCAAAAATGGATACGCAGCAATAGTTAAAATAATTGGAACCACAGGCATACGAAAACGGGCATTCGCGGTAAGTCCATTGGTAGGTGTAGTAATCGTAAAATACAAAACTATAATCAAGACTAGAGTAATCGGCGCGGTTATTTTTCTTTTACGCAAGAGTCTAACACATCCTATAAGGAAAAACACTGTAACAGCTATCCAGAATAGCCGCATTATAAGCACCAAAACAAAGGGTGACATTATATACGTTGAAACCGTTTTCATAAATTCAACAGGTGAAGATACCAAGAGCATAATTGCCGGTTTGGAAAGAGAAACTTCGGGAGTAATTCCTGCATTTTGAAGAACGGTTAGCATTCCATCGTGTGTAAAAAACGTGACAATATTTATGGCTACTACCTCCAATACTTCCTTAGGATATTGGCTGATTATTTCCAGCGCTTCTTTGTTAAATTGAGGAGCTGTCGCAAATGTAAGTATTTCCGAATGCGCCCCCGGACTATTTATAAGTGCATGGCTTTCTGAACTAAAGCTTGTATTATTGTGGAGCGCCAACACTGACGGCACAAATGTGAAGTAGAGATTAAAAGAAGGCATTATCGTCATTCCGGGAGTTCCGAACACTTTATAGTTCCTATACAGCCACGGAGAAAGTACTAAGAGAAAGATGGATACAAACAAGAAAGTGTGCAAGATAAGTTTTTTTAATGGTATATGTTTACGTAAAAACCACCACGCAAGCGGGACTAAGAAAAGCGGAAAAAACTGGACCACTGTTTTTGTAAGTGCTGATATTCCTAATAAGAAGGAGCTTAGCACAAGGAGTTTGGTACTTCCTTTTTCAAGATAAGAAATAAAAGAAAGTATAAAAAGCAGAAACAGAAAAATAAACAGAGTTTCAGTGAAAAAGATTGAGGAAAACAGCATAAAATTCGGTTCAAGGGCAAGCACAACGCCAACAAAAAGCGCAATTTTTTCCGAAGAAATCAGTTTGAGCGAAAGTTTCCTTCCCAAAACGGGGATAAAAGAGCCGACAAGTATTTGTATGATTATCGCGAAAATAAAATTCCCGAACAGAAAGAGAGACGAGGCAAGAAAGAACGGGTACACAGGGACGTGAATAGGACTTGGCCTACCTTCAAAAAGAGAGAATCCGTTTCCAGAAAAAAGGTTTTGCGCGACTTCAAAATACCAGTCAGAACCATATATTGTCGCCTCAAAATCTCCCAGATGAGCCTCTAGATTTACAAAAAACAACAAAACTCTTACAGAAAGAGCTATTAAAAAAATAAGGACAGAAATTTTATGTTTTCTTAAGAAATTCATATAAGGAAATGGTTAGTCTGGGGCTATATGCGAGGAAGATTCAACATCTTCTTTCCTGAAAATAAAAAGCTTGTTGAACAAAAAGGATATTACAGCAGTGATACCTATAGTGATTACTTGCGCAAAGATATACCATAAGTGAATAATGTCCACAAATAAATACATAAATGCAACATTGAGCGTAAGCATTGCGAACGCCAAAAAAACGTATTGAATCATTTGAAAATGAACTCTCGTAAGGGAATTATCGCGAAACGTCCAAAACTTCTGCAAGGAAAAAGAAACAAGCGCGGAGCACACAAATGCCCATATTACCGCCACAAGATAGGAAATGTGAATCTTTTCAACAAGAAACGCAAGTATCCCTAACTGAGTGCTTGCGGCAATGCATCCAGAAACGCCATATTTGAAAACAATCCGAAAATCTTTGAATTGGTCAATTAAAAATCTCATCCCGTTAGAAATAATTAAAAAAGAATTTTAAGCGATTTTGCGAACACTTCTGATTAATACTTGACTGTAGAAATTTATTGGGCAGTTTTTTCCATCGCTATATTTTAAAATTCTTTTTTCGTAAATTCTTAGTAATTTAATTATGCTACTTTCTTAATTTCTCACTCTTTGGAGTACCGCGCGCCAATGATTTCTAACGGGACTCACTATAATTAACTATTGTAACACACGAAAAAACCTCTTATGCTCTATTCTTCTTGCCATAGTACTTCTCCACCATATCAAGTCCTTTTTCCTCTTCTTTCGTATTTGACCACTCTGTCTTAAATATGTATCCTCGTTCCCCCTCCAAACAATATCTGCTCACGCGGTAAAAAGGAGAAAGCGATTTTACTCTAGGAAGAAGATTGTTATTTATTATAAGATCTCGAAGCGGTTTGTCATTTTGATTCCAATCGGTCAGCTCGTTCATATCAAGCGTAGCAGTAAACTGCCCCTCGCGAGTAAGCGTCGTTCGCGACAAATCAAATGAACCTCCGAGTTTGTCCACCATCTCTCTGGTAAAAAATTCAAATGAACCTCTAAGACCGAAAGGTTTCGGGAGTTTCAACCATTGGCGAAGCCGACACTGGGCATTGCCAGTGGAATTTGTAAGAATCAGCCAATCTTCTTGCGGAAGAATATCCGCAAACATCTCATCGGTCAAAATAAAGTTGTCGTCATGCGTGATGAGCAGCTTGTCGTACTGTTTATAGTCATTTTTTTCAAGCCATTGGTTTGTATTTCCAAAATCGCCCATTGTGTTGGGTTCCAGTGAATATTTCCAACCGAGCGCTTCTATTTCGGAAACTGTAGCTACCTTTCTATACATTATGCGGTCATACAATTCACGGCGAGTATATCCAAAATTTTTAAGAACTTCTTCTTTTTCCTCAACTGCATAAGAAGGGTCACGATGCGAAACAACAAACATATCAACCTCCCAACCAGACGGAATTTTTTGGTTGGAAATTTGCTCAAAAAATGCTATTGGAAAATGCCATCCGCCAGCTATTACCGCAAGTTTTTTCATAATAAGTTTTTATTTAAAAATAAATCAATATATAATTCTACACTCATTTTTTTTTAAGATAAATTCCCCGACAATTAGGGAAATATACCTCTGTATCAGTATACAGCCCACGCCAAAAACTTCTAAATGTATGTTGACTGCGCAAGAACCCAACAAAATGCAACCTTTCGCCCTTAAAACGATGTTTTAGGTTTCGTATTTTCTCTTGTATAAATGCAAGAAAGGTAAGCATATTCATAAGTCCTAAAAAGACTCTTTTTACTCCCGCTTTATGCATAGCGGCAAACATTTGCCTCCATTGCGCGTCTGAAAATTCACGCTCGTTACGATAAATAAACACCACTCCTTCAGTGTCCTTGCCGATTTTACCCCAACTTTTGTCATCTAAAGCGTCAAAAAACTCTACCTCGTCACACTCAAGAAAAACATTTCGCAATCGTTTTACGCCTTCTTCTGTATATTCAGAGGCAACAATTTTTAGATTAGGAATTCGCTTCTTAAGAAAATATTCAAAAACACCGCCTCCGGCACCAATTGAATAAAAGGTTTTTATACCTTCTTTTTCAATGAGTTTCGCAAGCGCTTCTACCCGTTCAGTAAGCCTGTCATCTTGCCCGTCTTTTCTAAGACAAAGTTCTTCAAGCCATGTTTTTCTATCTTTTGGTATCCTGTACCGTGGATGCCTTTCTCTAAGCACTTGCCATCGTTTTTTTGCGTCCCCCTCTCCCCATATTCCATTTAAATATTTGTCCGCAACTCCAAACGAAACATAGTGTTTAACAGTGATAGGAAGTGGCAGACTGTTGATATATTTAAGAATCTTAATCATTACTTCCGTTAGCGGCTAAGAACTGTGCGAAGAATTGAACTCATCAATAACACGCGCAATTATGCGAACATCATTTACTGACACCTTGTGATGAAGCGGTAAAACAAGGTATTCATTCTCCAACCTATCCATATTAGGAAAAGATTTTCTCCCGCCAAAAATCGTGTATTTGTCATTTCTATAGTGGTAAATACCGCTTTCAATCCCGTTTTCCGCCAGATACTTTTTTAATTCGTCCCTATTTTTGTTAAAGACAGTTGCAAACCAGATATGAGCGTCAATTCCGTGCTTCCTATATTCAGCAATAAGCCTTTTGCGGTGACTAATAATTTTATCAATTACCTTTAAATTCCCCAAAGCAATCGCGGCATTCACATCATTCATATGGTATTTATATCCCGCTTCCAGCAAGTCTGTGTCTCCCTGTTTTTGTTTTAAATCACGATCATATCCAAACCATCGCAACCGCCGCGCTTTCGCGTCGTGTTCGGGATTTTTGCATATTAAAATTCCCCCATCGCCCGACGTAAGAGTTTTAATCGCCTGAAGAGAAACGCAAGTAAAATCGGCTTTCCCCCAATAATCAGAACCAACCGCTTGGGCAGCGTCTTCAATAAAAGTAATTTTCTTTTCTTCCGCGATTTTCATAAGCTCTTTAAGCCCTCTATTATTTCCTCCAAAGTGCACAAACACGATTGCTTTTGTTTGCGGTGTTATTTTTTTCTCAACGTCACTGACAGAGATATTAAGGTCGTCTTCAATGTCAGCAAAAATAATTTTCGCTTTTCTCCGCGCTAAAGGGATATTACTGGCTGTGCAGGTCAAAATCGGAGTAATAACTTCGTCTCCTTCAGAAATTCCAGCAAGTTCATACGCCAACTCAAGAGCCGTCGTCCCAGAATTAAGGTTGCAAATATGCTCTTTATTAAATTTTTTTCCAAATTCTTTTTCAAACTCTTTCACACGGGGACCTTCGGCAAGTTGTCCGCTTCTAAGAGTCCAGACAGCATTCCACACCGCATACCAGCTTACAAATGGTTTAAACAATTTGACTTTCTTCATAGTTTAATATTAGCAACTATAAAATCTCTGTGCTCTTTTATTATTGAGCGCGGCATTTTTTTGAAAAATTGAATATCTGTTGCATCTCCATTGTACTTCAATTTTCCACCTTTAATAGAAACCAAAAAACAGATACTTACAGGATGCCCTTTGTACCCATCAAAGTTGGGGTACTCAATGATCCCAAGAATTTTTTCAGGTTTTACTTTTAAGTTGGTCTCCTCCAAGGCAATGCGTTTGACCGTATCCGTAAGTCTTTCTTTATATCTAACAGTCCCCCCAGGGAGATGCCACTTTCCATTTGCGGGTTCTATGGCACGTTTTGTCAAAACAATCCCATCTTTACTGACAATGCAAACCTCAACACAAAGGCGAGGTACTCGGGAGTATATTTTATCAAACTCTTTTTTAGGAATAAATTTTGTTTTTTTCATGACAGTAAATATTCTTTTAATCCTTCTTCAAAAGAATAGGGTGGTTTCCAACCAAGTTCTCTGATTCGGGAGCTGTCCATTTGGTATTTCATATCCATTCCCGAACGGTGAGAAGGATGAGTGTTTATTTTTCTGCCAGTAACTTTCTCTGCCTTTTTAATAAGCTCTTGCGTCGTAAATCCGTCATTGAGCGTCACATTAAACACTCCAAGCCCTTTTTCAAGAATCAAATCTATCGCCGGCGGAATATTTTTTATATAAATATATTCACGATAACCCTTTCCATCTTGGTGAAGCGGTATTGAACCCCCTTCTTCAATACTTTTTTTTATCGCGGACATAATTTTTGTAGTATCTTGCCGCAAACCAAAAACATTACAAAATCGTGTTTCCGCGGTTTTGCCTTTAAGGCTTGGATACGTATTCTCATAGGAAATCCTTATGAGAGAACCCGCCGCTTTCGCGCAGGAATAAGGGTTTCTGGGAAGAATAATTTCGTCTTCACTCATTCGGTGGTCGCACTCTCCGTACACTTCATCAGTAGAAACGTAAATAAGTTTTTTTAAATTAGGTAAATTGCGGCAAGCTTCAAATACGTGCAGGGTGCTTAAAATATTTTTTCGGAGCGTGCGATACGGCTCGCGAATAGAATAGTCAACATCCGTAACAGATGAAGCGTGGATAACATAATCGGGATTTTCTTTAAGAATTATATTGACGACTTTCGGGTCAGCCATATGATAATGGTAATGTGTAAAAGAACCGTTAATGATTTCCGGACGACTGCCTTCAGAAAGGTTATCAATCACTACCACGTCCCACCCCTTTGCGACAAAGTGTTCTGTCACGTGAGAAAAAATAAAACCTAAACCCCCTGTGATAAGAATTTTGGGAGCTTTTTTAGATACTCTTAGCGCGTTTCGCGCGTGAAGTATATATATTTGAACAAATCGTACAAAGCGAAGTATCATAGTTTTTGGAATATAACGTATTTTTTACTATATTGCAAAACAAACACTTCAACCTATTATGCCATAATGGCGCTTACAATCTTTTGCGTGAGAAGCGATAGAGAGTGATTTTCAACCACATACTCTCTTTCTTGTTTTTTTATATTTTCAAAATCACTTGGATTTTTAAGAATGAACTCTAATTTTTGAGCAAGGGCGACAGGGTCATCTTGTTTGGTTAACATTCTCTGAAATTTATCACTATCAAGAAAGTCATTTGAAAATACGACCATCGCCTCGCAAGCCATTGCTTCCAGTATAGTTTTGTCAAAACTTCCGGCTGGTGTTAAATTCACAAAAATTTCATAAGCATTTAATACCTGTGGGGTTTCTTTATGAGAGACGCCTTTGTAAAATTCTAGCTTATTCCTCTTTGATAACGCCGCTCCCTGCTGTTTCAACTTTTCGTAATATAACTGATCACGCTTCGGAGTATCGCCATAAATAGACGCTTTAAAAGCTATCTCCTTTTCATCAAGAAGAATGAGTGCGTCAATCAACACGTCTATTTTTTTGACAGGAGATATCCTTCCCAAAGAAAGAATTGTCCAGCTGTTTCTCTGTATTGAAGTGTCTCTTTTAAACATATTCTCGTCAATGCCAACCGGCATTAATTGTGTTTTCTTAAACTTCGCAGTATATGAGAATTTTGAAGTGCAACAGACAATATCCGATGCCCATACCGCAATATCGGTAAGAAAACTTCCTTTATTATGGTTTCGCCAAAGAATTATTTTCTTTCCCCACAGCTTCCATAGTATCCATCCAAGCAACAAATACTCTTGGTTCATATGCACAAACACGGTATCATAATTATTGCGTTCCCCCCATATATATTTATAAAACCGAAACACGTACGCAAAGCGGGATATTTTCTTTTCTTTACCAAGCGACAGTACCTCTACATTTTCTGGAAGATTACCCCCTCCTTTTTCTAAACAAATAACAGTAAGATGCTCAAAATGTTTTGAAAATTCAAGCAACCAGCCGTGAAAAAAACCTAGCACGCTGTCATTTTTATCTACCTTTTGTGTAAGTATAAGTAATTTCATGTTAATGTCTTACGCCATTCAGTAGCCCATTCTTCCTTTGAAAGAAGCTGGAGTTTGAGTTCCCCGTGTATATTTGAATTTAGTGTGTCAATAATAGTCTCGGCAAGTTTTTCTCGCGAAACAACAATAGCCCCCGCTTCTTTTGCAATACCTACGTCAGGAGACACAACAGGAACACCAATAGAAAGTGCTTCAACAATACTCATTCCCCAACTTTCAGCACGTGATGTAGAAAAGACAATACGTGCCTTCAGCAAATAAGGAGTTGAATCACACCACCCTGGAAATTCGATGGGTAATTCTTTTGCTTCTTTCCTTAGCATTTTCTCCAAAGAACCGGAGCCAAGCATTACAAGTTTTGCATTTGGCACCGCTTTGTACACTTTTTTGAAGACAGAAAGCGCGAACAATGGATCCTTTTCGTCTTCGAATCTACCCAACCAAAGCAATGTAGGCTGTGAATCTGGTACGTATTTATTTATATAGTACTGAGAAACTTTTCGAAAATGTTCCCAATTAACATACACGGGGAGGACAAATATGGGTGTAGTAGTGCCAGTATTTTCCACTTGTTCTTTAATTTTTTGAGAAACAGCCCTAATAGAATCAGCATGGTTAAGGACAAGGCGAGCAATTAAACGCTTTAAAAAACTTTGTGAAGGAATATCAGCGTGCACCTGAACATTAAATTTTGCGCCGATACGGCGCGCGGTACGCCACGCAAAAAGACCGCGCCAAAAAGGGTCCTGCGACGTAACCACGTCAAATTTTTCCTCGGGGATTTTAGGGCTCGTATATCCTTTCCCCCAAAAAACCACAGACAGCTTTTCAACACTTCTTGCCTGAAGGTCAAAACGTGGATGCCCTTCTTTAAAATTTTTGTCTCCTGTAATCGCTAATACTTTCATCCCGTACAAAATAGGACGCGAACAACACAGGCTGTCTTTCCTAAAATATTATTGATAATGTCGACTTTTTTGTTCATTTTATATATTTCTTTATCCGCGTCCGCTATTTCGTACGGGATTCATACTCCTAATACATTTATTGTCTCTCCTATCATTCGCCCAAGGGTAAGCTGTTGCGCTTTTTTATACGCGCAGTCAATCATATTTATATCTTTTTTCTGTATCGCGTTTTTAATAGCAGTAATAAAACCCTCCTTGTCGTTATGTTTTAATAATACTCCCGAAATACCATTTTCAATAAGTTCCCTATTCCCCCCGACATCTGTTGTTACGATTGGTATTCGAAGCGCCATAACCTCAAGAAGCTGATGGGACAATCCCTCGTAGCCTGTATTGAGCGCAAATATGTCTGAAGCTTTTATGTACTCCGCGAGCTCACTCTTAGACAACCCCCCCAATAATTTTACATAAGAAGATACGCCATATTTCTGTATAAGAGTTTCCAAATGAGAGCCTTCGGGGCCCTCTCCTCCAATTAAAAGTGTTGCGCCCGGAATACATTCGCGTAGACGCGGCATAATTTCAATCAGCATATCAAAGCCTTTCCACGAGACAAAACGTCCCGTGGAAAGAATAACAATACTTTTTAGATTAAGTTTTCTGCGAAGTTCTTCTTTGGTTTCGGGAATAGAAGGGGAAGAAAATGCATTGTATACCACTTGTATACGCATTTTCCCTTTTTTTCCTTCCCAAAATTGCACAATGTTTGCAAGATATGCACTTGGAACAATTACTTTTTCCGCGTGTTGGGCAACATATGTTTGTATTTTTTTTAACATACGCACAGAAAAAGGGTACTTATCATAATTTTTAACAAATTCATCAAGAGAGTCTTTCACTCCAAAACGCGCCACTCCTTGCTCCCACGCGTAGTCCCCGCCAAGACGAAGAAAAAACCGTTTCCTAAGCAATCGCGCAGCCCATAATGCGGGAAGGCCGACACTTATCGGGTCTTGAGCATAAATAATGTCCGCCCTCTCGCTAAGTTTAAGTATTTTAAAAAGATATACGAAATGCCGCACTACCTTTGGCAGATGTCGCACTGAACCAAAAGTAAGCACTTTCACATCAATCCCGCGCTTTGGAAATTCGTCTGCAAGCAACTTTGAATATGTGGCAGGTCCTCCCACATCAGGCGGATATATTCCTGTTGCAATGAGAATGTTAGTTTTTTTCATAAGAAATTGTTTTGAGAAAAGAAGTGGAAAGCGTTCTTGAAATTTTTTTCCAGTCATACTTTTCGCATACAAGCGTGCGAGCATTTGATATGAGAGTATCAGCAAGTTCTTTATTAGAAAGTATTTTTTCTACAGCAACCGCGATACTTTCTGGATTATTCGGCTCACAAAAAAGTCCTGTGGGTTCTGATGAATCTTTCGGGTCAAAAAGAAAATCGGGTATTCCTCCAACAGAAGTACCCACTACGGGGATTCCCGCGGCCATCGCCTCAAGAAAAGAATTTCCTAAACCTTCCGAAAGTGAGGGGCGGACAAATACACGCGCGGTTTTGAGATATTTCGGTATGTCTTCATAAGCAATTTTTCCAGCAAAGTGAACTCGTGAAGCAAATCTTTTTTCTTCTGTCAACGCCGCCAACTTTTCTTTTTGGGGTCCGTCGCCAACTATAATGAGATGCACTATATCAGGCAGAAATTCTAGAGAAGCAATAATATCTTTGACACCGTTTTTAACAACCAAACGAGAGGTTGTGATAAGAATAACGCTCTCCGCGGGGATTCCATACTGTTTTTTAAGAGATTCTATTTCAAATGTTGAGTACCCTTTCAAATAACTTGCAGCCTCAACGCCATTTGGAACAACTTCGACATTCTTACTTCCTAAAGATACCGCAAATGAGGAAAGGAAATTGGAGATTGCGTGCACATAATCAGCCCTTTTAAAAATTTCTTTAAATAAGGGTGTGGCTATTCCCACACGCTTTTTAATATGGGCAATAGAATCCCCTTCCTGAATATTAAGAAAAAACGGAATATCCGGACGCAGCCATTTAAAAAAGAACGCCCCAAAACCTGCGTAATTGGCCATTATTGACCAAATGGCATCAAATTTTTCTGTGCGGTGAAGTGAAAGCGCCTCAAAAAACGCCAAAAATGGAAATAGGTATTTATTTATAGAGAGAGGGAAAGAAATGTGACTGTGTCCGTCAACTGTTCCTGTAAATCCAATCCGGTGCACAATAATATTTCCTATTTTTTCTTTAGCAGGAAGTTTTTTGTCAACGCGAAGCGTTATCATATGAAATTCAAAATCAGACATTCTGTCAGTCAGCTCTCTTACGGCGACCTCCGCTCCGCCAATATATGGGAAATAGGTAAGCGAAAAAATAAGAATTCTCATAGATTTTTTTTATGAGCGACTTGCCTGCCAGCAGGCAGGAGCAAATTAGAAACAATTATGACCCTCCACAATTTTTGACCATACAGCTTACACATTGATGTTGAAGTTGTGTGTGAATTGTTATCTGTTTGTGTGATAGTATGGGTCATAGTTAAAAAATTGAGGCGGGTTAAGTAAATTATACTCGTTCCGCTTGTTAATTTTCTAAAATTTCATACTCATCTGCCTCATTTTTTTTATTCTTTCCTAGAAAAGCAAGCGCTCCCAATGGAATTAGAAGAATCACAGCAAATCCAAAATAAATAGGATATGAAACGCTTTTCGTCGTCTGTGCGAAGGCAACTGAGACTGCTGCGGATGAAGTAGAAACTG
The DNA here is from genome assembly GCA_023137185.1 of Minisyncoccota bacterium. Classification (GTDB taxonomy): domain Bacteria; phylum Patescibacteriota; class Minisyncoccia; order Phycocordibacterales; family JAGLPS01; genus JAGLPS01. Next base: position 13,292 of record JAGLPS010000010.1, read on the forward strand.
GAGCTATATTAACAGATTTTTCTTCCTCCGTATACGCTATTTTTTTGCCTTGAGATGGAGTTTTTTTATCTGTATCTTCCTTGTAAACAACCACATTTTCTACAAGTGGTTCAATTACTATCGGCGTTTCTTGTTCGGAAGGGATAGCGTCAGTTACTTGAGTGATAATTTTAGGAGCCACTGTGACCGAAAAAACTTTTGACGCGGTTCCCTCGCTGAAAGAAACAATGAGATGTATAGTATATGTTCCTTTTTGCGTATATGTATGCATTGTTTCTTTTCCGTACGTGGCGGTACCATCTCCGAATGTCCACAGAAAATAAGAATCCTGAATCAAAGCAGTTGTCCCCGCGTTGGCAGCGCCTTTGAAAAGAGCTTCTCTCCCAACAAAAATGTCTTGCGGAACATCCGCTTTAATAACGATAGGAGAAGATTGCGGAGAAGTGGAGGGTTCGGGGCTTTCTTCCTGAACAGTATCCTCTTGGGGAGGTGGAAAAGATTCTTCCATAACATTATTTTCTCCGGGAGTGGGAGAACCTCCCTCCCACTCTCCATTGATTAACTGCAAAGAATTCCCGTCACCATTCCCTCCCCATTCATTTGTATAGGTAACGCTTGATTCATCAATCAGGTCAGAGTTTCGAAGAGAAATAGGCTCCCCGGTATTTTTTAGAGAAAAAGAACTATTAAAGAGTGCTTTGGAATAAAATGGCCAGTCTTCTTTAAACTTCTCCGGATTGTCAGCAATAATTACATAATCTTCGGGAGAAATCACACTACTGCCCTGAATTATTTTCAGTAAATGATTCACTCCTCCTTCAAAAAATCTCCATTCTGACAGGTCTATTGATTCATTCCCAGTATTTACGATTTCCACCCACTCACGACCACTATCAGAACCCGGAAGGTCATACATAATTTCATTTATTACAAGCGCCGCAGAAACATAGAAAGGCACAGCGACAAGAGCCGTTATTAATATATGCAAAATGACAGAGGTTCTAGGCATCAGCTTTAAAAATCTCTTTGAGTCTTTCTTCAGAAACTTCACGCGAAGATTCTTGGGTAGCTTTAGAAGATACTGGCTGCGCAGTCGGCTCTTTTTTTACTTGTTCAGGAGAAAAATCTTTTTTGTTTTCATTTTTATCCAAAACTTCAGACAGAACGCTTTTCAGGCTTGCAAAACTTTCGGGTGTAGCGGTCTTTTTCTCTTTTTCAATTTGTCTTTGTTTGTACTTTTCCGAAGAAGAAAGGGTTGAAAGAGAAAACGGTTTAGAAGTTTTTTCTTTTACAGGAGATGGAGTTACCATTCCTCCTTTTTCATTAAAGGTGATCTGAGAAAATGAATTTTTCGTGGACGGCTTTGGAGTAAATTCCCTATGTGGATTTTTGTGAAATGGTTTTTTATCTTGCGATTCTTTTTTAGGAACAATTGGTTCATGCCATTTTCGTATATACTCCTCAACATTAGCGCGCGGTTGAGCGTAGCGTTTGCGAGAAAAATCAATAATTTGCTCCTTTAATGATTCTTTCGGTAGTTCAATTGGAGCGAGAGTCGTTGCTGAGAACGGAGGAGACGTGACACCGTCAATCATCAGTTTCAAATAAATCTGAATAAAACCAAGATTTACCATATCTTCCGCGATAAATGTCGGAGCAAATTCTTTTTCCAAAACTTCAGCGTCATATGCTCCAACACGAAACATAGCCATAGTACCAATGTTTCCAAACACCGCCGCGCGAACTTCCTCGGACATTTGTTCAATATACTGGTGAGCAAGTGTAAGACTTAATTTATATTTTCGCGCCTCCGAAAGAATGTCAGCAAACGATTCGTTTGCGAAAGATTGAAATTCATCAACATAGAGATAAAACGGGGGAAGTTTTTGCATTTCAGAATTAGACACATCGGCGCGAGACATTGCGCCAAGATAAATTTTTGTTATAAGCATACTGCCAAGAAGGTTTGCGTTTGCTTCTCCAACACGCCCTTTTGAAAGGTTTATAATTATAATTTTTTTCTCATCCATTATCTGTCGCGTGTCAATCGTTGATTTCGGCTGACCGATAATATTGCGGACAAGAGGATTCGCGACAAACTGACCCACTTTATTCTGGATTGCCGCTCCCGCTTCCTGCATATACCGATCGCCATACCGCGCAAACTCGTCAGTCCAGAACGCTTTTACCGAAGGGTCAGTGATATTTTCCACTACCTTATTTCGGTAATCTTTGTCAGCAAGCATTCTGTTGACGCCGATAATTGTTGAATTTGGATATTCCAGAAGAGCAAGAAGCGTATTGTTGAGGATATATTCCATTCTCGCTGACCATGCGTCTACCCAAATTTTCTTAAAAGCGCTCATCAACCCATTTGCGACAAGATGCCGTTTATCCGGACCAACGTCTTCCATAACGTTAAACGATATGGGGTAATCGGTATCAAAAGGAGCAAAATAAATTACATCTTGGACGCGCGATTTGGGAACATAATCAAGTAAGAGTTCCGCGGTCTTGCCGTGAGGATCAAGGAAAGCAAGCCCTTGTCCGTTTTGAATATCCTGTATCGCCATATTCTCAAGAAGAGTCGATTTCCCCATTCCCGTTTTTCCAATAACATAGACGTGGCGCGAGCGATCTTTCATTTTAATACCGAAAGGCTGCCGTTTTCCACGAGAATCAGTAGCCGCAAAATATACTATCTTGTTTTCATCGTGCATAGGAAATTTTCTTTATTATATCTCTTTGCGGACTTGTAATAAAGGCCGTTCGCGGTTATTTTTCAAAAGCACAAAAATTTTTTGCTAAAAATTTTCTCTGTACGGCGCCGCCGCGCCTCTCGAGGTTGAGGCGTGAACACTTGGAGCGCCGAAAGACCTTTTGAGACAATTTCTGAATTGTCCAAAAGGTGTACAGAACCTGTAAGGTTTTTGAAAAACAACCGCTCACTTAAAAGGCAGAAGTGGAATTTTTCCTCCTGCTCGGCCTCAACGGCCTGCGCAGAGTCTTTTGAAAATAATGTGCTCACTCTAAAGGGCAGAAGGAATTTTGGACACTCAGTGTCCAAATATTAAAATGGCAGTACTCCCAGAAGAAAAGCAAGCGCCCTCTACTGCGAAGCGAGACTTAGGAGGGCACTATTCAGGAAGCAGAGCGTTTCTTGTATACGTGTTAGCCGCGTCCCACAACATCCACGACGTAAACCCGGCATCATATGTTGCTTGAATTTGCGCTCGTACCATTTCAGAAGTATACACCGCACCCAAATCAAAATCCTGAAGCCACGGCCGTATCTTTTGAGGCGTACTTGAAGCTCTTTTGAATGCTTCGTCAAGAGAATATTTTACTACCGTGTAGGGATTTGCGGCAGGATTTGAAAGTCCGATAAAGTTTTTAGGGTAATGCGACGGATACACCATCGGCGCGATATAATCAAAATACGGCAGAGCGTATTCCAAAATCTGCCCGATATTGAGATCATCAGTGTTCGTTGTAGTCATTCCGAACAAGTCAGCAGAGCTAACAATACCATCTTGACGCAGTTCACTTGCAAGATACATAAAAAACTCTTCCAGTATTTCTGCTTTTCCGAGGTCAGGGTCAGCAACTATTCTGTCCTCACTCCATGGGAAGTATATATCCTGCATATTTCCGTCAGAAGGAAATCGTATATAATCAAAATTAATTTCGTCAAAACCTGCTTTGTATGAAGCGCGAGTGAGAGCAATGATGTAGTCCCAATACTCTCTCGCTCCGACATCAATAAAAGAAAGCCCCTTATAATCTTTCCAAACCTCTCCAGTACTTTTTTTCTGAACCGCTAAGTCAGGATTTTTAACCGCCATAATAGGGTCTTGAAAAACAGTAATTCGCCCAATAACGTAAATTCCTTTTTGGTGGAGCAACTCAATAAACTCCCGCATATCAGAAACAAAACACCCTTTTTGTTCCGCATCGGAAAAACGCAAATCGTTGCTCCCAAATGAGATTGAACCGCTATAATCCTTGATGTCTATCACCATAGAGTTTATTTCGGTTTCCTCCGCAAGCAATACAAGGTTGTTCCGAAACGAAGGTGTCGCTGCAACGCACGCGGTCATATACAACCCTTTCACTTCTTCCGGAGTTACTATATGCGTTGCGACAAATTCTTTTTCTTTTTCCTCTTCTTTCTCTATTCGAGGGAGCGAGTTAAGGGAACCAGCAATATAAGAGGTGAAAAATATTGTTGGAGTTGTTATATATAAAAAAGCAAAGAGCGATATTATAACGCTCCCACACACAATGAGTTTCAAAAGAAAAAAACGTTTCATACGTCAGTAGAAATATCTGGAATCTGTGTCTCGAGTTCTTTTATAGGATGGACATGTCGCACTTTTTTTCTTTTATGAGAAGAGAGAACTTTTTGAATAGGACTATTCTCAATAAATGAAGAGCTCTGATTTTGAGGACTCTGCGGTTTTGTGCCCATCTGTGTATTTTTGATAAGAAAAGAGGCGCCAGAAATAAGAAGGCCGAGTAAAACATAAAAGACCGTATCCCAATATGAAGGAAACCCTAAGAAAGGCAGTATCGCAATAAGTATTCCTGAACCAAATAAAAGACGTCGAGTTGGCATTTGGACATTAAGTATAAGACAGTCTGTTAAAAATTAAAAGTGTTCAGAAGCGGGTACTGACAGCATAATGCGGCCTACTTCGTAAATATCTCCTGCGCCCATCGTTACAAAAACCTCTTCTCCAGAATACGTGTCATTTGCATAATCGGAAATTTCTTTAAGAGATGGAAACACCGTAACTGGTATACGCATCTTTTCTGCGAGGAGTTTGGAAGAAATTGTCTCGTCAAATACCTCTCTCGCCGCATAAATTGGCGCGAGTAAAACTTCATCGGCAAGGGACAGCGCCTCCACGAATTCATTAAAAAACGCTTTGGTACGACTGAATAAGTGTGGTTGAAAAGCAACAACCAGTTTTTTGTGCGGAAAAAATTCGCGAAATCCTGATATCGCTGCTTTTATTTCTGTCGGATGATGAGCATAGTCATCATAAACAAGCGCCCCCTTTTTTGTCTTTCCTTTATATTCAAAACGCCTCCACGTCCCCTTAAATTTAGAAAGCGAATTCAAGGCGTCTTTTAAGGAAATTCCAAGCGTGTGAGCCACAGCAAGAGCGGCGCGAGCATTTTGTTGATTATGAAGCCCTGGAATTTGAAGAGAGATGGTCTTTTTCCACTTGCTGTAGTCAGTGAAGTTTTTTGTTTCTTTTGCGATAGGCTCTATCAGAGGTTCTCTCCCCGAAGCGATAAGAGTTCCATTTTCAGGAAGTCTTTGCGCAAACTCACTGAAAGCTTTTTGGATATCTGTAACATTTTTGTAGTAATCAAGATGGTCCGCGTCAATATTCGTTATTACAACAATGTTTGGATTGAGGTTTAGAAATGAGCGTTTGTATTCGCATGCCTCCACAACAAAAATATCGCCCTTCCCCGCGATAAAGTTTGCCGTCCATCGATCCCCGCTGCAAGCGGACAGGGTGTTCTGATCGCTTTCAATAAAATTGGAACCACGCCCTTGCAAAAAGCTTCCAACAACAACTGTCGGGTCATTCCCCACGTCAAGAAGAATTTGCGCAATCATTCCTGTCGTTGTAGTTTTCCCGTGAGTACCCGACACCGCAATCGTAAATTTCCCTTCAGAAATCTTTCCCAAGAGCTCAGGGTAGCTTAAAGAAGGAATCTCACGCTGTTTTGCCTCAACACGCTCGGGGTTATCTTCTAGAATAGCGATAGTGTACACGACAAGATTGGTTTCTGGAGAAATATTTTCTTTTCTTTGTTCGTAAAAAATCCTTACCCCAAGTTTTTCAAGTTCTTCTGTTGCCTTGGAATGTGAAGAATCCGAACCTGTTACATTTTTGCCTTCAAGAACAAACATCCGCGCGAGCGCTGACATCCCGATTCCGCCTATGCCAATAAAATGGACACCGGTTAACGTTTTTAAATTCAGGTCAGCAGACATGTCTTTGAATGTACCACATATTCTTACAGGACACCTTTACACGAAGGGTTGACAAAATAGAAAAGTTTGTTTATAATTTATTCAGACAGTTAAACTCGTATTTTCTTAAGGAGGTGCGCAATGCGTTTAGGTTTTGTCTTTTTTCCAAATTCTGATGAGGAACTTTTAACCTCTAAAATCCAGCCATTAGAAGTAACCATTGAAGGAAACCTCTGGCGGTATAAGAAAGGTACACGGTATGAACAATGTTTAAATGTCGGTTCCGGAGTACGTATTCCTGATGCTGGAGAAAATAAAGAGTTTTGGGGAATTGGAATGGTCATTGACCTTGACAATCCCAAACATCTGGAAGCGCGAGACAAAATGGAGGAAGAACGTCTGGCAGAAGTTCTTTCTTAAAAGAAAATATCTCCCAACCTTGCTATAAGCCGTCCTGAACTTTGTTGAAGGACGGCTTTTTTATTGGGTGCCGAAATACCCCGCCCCTCTGCCTTTAACAATTCGGACAAGGGGGCAGGGAGGAAGGAGCGACCTGTTTTATTTTGACGAGTGAATATGCCCGCGAAAGCTTCCGAGCTTTCATAGTGCTCGAGCCTGCCTACCGCAGGCAGGCCTGCCTACCGTCATAGGCAAGGTCGAAGTCAAAATAAAGAGCATCTCCGTTCTTTATTTCTTATACAGTTCGCTATGCGTCCCAATCGCGACAAGATAAAAACCGTTTGGTACTCGTTTGTAAACAATTCTAATGTCTCCAGTTATATTTATACTCCGATACCCAGCATACTTTCCAGAAAGTTTATGACTATTAAGCACCACATCAAATTCACTTTTCTCCAAAACAACAAGTCTGTCAAACGCCGCAAGATAGATTTTTTTTGGAGATTTCTTAAATTGCTTGCGAAAGCGTGAAGAGGAGTAAAACATAGAAAATTATTTGAGGCCTTTGCGCAATTCATCCAGCGTAAAAGGACCAGCTGCAATTCCTTTTTTCCATTCACGCTCTGTCTCACTAAGTACCCGCGTCAAGTAAGCAGTCGGCTTATACGGTACAGAAAAAGTAACCTCTTTATCTCGCGCAAGCTGACGCAAAAAGGCATTGATAATAGTCCCGAGTGGAACTCCCAGTTCTTCGGCAGCCCGCTTCGCGCCGAGCTTTACGTCTTTATCAGTCTTGATATTCAAGATAGTTTTCATATACTAAAGTATATACTGTAGTATGTTTTTGTCAATATGGCACTTACAACTTCTGAAGAAATTCCATAAACCGCTCTCTCACATCAAATTTCAGCCGTAGATTGACCAGTCCTTTAGCAAACATTTATTTCAGCTTTTTCACAAGCTTAACAAATTCATCCCCTCGGTCGAATTCGTTCTTAAATCCGCCAGGTGGCGGACCAAAAGATGCGAACGCGGGACTTAGAAGAATGATGTCGCCTTTTTGCGCACATTTTAGAGCATTTTCTACTGCTTCTTTAAGTGAATTCACAGGTGTTATATGTAACTTGTTACTAGTAATTTGTAACTGTGGGAATACACGGTTGGTACCCGTGCCAGGGAGAAGAACAAGAGCTTTGCAATATTTTGGGATGTCTTTTAGAAGCTCCATCATATCAATACTTTTGTCCGCGCCGCCCATAATAAGCACTATGTTTTTCTTTCGCGAAAGAGCTTTAAACGCCGCAAGAGTGGCTTGGGGAGTTGTCGCAGTTGTGTCGTTGTAAATTTTTACACCCTTATATGTTCTAATCAATTCCATTCTTCCAGAAACTCCTTTAAAATTTTCAACGACTTTTTTTGTAATCGTCCTTGGAATTTTTAATATATCAACGACAGCGACAGCGAGAGAAATATTTTCTTTGTTGTGCTTTCCTAAAAGAGGAATTTTCCAATCCGCGGGAATTTTTACGGGGTATACGATTGAATTTTTGAGTTTGAATTTTAGGCGATTTTGTACGATATATCGTACAATTTTTGGGGAGGTAATTAGTACGTCATCTTCTTTTTGAAAACGGAAAATATTCGCCTTATCGGAAAAATACTTGCTCATAGCCTGTCCCGTTGTCTTCGGCGATTTAGAGCTCTCTTTGTAATAATTCAAATGGTCCTCCATAAAAGTAGTGAATACGGCAATGTGTGGGCTCATTTTTGATTCTCCGAATCCCTGCAACTGCCACGAATCAAGTTCCATTACAACGTAATCGGTTTTTTTTACTTTCTTAAGAAGTGGAAGATTCGCCAGTCCTCGGACATTTCCTCCCAAGTAAACTTTCTTTTTTGCGCATTTAAGAATCTCATAGACAAGATGTGTTACAGTAGATTTCCCCCGCGTTCCCGTTATCCCGATTATTTTTGCGCCAGATAATCTTGCAAAAAGAGACGAACTCATCTCAACAGGAATTTTGTTTTTATGCGCCTCTCTTACGAAAGACGAATTGAGAGGCACTCCCGCCGCTTTTATTATCAAATCCCGATTTTTAAAATCTTTGAGTATGTGTTTTCCAAATGTATACCGTATGTTTTTGAACCGCTTAAGTTTTTTCAGAGAATAAGTAAGTTCTTTTCGTGACTTCAAATCAGTTACAACAATATCCGCGCCACATTCAGCCAGAAACTGCGTGTCTCCTACTCCGCGACCGAGAAGCCCAAGTCCCATGACAGTTATTTTCTTACCTTTAAAATAGTTCGTCATAGCGTTCACTATATCAAAGCAAGCCCAAAAAAGAAAAACCCCGCCAGTTTTAGTGGCGGGATTAGACAAAAACACAATTACTCTTTCGCAAACTGTTTGCACACTTTTGCTTTTATACTTTGAGCGCGCAGATGAATTGTACGAAGGTTTAAAGGAAGGTCGTTTGGCGTGAGAGGAGTTGTCCTGTTCTCGCACAAGACTGTTTCTTCAAGACCGTTTATCATATGTTGAGTTTTTTCTTGCTTCTGCCTTTCTTCTTTTTCTCTTTCCAATCTAAGGCGCTCAAGACGCAGCGCTTCTTGGCGCTTTTCTTTTTCACTGGCTTTTTTGGGAGACTTTAGAGCCATAAGATTCCTTATTCTAATCCAACCCCAAACCTTCTTAACCCCATCTACTAGCCCCACAAGGAAAAGAATCCCCAAGGAAAAAATGAACAATATCAGACCAGTAATAACAACTGGAGATAGAGATAAATAGAACGGCTTTTCTGTGGGTAAAATTGTCCCAAGGGCAATCGCTCCAAAAATAAGATAAGCCGGAGAAAACAAAAACCAGAAGCTGCTTCTTCTTCTGTGTTCTTTACTTCTCAAAAAGAAATTGTGGTCTAAAAAGTCATCATAGGAAAAGTATTCTCCCGGATTTCCTGAAAGTAGAGCCCTGCGGATATTGACTTTTCTCCAAAACCCCAGAGAAAGATACATCGCGACAAACAGCCCGATAGTCGTGTACCAAATCAAAAACAAGATAGGTTGAATGGAGTACGCGATTATTCTCCACGCGCGATAGTGGCACTGATTGCGAATTGGGATACCTAGATTGCGCGGGAAACAAAGCACCCAGTTCTTTTCCCATTGTGGCGGTTCAGGCGCGAAGAATTTCTCGGCGACCATCACCTTCTCAATCGTATAATCCACAATTTTACCAGGAATATCTAAAAGAAAAGAGCCTTGTAAAATATCATCTTTAGATATTTTTGTCTTGAAAACAGACTTACCGTACTTTTCATTTCTTCTGCCATCAGATGAAAGGAAGTGTGTTTTAAGATGGCGCCCCCCATTGTGATAATCATATGGAACAATGACGCTTGCGTAGAGAAGGTACTCTCCCGGTTGACTGAAGCGGATATATGCAAGACCTTGAGAGAGAGGAACCAACACGCGCTCCACTTCTTTTATCTCCCATCCGTAACAAATGAAATCAGGCGGTGTTTTTATTGCCACAATAAGAAGATACGCTAAAATGGTTTCCTCTTTCCGAAATCGTTCTTTCAAGTCCTCTGATATGCACCAGCTGACAGGCAGTACGGGATTCGCCGCCGTGGTATCTTTAACCAAAAGTTTAAGCATTGCAAACCTCCTTTTCTGTATTGTGTTTAATTATTTGAATGAACTATTTTTTAGCACACTACCACAAAAAAAAGCGTCCGTCCATCCTCGTCTCAAAAGGGCAGGGACGGACAGAGTGACCTGCCTCACTTCACCTCGCAAAATTCTTTTCCTTCAGTAAAGTTTTTTATATTATCAATTGTGGTCTGTGTGATGCGTTGAAGCGCTTCTGCAGTATTAAAAGCGTTATGTGGGGTTACAATAACATTGGGCAGGTCAATCAATACGTGATTGGTAAGAATAGTTTTTAAATTATGTTCTTCTGGATGTCCTTCGGCAAGAAGGTTAAGTTCATCTTTGATTGCCCCCTCTTCTTCCAAAACATCAAGACCCGCTCCCGCGATTTTTCCACTCTTAAGCGCTCTTGCAAGCGCCTCTGTATCAACAATTGCCCCGCGGCTTGTGTTCACAAGATACGCGCCGTCTTTCATAAGCGCGAACGTCTTATCATTAAGTAAATGGTGTGTACTCTCCATATACGGCACGTGGAGAGTAACTATATCGCTTTCTTTCAGGACTTCTTCCAATGTTTTGTAAACAAACCCCAGTTTTTCCGCCGCTTCAGCATTTGGATATGGGTCATAGGCAATTACATTCATATCAAATCCTTTAGCAATCTGAATCACATTTCTACCGATTTTTCCCGTACCGATTACCCCAAGCGTTTTGCGGTTTAAATCAAAACCGCGCAAACCAGTAAGTTCAAAACTTCCAGTTTCCCTCACACGGTTATAGCTTTGATATATTTTACGTGAGAGTGTGAGAAGTAAGGCAAAGGCAAACTCGGCAACCGTTTCTTCCCCATACGCGGGGACATAAGCAATTTTTACTTCTTTGTTTTTTGCCGCTTGAAAGTCAATATGGTCAAAACCCGTAGAACGCGTTGCAATGAGAGAAAGTTTTGGAAAATGAGAAATAATTTCTTCCGTTACTTCTGAATCAACAAATACAATAACGACTTCGAAGTCGTTTTCTTGAGGCAATTCGTCCTTAGTAAGACCTTTCTCAAAAAAGGTAATATCGTGCCCTTGAAGTTCTTCTTCTAAAAGCTTTTTCTCCCAATCTTCGTATCTAAATATTGCGATTCGCATAGTATATTATATGCCTAACCTTAGCCCTTTTTGGACACTGAGTGTCCAAAAGTCAGAATTTATGATGTAATTCCTAATTGTTTTTCTTTCTCAGCAACCGCTTCAATGGTTTTGATAACAGTATCCGGACTTAAAGACATAGTATCAATTCCTTCCCCAACAAGAAAGAGAGCGAAATCGGGAAAATCAGAAGGGGCCTGGCCGCATATTCCGATATACTTCCCCTTTTCCTTGGCTGTCTTGATAACATCTTTAATAAGTCTCTTTACCGCCTCATTGTTCTCATTGTCGATTGAATTCACTATCGATGAATCTCTGTCCAAACCTAGCGTTAATTGCGTTAGGTCATTTGAACCTATAGACATTCCATCGAACATTTCAAAAAATTCATTCCTCAAAATCACATTGGAAGGAATTTCGCACATAAGATACACCTTGAGCGTCTTGTCTTTTTCTCGGTCAAGACCATTTTTTTTCATAGCATCAAGCACTTTTTGCCCTTCTTCAAGAGTTCTGCAAAAAGGAATCATAGGAACAACATTTTTAAGACCAATTTCGTCACGAACGCGAGACATCGCTCTGCACTCAAGCCCAAAAGCCTCCTTAAATTTAGGATTGTAATACCGAGAAGCTCCACGCCAACCTACCATCGGGTTTTCTTCTTCCGGTTCATAGAGAGACCCTCCTATGAGAGTACGGTATTCATTGGTTTTGAAATCGGAAAATCTAATAATCACCTTGTGCGGATAAAATGCCGCGCCGATTTTCGCGATTCCTTCCGCAAGTTCGTCTACATAGAAATCGGTTTTGTTTCCATATCCTTTTGTCTTTTTTTCTATTTCACCTACAATCTTTTGTATTTCCGGTCGACGATCTTTTTTTAATTTCTTAAAATCAATAAGTGCGTTAGGGTGAATTTGGATATGCGAATTGATTATAAATTCAAGCCGCCCTAATCCAACTCCCTTGATCGGAAGCGAATGTTTTTCAAAAGCCTCGTCGGGAGAACCAATGTTAAGCATTATTTGCGTCTTCGTTTCTGGAATTGAGGAAAGATTATGCTCAACAACTTCAAAAGGAATCGCGCCTTTGTACACAACTCCTGTTTTCCCCGAGGAACAATCCGCTGTAACTTCATTTCCGCTTACAAGTTTTTCCGTTGCGTTTCCAGCTCCGACAATGCAGGTAACCCCAAGCTCACGAGACACTATTGCCGCGTGGCTAGTTCTGCCCCCTTTATCCGTTACAATCGCGGAAGCAATTTTCATAATCGGCTCCCAGTCAGGGTCCGTAATCTGTGTGACTAAAACTTCTCCTTTTTTAAATTCCTCAATACGGGAAGCATCCTTAATTATGCGGACTTTTCCGTGAGAAATTTTTGAACCAACCGCTGTCCCTGATACCAACTTTTCCCCTTTTTCTTTTAGTTTATATTCACGGTAAATATTTTTATCCGCTGTCGCGTGAACTGTCTCTGGACGAGCTTGGACAATAAAAAGCTCCCCCGTTACGCCATCCTTTGCCCATTCTATGTCCATCGGACGATAAACTCCGTGTTTTTGCGAAAAATATTCTTCAATTTTTACAACCCACCGGGCAAGAGTTAGAATTTCATCATCAGAAAGACTATATTTTTCTCTATCAGCAATTGGAGTTTTTACAATCTTGGTTTTTTTACCCCTATAGACCATCTTTATATCTTTTTCCCCCATATCGCGAGCAATAATAGAGCGAAATCCTTCTTTAAGGGTAGGTTTAAAAACGGTAAATTCATCTGGGGTTACCTTCCCTTGGACAACAAGCTCGCCAAGACCGTATGAGCTATTTATTATCACAACTTTGTCAAAACCTGTTTCTGTATCAATAGAAAAAGCGACTCCGCTTGTAGCCTTATCGCTTCTTACCATATTTTGTACTCCTACAGAAAGAGATACGTCAAAATGAGAGAATTTTTTGTCTACACGATATGAAATAGCTCGATTAGTGAAAAGAGACGCAAAGCACTTCTTTACAGAAAGGACAACTTCTTTCTCTCCAGATATATTAAGAAATGTCTCTTGTTGACCAGCAAACGAAGCGTCGGGCAAGTCTTCCGCCGTTGCTGATGAGCGAACCGCGGTGTCCGGGTTTTTAAAACACATTTCTCCAAGTTTTCTGTATGCGCCTTTAATAGCCTCTTCCAATTCCTTGGGAAGATTGGCCTTGAGAATAACATTCCGTACTTTTTTTCCGCGTTTTTGGAGATTGCGTATATTTGACGTATCTAAATCACTTAATATCTTCCGTATCTTGTCCTTAAGCTGCGCTTTTTCAAGAAAAAAATTGTACGCTTCCGCGGTAACTGCAAAGCCGTTAGGAACTTTAATCCCCATTTCACTTAAATTGGACACCATTTCCCCGAGAGCAGCATTTTTGCCGCCAACGAGCGGAATATCCTCAATTGAAAGGTTGCTAAACCACGCAATAAAGTTTGCCGTCTGTCGATTCTCGTAGCAGGCTGACGGGGTATTCTGGTCGCTTCCAATAAATTTCTTTTCTTGATTCATATATTAATATTTTAACGCAATCACAAAATCAGAGAGGTTTGAGCCTGTCGCGCCCGTATAAATAAAATCTTCTGTTTTTTCCCAAAAAGCGCGCGAACTATGAGAAGAAAGGAAACTTTCCGGTTTCAACCCCAGTGTTTGGGCTTTCTTTAGGGTCATCATATCACATAACGCCCCAGCATAAGCGGTGTTATCCCGACCGTCAGAGTTTATAGCCACAAGTACAGAGCGCTCGTCTATAAAATTCAGCGCCCCAAGAGCAAGCTCTTGATTCCTTCCCCCCTCTCCGTGATTTTCAGAAATGGTAACCGTTGTTTCTCCTCCGTAGAGAAGTACATTTGCGGTAGGAAGATTTTTTATACTCTTTGCGATGCTCTCTCCGACTTGTGATGCCTCGCCTTTAAGCGCACTAGTCACAATACGTGGGAAAAGACGAATTTCTTTAGCTTTTTTCTCCATTGCTTTCAAAGCAACTTCGTTTGATATAAAGAGAGTGTTAGAGACCTTTTTGAAATAAATATCTTCTTTCGGCGTTTCAATAAAAGAAAGTGAGGAAATAATTTCAGACAGGTCGTAATTTTTAAGTATTTCTTTAGCGGAAGATATGGTCGTTTCATCCTTGACCGTAGGTCCAGAAGCAATAGTTCCTAGATTATTTCCGAAGACATCAGAAGAAATAAGTGATATAACTTTTGCGGGATACGCGTATTGCGCAAGAAAACCGCCTCGGGCAATTGAGAGATGTTTTCGTACGATATTCAATTCTTCTATAGTCGCTCCTTTTTTGAACAATGCGCGGATAACATCGGATTCGTCAGAAACAGAAGTGTCTCCCAAAGATAGTAGCACAGTGCCTCCTCCAGAGATAAGAAAAATAACACAGTCATCTTCGTTGAGATCTTTAAGTAAAGATATAATCACCTGAGTCGCCTCTCGGTTTGTGGGTGACGGAAAAGGATGAGTACCCTGAAAAATTTTAAGTTTTTTCGGCTCTTCCACAAAATTAACATCAAGAACGATCCCGCCAGACAGACGTTCACCAAGTAGGTCTTCAAAAACTAAAGAGGATTCAGCCGCGTTTTTACCTACCGCCACTACAAAAACTCTTTTGGCTTTTTTAAGCGCAAAAGTGTTTTCTTTAACGCGTAAAACATCATCTTCAAACGAAACGTTTTTAGAAACATAATTCCGGGTATCTATTGCCCGTAACCCTTCCTCGGCAATAGAAAGAACAGTCCGACGTTTTTCGTCTCGTGCGAGCAATTCAAAATTTTTTATCTTATACTCCACAAAAAATCTTTTTAATTATATCATTGCCACATCTTTGGAAAAACAAAAAACTAATCCGCCAATTGGCGGACTGAAACCAATTATACACTTTCTAACACGGGCGTCTGCGTTAGAGTCTTTTCTTTAAGGATTCAGACACAATACCAATATCTTTATCGGTAAGACTGAGATGCCCCTTATTTTTCTCCATATACTCAACAGCTGAGTCAATCTCTTTCGCGTCTATACCATTTTCAACTCCTGATTCAGACAAAGAACCATGCAGAACATCTTTGACTTTCTGAATTTTATCGTGATGGAGTCCTCGAGAATACATACTTTGCACCGATTCATCAAATTCCCTTTTTGTAACTTTTGGTTTATTACCCCCAAACATACTATTTATTAACAGACTTAATTCCTAACATATTAATTTTAACACAGACAAGAAACTCGCGGAAACGGCTTGGAAGCAAGCTAATCTCCTTACGAGAGTTGCACACACCTTTCGGCAATTTCATCAAATCGCCTGAAAGGGTTTACGAAGCCAGCCTGCGGCAGGCTGGCTTCAAGTATTCGCTTCTCACCTCTACCTTCTTTAGTGGCAGTAAAAAAACGAAAATGATTTAGAGTAATGCTTTCCGTGGGCGTGGTAGGAATCGGACCTACGACCTCTGTCTTATCAGGACAGCGTTCTACCATTGAACTACACGCCCACGCAAAGTACTACATTTTGAAAATCATTTTCATTTTGAACGAACAAACCAACTAAACTTACATACCCGAGTAGCGTCCTACCTCTACGCCCAAAAACTGCAGAATATCAATACGGTAGCAAAAAATAAGCGCTGGAACAAGCACAAAAGAAAAAGGTCTCGCGCGCGAGACCTTTTATATAAAGAAAACAACACCCTGGAAAGAACTTGTTGTAAACTATGTTTACACTGTAAAATAACGTCCCTTCTATCATAAAATATAAAAAAAAGAATGTGGATAATAAAAGAAAAACCCCCGCAAAATATAAAATTTTGCGGGGGCTGCGGGGAAGTAAACCAAATTAAAGAAACTTTTGGACATCTTCCCAATAACCAATAGTGGAAGACTTTTTGAACCCATTTGGGCCACCATTCCAAATTCTGGCAATGTTTTCAAACGTCGGCTGATTTCCAAGTCGTTTCTCGGTCGCGTATATCTGGACATATTTTCCAAAAATCCAGATGGACAATTCCCGATTACCCAGACAATCCTGAGCGTGGTAGTTTGTTCCAAACCGACGATTTACGTCATCTACCGCCGGCTGACGAATCTGGAGACAGCCATAAGCTTTGTTTTTAAGAAGACGATCGCCAACTGCATAATCGTCTACCCTTGATTCTTTTTGGATAAGCGCTTGTGTCAAGGTTTCCAACGATTGGGCTCGGGCAGGTACTGCGGAAAAAATTGAAGACAGAAATACTACGCCCATCAAAATAAAAAATAGCGTTTTAAAGCGCATTTTTTACTCCTTTCTTTTTTTGTTGGTTTTAAATAACTATCTAAATTTTATTATAGCATACCAAAAATATAATGTCAATACACAAAAAACCGCCTTGTGAGGCGATTTTTTAAACAGCATTCTCTATTTTGTTTCGTTCTGTCTTCGTCTTTCCGAAGCGCCAGACTCAATTTAAGCATTGAAGCCATATACTTTCGCCTACCTGTCTGCCGAAGAGGCAGAAAAGGCGAAACCGACCAATATCTACCGAAGAGGTAGATTTGTTCTTTGAAATATTCCACGACCAGCTTCCGCTAGCCGTGCCTTGTTACGACTTAGCCCTTGTTATTGAATTTACCTTAGACAGGCATACACCTGTCTTCGGGTACCCCCAACTTCCCTGGCTTGACGGGCGAATGTTTTCGATAAACTTCGAATTGACGTTCCCACCGCACGGACGGATTTCCCGTATACGGCGAGCTCTAATGCATTGTTTGTTTTAAGGCAAACATTTTTCTTAAACCCTGTTCTGTACGATGCTCATTGTGATTTATCATTTTCATCAATACGCAGAATTTCTCAAAATCACTTTTTTTAGAATTAAATTTGAGCTTATTTTCCTGAAAAAATGGAATAATAATTTTTGTAAGATCATTCCTATTGTAGACCTCGTATCTGTAGCAATTCTGATGATTGAGCCGTGTGTCTTTTTGGAAATACACACTTCCACAATCAAAAAAATCTTTCAGAGTATAGAGAATATCCTTATCTTTCTCGATAAGCTTGATATAGAATTTCGGTTCAGCAATTGTTCGCCGTATAACTTTCTTTTCTTTATCAATATCTCTAATATAAACGGTAAAACTTCCTTCACCGTCTACGAGGCCCACAATATAATCTGGTGTAAGATTTTGCATTTGAGAGAGTTCCTTCCCCTTAGACTTCGCTAAAGGTACTATGACTCAGCTGACTTCTGACGCTGCGTCAGTTTAATTATATCTCGTTTTTGACGAGAACAGCGTCAGATCTCCACAGGTCACTTAGTATTCTTTTCCGAGCATCCTAACAAGCTTTTCTTGAGTTTTCCCTACCCTCACCACCCTTCAGTAGGTCAACTGGCTTTTTGTAAGTTAGGCTGCTTTTTGCTTCCAGATCCTCCATCCAAAACCTCGCGGTATTGGACTATCTTTCTGCTACCACTTTAAATGTGGAATGGATTTAAACCATTTAGATTACTAAGCTGCTGCGCGCTTTTATTGTGAGTACAAGACTTGAGAACGTATTCACCGCGGTATAGCTGACCCGCGATTACTAGCAATTCCATCTTCATGAGGTCGAGTTTCAGCCCTCAATCCGAACTGAGGCTACTTTTATAAGGATTGGCTCAAGCTTACGCTGTTGCGTCCCGTTGTAATAGCCATTGTATTATGTGTGCAGCCCAAGATATCAAGGGTCATGCGGATCTGGCGTCATCCTCGCCTTCCTCCCCCCCATTTGCAAACAAGTAACAATTAACTTTTAACAAGTGACAACAATTCTTTTTAAGTTAATTGTTATCTGTTATTAAGTTATTAGTTATTTGCGCTTGCGCGCAAATGGGGGGCAGTCTCGCCTGACACGTATAACAGGCAATGAGGGTTGCGTTCGTTACCCCACTTAAGGGAACAATTCAAACCACGAACTGACGACGACCATGCAACACCTGCCTAGCCGCCCTTGTGAGGCGAATAATGTTTCCACTATTCTTCGTCTAGGTTTCTAACCTTGGTAAGGTTCTTCGTTTATCATCGAATTAAGCCACATAATCCACTGCTTGTGCAAGTCCCCGTCTATTCCTTTGAGTTTTAGCCTTGCGGCCGT
>JAGLPS010000011.1 GCA_023137185.1 Minisyncoccota bacterium
CTATTTCGTACGGGATGAAAAAAAAAGTAATCATTTTACAGCACGGCGGAGGCGAGCTTGCGAATCAGCTGTGGAATTTTGCGAGTGTGTACGCATATTGTTTGGAAAAAGGTTGTGAGTGTAGAAATTATTCTTTTTTTGAGTATGGGGGATTTTTCAATATCCCAGTTGGAAACGCACTAATTGATTTTCTTTTCTTTTCCCCATTTCGTTCTTATACAAAACGCAGAAGCGGTCTCCGAGTGAGAATATGGAGATTTTTATACTTTGTACTTTATGTGGCATTTGTAAAAATTTTCTTCAAAAAAAGAATTGTTTCATCGAAAAATACAGCTAAAAAAGTATATTATCTCCCCCCAAGCAATACTCCAAAAGAATTGGAAGGACAGACAAACATCATATATATGGAAGGGTGGCTATTCAGAAATCCCGAGGGAATCAAAAAATACAGAAAAGAAATACTAGGATATTTTGTCCCAAACTCAAAAATATCCGAGTCTATACACCAAACTGTCAATTCATTAAGACGGCGTTTCGCGAATCTTGTAGGCGTGCATATTCGTCAAGGCGACTACGAAGTGCATAAAAGTGGGGAGTATCTGATACCTCAAGAGAGAATTCGGGAGATATTGGATGAGTATTTGAAAATTTTTAATAAAGAAAGTAATAATACTTGTTTTATTATCACAACAGATGGAGAAATACAAAAAGATATATTCAATGGACTAAACGTCGTTGTTAACAACAAAAGCGCCGTCGAGGATATGTTCACATTATCGTGCTGTGACGCAGTGCTCGGTTCCGACAGCAGTTTTGGAAATTTTGCCGCATATTACGGCGATATCCCCCACATTGTCTTTAAGAAAGAGCCAATGGACTGGGGATACTACTCCGCCAAAAATACTTATTTTGAAAACAAATACTGCACGCTTGTACACTATTGATCCCAACTCCTTAAGTTTTAGACACAAACAAAAAGCCCTACAAAAAGCGTGAGCTTTTTGTAGGGCACTATTCCTACGATACTCGTTTGTTTCTTAGTTCACAAAACTCCTCTGCTGAATACGTATCGTGAGTAGTTGAATCCTCAGGTACAAAGAGTGTGTTCGCTAGAACAAAGAGCCCGCTCCCAGATTCTCTTGCCTTGTACGTATGAAGGATGAAGGGCGGTATCCACAGTCCAGATCGGGAATCAAGAGTAAATTGTCTTTTTCCTCCTTGGAAATCTTCGCATTCCCACTGAAACGAACCGTCAAGAACAAACACTATCTCTTCACGAATTCGGTGCCACTCGATACCACCTATTTTACCAGCGGGTAAATCACGAACAGTGTAAATCCTTAAACCACGGACATCACTTGATATTTTGTGAAGTTCTTCAGAATCGTAATCAAGATATCTGGACTGCACTACGGCATAAGGCATTGCATACACTGCCATCAGTTTGCCTTGGGATTTCGTATCCCATGGACCACGGACATTCATAATCTGCACATCTTTAACGGACGGAATCGTATCCGGCAGTTTCATAAGAAGCTCCTTTTTTTTCTGATTATGTTGTTAGGGGTACTGGATTATTTGTCTAGCTATCAATATAACACCAAACAGAGGTGCTGTCAAACAGGCGGGCGCGTAAGTATTTTTGGATTATTTTTAGATACAAAAGCAATGTCTAAAACTTGTTTTGCTTGACCCATTCTATATATCGGTCAATCCCTTTCCAGATAGATGTTTGAGGCGTGTATCCAAAACTTTTTGCGAAAGAAATGTCGGCTGGAAAACGGGAAACTTCTCCGGGACGAGCTGGCCCGTGTATTACTTTTACATTAAGTTTTTCAGCAATATAGTTCGCAATATCTTTTATCTTCGTATCTTTACCACTCGCGAAATTAATTGCTTTGCCTTCTAGGCCTTTGGTATTGAGAACTAAGTCATACGCCTGCACAATGTCGCTCACGTGGCTATAATCTCTCGTTGACTCGCCGGTGCCAAAAACAGTAAGATTCTCTCCACGCAATCCTCGCGCAACTAAAATAGGGATAAGGGCTCCAAACAAACCGGCATTTTGTTTTTCTCCAAAAACATTAAACGGACGCGCGATAGTAACATCAACACCGTATGACCTGAAGTACGCGTAGCTTAATCTGTCGGCCGCAGCCTTAGACGCGGCGTAAGGACTGTTTGGTTTAAATTCAGCAGTTTCGTCCAGCAACTCACCATCTTTAAGCGTATGGCCATCTCCATACACCTCGCACGTTGAAGCGGAAATAAGTTTGTTTTTATATTTTCTTACCGCCTCCAAAATATTAAATGTCCCTAAGACATTTACCTGAAGAAATATGCATGGGTCCTGAAGAGACTCGTCAACATTTACGTGTCCAGCTAAATGGAACACCACGTCCTGTCCTCGAACACTTTTATCAATAGTTTCCCTGTCAGTAATACTGCCCCAAATAACATTAATCTTGTCTAAAATATCCGCCAAGTTATCCGAAGAAAACTCTGAATGAGTAGTCAGAATTGATACGCTATGTCCCTTATTTATAAAATGTTCCGCTAGGTGGCTCCCTTGGAATCCTCCACCTCCAGTAATTAAAATTTTCATCCCGTACAAAATAGGACGCGGACAACATAGGCTGTCTTTCCTAAAATATTATTGATAATTTCGACTTTTTTGTTCATTTTATATATTTCTTTATCTGCGTCCGCTATTTCGTACGGGATTCATCCGTTAGAAATTT
>JAGLPS010000012.1 GCA_023137185.1 Minisyncoccota bacterium
TCTGCCAACTTGGAAGCCGAGCTTCCAAGTTGGCAGACAAATGATATTTTGCCGCTAGAAACCTTTATGTGGACAATCAAACCTCATCTTTTTTGTTAGAATTAGAATCAAATAATTATTAAATTTATTAGTATTTAATTTTATAAAAAATATGCATCTATTTAAAAAGAACAAAAAGGCGATTCCATTTTTTGTAGTGCCAATAATTTTGGCTCTTGTGTTAATAGGAACAGCTGTGTATGCGGGAAACTCACATTCAATAGATTTGGAGTCTAGTTCATCTCAATATCTTTCAAGAACAGATATTGCAAGCACAACTCCAGGAGGAGACATTACTATGGAGGCATGGTTCAAACTAGAATCATTACCGGGAACAAGTGCTTCGTATACTGTGGTGACTCTTGATTCTGCCGACGTGTCCCCTTATGTTGCGTACATGATTAAATATGTAAACGATAGCGGAACAAAAAAACTGAAATTTAACCGTGCCAGGTCATGTGTAACTAACAATTATACAGATTATACAGTTAATTTAAATATAGAGCAGTGGTATCACACTGCTTTGACTTATGACGGAACCTATATTAGGGGGTATTTAGATGGCTCTTTGGTTGCAGGTCCGACCGCTCAAAGTGGGAATGGTGTTAGTTGTGGTTCACAATATACGTTTATAGGAGCACTAGATTCTTCAGGAAGTACGGAGCATTTTGATGGTTTGATAGATGATGTAAGAATTTGGACATCAGTAAGAACAGGTGCGGAAATAAATGACAACAAATCAGCAGAAATTGATTCTGCTTCAGGACTTGTAGCTTCTTGGCATCTGGATAATGATTTATTAGATTCATCTGGCAACAACAGAACTCTAACAAATAATAATAGCGCAGTATTTTCTACTGATTCTGGTTTCGATATTACAGCACCAGTGATTTCAAGTCTTCAGTCGTCAAATATCACTGATACCACTTCTGTCATAACATGGACTACCAACGAATCAGCTGATAGTAAGGTTAATTATGGCACGGTGAGCGGCACTCTTACTTCTAATGCTTCTTCCACGCCGCTTATAACAAGTCACAGCACGTCACTTACGGGACTTTCGGCAAATACAACATATTACTATGAAGCCGTGTCTACCGATGAAGCAGGTAATACCGCAACAAGTAGTGAGCAATCTTTCACGACATTGCAAGGACCATTATCCTTTGCGCATAAGTCGCAGGATCAGGCAACTTCGTCACAGGCAACATTATTTGTTGATGATGACCTGTCTCTCACATTAGATGCAAATACTTCCTATGTAATTACTGCCGCTATTACAGCAAGTAGTACCGCAACACAACCAGATATAAATATGTCATTTAATGCACCGCCGGGAGCATCTATGGCGCTAACATTTGGATCATTTGACGGTACTGCTAAAGTCGCTGGGTCAGGATTATTCTCTAGTAACGACACAGAGGTTGCGATAGATCTTCCCGCAACGGGTCTTGTGGTTATGCAGATTGATGGAGTAATAACAACAGGAGCTACGGCTGGAACTGTAGAGTTTGAGTGGGCACAAGATACATCCAACGCAACTGAAATAAAGGTGTTCAAAGGAAGCTATTTGAGAGCGGAAAAAATACAGTAAAGAAAAGATGGTGTGCAAGAGAACAAAAGTGGTATTCCGTAATGTAATTATTTTATATCCAGAAAGTCAGTAATGAATTTAGCGACTTTCTCTCCTGCTATACGATTTCCCTCAATGTTCCAATGACCGTCTATCCCCCAACGAAATGACTTGTCATTTAGTGTTTCAAGGTCTATATATGATATTCTTTCTTTCCCGAGAAAAAACTTTAATTCCTTAGTGTCGCCTTGAATCAACACAAAGAGTAATTTAACTCCTTTTTGATCAGCAAGAAGTTTGAATTTTCGTATGTCTTCAAGGTGTGTATTGTATTCTTCTTCAGAAAAAGAGTCCTTCTCTATACTATCTTGGTTTTCTGATACAGAAAAATAAGAACGTATTTTTCCAGCAACATTATACAGCACCGAATAATTATGCAGCCAACATTTTACTTTTTGTAATATTGGATATTTAGGAGGAACAGAGGTGCAATATCTATCAAGTAAATCGTATTTTATTTCTGCTTCTTCTTTTGTGACCCCATTCTTTGCGAGATTTCTCATCAAATATCCGTTTTGAACTGTTCCCGCAGGAAAATTTATGTTATCTATAATGTCATTTCCTTCTGTATAGCCCACTATGATGAGTTCAGGGAGGGGTAGTTTTCCAAGATGCCGTGTGGTTTTAATAAGTTCCTCTCGTGTACCATATCCATTCACACCACATTTTAAAACTCGGATATTTAGTTCTTTCTCTAGAATAGTTCCCCATTTATTCTCAAAAGGTGCAAATCCCCATGTAAA
This sequence comes from Minisyncoccota bacterium, assembly GCA_023137185.1. Taxonomy (GTDB): domain Bacteria; phylum Patescibacteriota; class Minisyncoccia; order Phycocordibacterales; family JAGLPS01; genus JAGLPS01. Next base: position 2,416 of record JAGLPS010000012.1, read on the forward strand.
AGAATCACCAGTGAGATAAATATACGGTATCTCTCCTTTATATTCTTCATCAAAACATCCAAGACTATTAGACCAAATAGGGTACTCTCCGTCTGAAAATATGTGGGTTGTAGTAGCAAAATTAGGTTTAATATCAAAGCCTATTTCCTCGTCTTTTTGATAATAGAACTGTGGATGTACGAATTTACCAATAAGGTAACGATAGTGACTAAAATAAAGAACTACATCAGTTAATACCAGTGTGAATATAATACTCGCTATGATAAGTATGGTATTTTTTTTCATAATTCACAGATATTAATAAATGACATCATTTTTATATAATTATACGCCACATACCTAAATATTCTTTGGAGTAAAATGTTGATAAAAAACTATCTCGGATATTTAATAAAACCAAGTTAGATCAGATCTGTGAATTTGGAAGCTCGGCTTCCAAGTGTAGTGTAATTATAACCCCTAACGGAACGAGTAGCATACAAACAAGTTTTGATTTATACTGCAAACACATTTTGCCGTTAAAGGCTTGCATTATGGACAATCAAACCAAACAAACTCCGTCTTTTTTGCGCTCTGTTCATATGTGGATTTTGGGTATTCCCCTAATTTCGTCTGCTATCGTCCTTATTGGTGTTTTGCAATTTGACACATCCCGACTGTCACTTTTTGGACCAACGGCAAAAATATACTTCTTTGGCATTAGAAACGGCCTCATTTGGGGAGTCTGCATACTTCTACTTGCTTTTGTGCTGTTTTCATTTTTTGAAAAAAAGATTCAAGACATCCAAGGCAAATTGAAACATTTTTACTTATCATTGAATACCACAAGACAAAATATTCTTGTACTGGTTTTGTGTATGATATTTGTTTTTGCAAGCAACGGGGGAAACATCACACACGGCTATTTCAATATGGATGATTTGACGATAGTCGGACTAAACCACTCGCTTCCATTTAGGGAAGCTGTACTCACTCCTTACGGCAATGACCACGCGTTTCCTCTTTTTATAACAGAAATGAAAGCGCTCGATGTTCTGTTTGGACAAAATCCTGCCCCCTATAATTTCTTCTTTTTTATACTATTTTCCCTGATACCTTTTTTTACCTATCTTATTTTTAAGAGGCTGAAACTAAGCGCGTTAAGTTTTATTGCATTTTTAATAATCTTTGCTGGCGCGGCCGGGTGGACAGAGATTATTACTGGTTTTTATATTATGTCCATATATCCGCAAATACTGCTTTTCTTTTCCATAGCTTTATGGGCATATCTCTCGTGGAAAGAATCAAAGGCCGCGAAATATATGATTACTTTCGCTATCGCGCTTATTCTCGCGTTGGCGTCAGACACCTCTGGAATTTGGGTCATTCCTGTAATAATTCTTTTTATGCTAGGGGTATATTACTTTGGGGAGAATGCTCATAAACAAGAAAATATGCCCGCCCCTTTGAAAACCATGGCCTTACTTGATAAAAACTTGATAAAAGAAACCGAAAAATATCAAAATGAAATTCATTAAAGAAAACAAAATACCGTTATTGATAACGCTAGGGGTAGCTCTCCTATTCGGGGCTTTTCTGTATTTCACATTCGTGATTGCGCAACCGGGAACATTTTTGTCCTCACTGGACGGCGATATCCTAATACCATCCTCCGCGCAAGAAAAACAAGAGAAATGGAAAATAGGGCTTCTCACGGAAAATTTTGTATCTCTGTTTAGTTCAGGGGTGTCACTCTCAATGATTGCTCCGGATATAGGGAAAATAGCGACCCATCCTTCAATAAAAAATTTCGTGGAGCCCGTGTGGCCTGCTTTTGAAATAGCAATTTTTATTCTCAATATTGCATTATTCTGGGTTGTTTTAAAATATGCCTTGAAAAAAGAAAAAATATTTATTGTTTTTCTGATGCTTGCGATGTTTATCACTATATTTATGGTAGTTTTGGCAAGACCAGACCACAACATTATTCCCGATTTTGACTACCGTTACGCGGGTCCGCCGTATTATTTTTACTGTCTTTTTATAGCTTTAGTCGCATCAATAGCAATAAAAATAAAAAAAGAATACGCGGCAAAAATAATTGTGTCGGTTTTGATTGTAATTTTTGCTCTTCAGCAAATTTTTTCTTTTCACGCCGTGAGATTAGAGGAAGAATCGAAGTTAAGAAAAGAGGCTATCGTTCGCCTCAATGACACATTGTTTATTGAGCTTGAAAGATTGAGTGAAAAAAATAACGACCTGACAATACCAAATCTTACGGGAGCACATATATTTCAAGGAATGCCCGGATATACGTTAGCCGACTATTTGCTTTTCTTTGATAAAAAAATGCCTATGCGGCTTGTTCAAAATATCTATATGCCGCCAGATGTTAAGACTCATATTGTGGACACTGTGGAAAATTTACGAACCTCAACAAGCCAAGAATTTAAAGATACTCTCAAAAAAACAGGAATAATAAGTTCCTATTACACTTCTTCAGTTTGGATGCGCTATAAAAATATTGAAGGTGAAAATACAGGCGCAAAAACAATTCCTTTGGGGGAAAACAGAAACATCCTTATAAAAAAGAATGAGTTTGACCCGGAAAAATCTAATACGGTCGGACTTTCCTTTTATACTGACGATATTCCCGGAAACCTAGAATTTTATTTTTCTTTTAAAAATGACTTCGGGTTAGATGGAAAAGCGGGCGCGATTAGAATAGACGATTTTACCCCGTATATAATAGAAAACGAAAAACGTCTCTACCATATTGAAACAAATATGCTTCAGATATACGCGTACGCGCTTTCAGATAAAGTTTCAGAACTTTTCCTTTACGTTCCTAAAGAAAAGAATCCTGTTATCACGAATATACACTTCAAATAGTGTTACTCAACATCCCCAAACTCGCTTTGCATCTGTCTTTTGATCTCCTGCAAACGCGCCTCCGCATCAGGAATTTCAATGAGATTATTTTCAATAATGAATTTTGAAACCTCCAAACCAACAAGATGATTGCCCTCTATATTATAATGCCCGTCCTTTGCCCAGATGAGAGGTTTTATTTTTGAATACGTATCAAATATCGGATTGAGGTCAAGATATGGTATGTTTTCTTTCTCAAGAAACGGCATAACTTTGTCATTGTCATAAGGAGCAAGGACAAACAAGAGTGCCGCGCCTTGTTCTTCCGCCAGTTTTTTGAAACTTAAGATATTATCCAAATGTTTTTCATAATCCGTATCAGTTCTTTCAACCGTCGTGTTTTCTTCTTTTGCGAGAACACCTTGCTGCTCAAGCTTACGAGTCAGCTGTGGAAATAGCTCATTTATTTTTCTACGTATGTCGCCTTTAACAAGGTTAAATAATACCGAATGGTTGGTAACAAAACATCGTATTCGCGCTATAACGGTGTTGGAGGGAATACTAGGGCTGCAATACTTGGTAAAATTTGCATACTTTTGCTCCGCTTGTTCTTCGGTAACTCCATTTTTAGCCAAATCTTTTACCAGAAACCCTTCATAACTTGTGTTCTGTGGAAAATTTACGTCATCGTCAAAATCATTGTACGCGGTATATCCCACGATAATAAGTTTAGGAGATGGAAATTGTTCAATAATTCTTTCCGCTTTCATAAGCTCCTGTTTTGTCCCATACCCGACTACTCCGCACTTGGCAACTCGTTCCTCAAGAAGTGTTTCTATCTTCCTTCCCCACGTATCCTCAAAAGGAGCGAAACTCCACGTCAAACTATCGCCGCCTAGATATATATAGGGTATTTCTCCAGTAAAGTCTGTGTCAAAACAGCCTATGTTGTTGGACCAAATAGGAAACGCGGCATCTTTGAAAAAATGAGTGGAAGTCGCGAAGTTCTTGGCAATGTCATAGCTAAGTTCCGAATCTTTGACAAAGTAGTGCTGGGGATAATTCAATCTGTAAATTGTCGCCTTGAGCGGAGAAAAATATAAAACAGCATCAATAAGTACAAGTGTCACGACAACACTCATAATCATTAAGATGCCATTCCCTCCGTATTTCTTAATCCAATTCATTCAATTTTAAATTAAACATCTCATTAGAAAATTCGGGCTGGTTCTTTTTATTAAAAACAAAATTTCCTATAACAAGATAATCCATTTCCGTCCTCATAAAACATCGATACGCGTCTTCTGGCGTGCACACAATGGGTTCGCCTCGCACATTAAAACTCGTGTTTATCAGAATACCATACCCTGTTTTTTCTTTGAAGAAATTAATAAGCTTCCAATATTTCTCGTTTGTCTTTTTAGAAACGGTCTGAATTCTAGCCGAATAATCAAGGTGGGTTACGGCTGGAATGTCCGACCGCGAAGTGTAAAGTCTTTCAAAAAGAGGCAGACTTTCAGGAGGAAGAGCTTTTCTTCTCCCTTTAGCCACCGGCACAGTGAAAAGCATATAAGGAGACTGTTTATCGGTCTCAAAATATTTTGCAGCATCTTCCTCCAAAACAGATGGGGCAAACGGTCTAAATCCTTCCCGTTGTTTAATCTTAAGATTCAATTTCTTCTGCATTTCAGGATTTCTCGGGTCGGCCAATATGCTTCTATTTCCTAGAGAGCGCGGTCCCCATTCCATTCTGCCCTGCATCCAGCCGACGACTTGCCCGTCTGCTATGAACCCAGCGGCATCATTCGCGAGATTTTCAAAATTTTCATATTTTTTAGCCGAAGCCCCATATTTTCTTATAACACGCTCTGTATTTATGGAAGAAAACTCGGGCCCAAGATATGAACCGCTCATTTCGTCATTATCTCCATTCCTAACTTCACGCTCTTTGTCCAACCATATATGATATCCGGCAAGAGCAGCACCCAAAGCACCGCCGGCATCGCCAGCAGCTGGTTGCACCCACACATTCTTAAATATATTCGCCTGCCGTATGCGCGCATTGGCAACACAATTGAGAGCCACCCCACCGGCTAAACAAAGATTGTCCGCGTTTGTGATTTTCTTCGCTGTCTTTGCAAGAGTTACCATAATATCTTCAATTACTTCCTGTATCGCAAGAGCCATATCAGAATGCTCTTGAGTAAGCGAGCTTTCAGCCGAACGAGGAGGTATGCCAAAGAGTATCTGCCATTTTCTATCATCGCAGGTTCTGTCGCTTGTCGCGAACGTAAAATAACTCATATTGAGAGTTATTGACCCATCTTCCTTAAGACTTATAAGTTCTCCCAAAATTTTTTCTTTGAATGAAGCAACACATTTGCTTCCTTTGCGGCCGTAGGGCGCGAGACCCATAAGTTTGTATTCGCCGCTATTCACTTTAAAACCGCAATAGTATGTGAAAGCTGAATATAAAAGTCCTAAAGAATGAGGAAATCTCATTTCTTTGAGTATGGATATGTTTTTCCCGTCTCCAGCGCATATTGTTGTTGTAGCCCACTCTCCCACACCGTCAACTGTAAGTATCACTGCTTTTGAAAACGGAGACGGATAGAACGCAGAAGCCGCATGGGAGAGATGATGTTCCGGAAAAAGAAGCGGCGGGCGCTTTGTGATTTTCCCGCCAGTCGCCTTTTCTAATCCTTTCCAGATATTTCTACGCATAAAAAGTTTTTCTTTGACCCACACAGGCATAGACATAAAAAAACTTTTTAAGCCTCTGGGCGCGAGCATATGATATGTTTCCAAAAGACGCTCAAATTTTAAAAACGGTTTATCGTAAAAAGCGATTGCGTTCAGGTCATCAATCGCAAGACCGTATTCAGCAAGCACGTACGCTACGGCATTTTTCGGGAAACAAGCGTCGTGTTTTTTCCTTGTAAAGCGCTCTTCGTGAGCGGCCGCAACAGCTTTACCGTCAACCACCAAAACAGCGGCACTATCATGATAATAGGCAGAAATGCCCAAGATTCGTATTGGTGGAGCAGATTTTTCCAGCATAAATTAAAAAACAGTATATACAAATGGGGCCAGAGCAGTCGAGCCTCCAAATACGATAATTGCTCCGACAACAATCAAAACTATAATTGCTGGAAGAAGCCAAAACTTCTTTCGAGTTCTAAAAAATCCCCACAAATCTTTTAAAAAATCCATCCCATTAGAAATAGGAAGCCTCTGGGTTTCCATTATTATTGCTAAAACTGATAAGTAATCGACTCATAAAGTGATATTGCAAAGCGTATCTTAAATTCATAACGTTATAATTTCTAACGGGATTCATCCCGTTAGAAGAAAATGGCATCGCTCCAAGGAGCGGGCTTACCATTGATATTTAGCTATTTCTTCTAACATCGACATTTTGTTGGATATATTATTTATCAAAAACTCTCCAATGCCATTTTTCACTACGGGATTCATACGTGTTAGTTTAAATATTAATAAATTGTTTCAAGATCTTGCCTTGAAAAAAGATGATTTCTTTCTACAAAAGAAGTACTCATTTCACGCCAATTTGAAATAAGAAGGGTATCTCCTTTCAAAAACCGACGGGAAACCCCTATTGGCAAAATAATAACAAAAAATACGACACCAAAAAAAAATTTAGGAACAACTAGATTTAGTAATTCTACCAATTTCAACCACACAAACGCGAGTGGATAAAGAGTTTTAGGAATAAACATAGTCACTGCAAGCAAGACTCCCGATATCATTAAAAGCGCCTGATTACCATTGAATCCGACCACAAGAAAGACAAGCGAGAAAACCAACCCAGTATCCCTAATCCATTTTTCAGTCATAAAAGGGAGTATAGCACAGAAAGTCGCTCGTATTCTCTTTTGAAAAGCGCGCATAAAACGTTGCTACGTTTTTGCTCTGCTCGCGCCGTCGCGCTTGCGCAAGGTTGAGGTGCGAATACTTGGAGCACCGAAAGACCTTTTGAGGTTTTTTGGAGTCGAAGACGAACAAAAAATCCAAAAGGTGTACAGAATCTGTAAGATTTTTCAAAAGAGAATACTCGCTTTAAAGAGCGGAAACGCGGAATCTTTTGGAAATACTGCGATAACGGGAAAACAGGTGTGGGGGCAGAGCTGTAGGGTATTTCGGCATCCAATAAAGCGCACGTACGTACGAACGTAATTACGTTCGTACGTACGTGCGCTTTATATACTAACAACCCGCTCATAAGGGCAAGAAGTCGGTTATTTATACTACTCTGACTTCCGGAACAGGAATAATGAATTTAACGCCTTTTTCGCGCAATTCTTTTTCTTTCTCCAAAATCGCATCCGCATAATTCCATGACAAAAGGAGTATATAATCAGGCAGTTCTCTTTTTAAAATTTCAGGCGAAACCACAGGTATACGCGTACCGGGAGTATAAGCGCCCTGTTTTGACGGAGTTGTGTCGGTGATACAGTCAATTACTTTGGGTCCGATTTGGAAATAATTTAGTAGCGTATTTCCCTTAGCAGGAGCTCCATAGCCAAAAATCCTTTTTCCTTCTTTTTTAAGGTCAGTCAAAATTTTCAAAAGCTTGTCTTTATTTAATTCAATTTTTGCGGAAAAATTTAAATAGGTTTCTTTCCTGGTTAAACCAATCTCAATCTCGCGATTTAAAAAATCATCTACCGCTTTGGAACTTTTTCCAGTTTTTCCGACATACACCCGCATTGATTCACCGTGGATTGGCACTAATTTCACATCATTAATAATCATATCTAAAGAATCAATCAGAAATTTTAAACCGTGAAGGGAGTGGTAATAAATGTGTTCATGATAAATTTGGTCAAATCCACCTTTAGTAAGTAAATTTCCAACCCAATGAACTTCAAAAATAAACTGCCCATCTTGAGAAAGTAGTTCTCTAACAGCAGAAAAAACACCGCGAATGTCGTCTATGTGAGCCATTACATTGTTGGCTACAATTACTTGTGCTTCTCCTGATTCAGATTTTATTTTTTTAACTGTCTCTTTGGTAAAAAAATCAACCAGCGTCGACACTCCGTTTTTTATCGCGATTTCTGCCACATTTTGAGCCGGATCAACCCCCAAAACTCTGCACTTATCCTTAATTCGTGAAAGAAGACTGCCATCATTGCTGCCAATTTCCACAACTAAATTATTTGGAGATTTTATATAATCTTTTACGATTTCATCCGCTAATAAATTAAAGTGTTTGACTAATGGTTCGTTTGCGGAAGTTTCATAATGATAATTTTTAAAAAGCAATTCACTATCAACTACATAGTTAAGCTGAATCGAAAAACAGTCGTTGCAAAAATTAATCGCGAGGGGGAAAAGCATTTCGGGAAAATTTAGATTTTCCTTATGCACAAAAGCATTCGCAAGAGGCACAACTCCCAAATCAAGAATTTTACTAAGGTTTTTGGAGCGACAAATACCGCAATTTAATTTTTGATGGTGTGTTTCCATTCTGTTTCCAAATATTCTTTTAAGGCCTCCTGCCATGGGCGCATTAATTTGACCTCAGATACCACTGCTTCGTTTTTTACTCTGTTTGCCCCCGGAAAATAATCAAGTCCGACAGCGGTAATTTCCACATCCGGCTTCAATGTTTCAATAATAAACTTAGCGACCTCATATCTAGAGCACACCCCTTCGTTCCCGAGATGAAAAATACCCGTCGCATCATCTGTCAATAACTGTTTTAGAGTTCCAACTAAATCCTTGCCAAAGGTCGGCGAACCGAAGGCGTCATTAACCGCTTTAATCTCTGGTTTATTAAGCTGTTTAATTATTTTGCTGACAAATTTTTTGTCCTTTTCCATGCCCCCGCCAAACATCCAGCAAGCCCTAGCTATTATGTAATCTTTCAACATTCCACGTACAATCAACTCTCCCAAATGCTTTGATCTGCCGTAAAAATTCTTTGGGCTGGGGACATCCTCCTCTGTATAAGGACAGTCCTTCTCGCCATCAAAAACTCCGGCAGTGGAAACATACACTAATTTTGCCCCCACATCCAGAGCAGCAGTCGCAATGTTATAAACACCTATACCGTTAACTGAATAGGCGTGATTTGGGTCACGGTCGCATAAGTCCACATCAGTTTCCGCGGCAAGATGAATAATCGCTTGAGGACGATACTGTCTAACCACTCTCATAACTTCGTCTAAATTGGTAACATCCAAAGACTCGCTGTCTGTCTTAATCCCAAAATCAACATATGAACCAACCATACCCGAAGCTCCAGTTGTCAAAATTTTATTTAAATCTATCATTGAACTTATTTTTATAGTCGGATTATTTGTACTTCTTGCTTATTAATAAAGAGGATTCTAGCAAGGAATCTATAGTGCCCGCGTCATACCACCCGCCTTTAATTACGGAAAAATCTATTGAGCCCTCGCGGATATATTGATTGATTGTGTCAGTCATCTCTAATTCCCCTCTTTTTGAAGGCTTTTGTTTTTTAATAAATGAAAAGATTTTTTTATCCATAAGATAAAAACCTGTTTGAGCGTAGTTTGATTTTGGGTTTTTGGGTTTTTCTTCTATTTTAATTATTTTTTTTCCGCTTTTATCAAAAACTGGAACTCCGTACCGTTGCGGGTTTTTAACTTTTTTTAAAAAAATCCTTGCGCCGTTTTTGAATTTCTTTATTGAATTCTCAAAATTATCTTCAAAAAGATTGTCTCCTAAAATAACAGCAATGTCACCTTTGTCCGCAAAGTCTTCCGCATAAGAAAGAGCGTCGGCAATTCCGGCATTATTTTTATCTTGAACCGCGTAAGAAATTTTTACTCCGATTTCTTTTCCAGAACCAAGAAAATTAATAAAATCTCCGGCGTGTTCCCGTCCGCACACAATCATAATCTCCAAAATACCCGCGCTGTGAAGAGTTTCTATCGGATACATAATCATCGGCTTATCATATACAGGAAGAAGATGTTTATTGGTAATAAGCGTCAACGGACGAAGACGCGTACCAGTACCTCCCGCTAATACGACTCCTTTCATAGATATTATTTTTTATTATTTAATTTGTGTGCACGCCACAAATCAATATGCGGATTAAAAACTCCTGTTTTCTTTCTTATTCGCGCAATCCATTTCTGATTGGCTAAGTACCATTCAATAGTTTCTTTAAACGCTTTCTTAAATTCGTATTTCGGTTTCCACCCCAATTCTTTACGAATTTTAGAACTGTCAATTGCATAGCGGCGATCGTGTCCTGGCCTGTCCGCGACAAATTCAATCCATAATTTATTACGCTTAAAATAATTGAGAACCCGACGAACAATTTCCAAATTGTTCATTTCATTGTCGGCTCCTATATTGTACACCTCGCCGGATTTTCCGCGTAAAAGACAAAGCTCAAGCGCTCGACAATGATCCAGCACATAAATCCAATCACGCACATTTTTACCATCTCCGTATATCGGCAACTTTTTCCCTTCAAGCATTCGGGTAATAAAGAAGGGGATTAGTTTTTCCGGATATTGATACGGTCCGTAATTGTTTGAACAGTGTGTTACAACCACCGGTACTTTCCACGTAGAAAAATAGGAACGACAAAGTAAATCGCCGCTTGCCTTTGTAGCCGCGTATGGAACATTGGGCGCGAAAGTAGTTGTTTCTTTAAAACTTTTTCTGGAATTAAGAGCAAGGCTGCCATATACCTCGTCAGTACTCACTTGAACGTATTTGATAATTTTAGTCGACTGCCTTACTGCTTCCAAGATATTAAAAACTCCTTCAACGTTGGTATGAACAAACTCTAAAGAGCCAACGTGGATACTGCGGTCAACGTGAGTTTCAGCCGCAAAGTTAATAACAAAATCCGGTTTATATTTAGAAAAAGTGGCATTTATTTGCTTGCTATTCGCGACATCCCCCTTTACAAAAAAATATCTTTTATCTTTACAAACATCTTTTAAATTATCCAGATTACCTGAATACGTGAGCTTGTCAAAATTAACTATTTTGACCTTGGGATGTTTAGACAAAAGAAAACGCACGAAATTAGATCCGATAAAGCCTGCGCCTCCAAAAACTAAAACTTTTTTTGAATTTAAACCCATAATTATATTATTTAAGCCGCCGAACAATCCAACGAATCCAAAAATAAAAAATAAACCCTAAAATGTAAATTCCCCACTTAGTCAAATGATACCAGCGAGCTGTAAGTCCAGATTTGCCGACCCTCTCTCCAAAAGTTACTGGAATTTCAACAAACTTAATTCTCTTCGCCACGACCAAAAGTAGAAGTTCAGTAGCAAAAAGCGCATTTCCGGTACGCCACAAAGGTTGAAGTTTCTGTAACACATCTTTCTTAAAAAGCTTGCACGTACAACCAACGTCCGTAAGAGAGTTGGTTGCAAAGAACACTTCTATTATTTTTGCCTCAATTACATCGGCAAGTTTGCGCGTTAGACCCATTGCCGCTCCGTCTAGAATACTGCTTTGATTTGTCCTTGTTCCGATAACTACCGAAAAATCTTTTGAAAAAACTAAAAATTTCTCTAAATCTGAGGCTGCAAAAGTACCATCCGGTTCCGACAAAAATATATAATCCCCAGTCGCCTCCATAATGCCTCGCTGGTAACCATAGCCGTAACCCTGTCTTTTTTCATAAACCAATCGGGCATTTGTCTTCTTAACCTCTTCATCCGTACCCTGTTCCGCATTGTTGTTTACCACCACCACTTCGTCAACAAAACCAGTAGCAAAATAACCCTCAATCGCTTTGCGAATTGAATCTTTTTCCCTATATGTAGAGAATACAACTGAAACTTTCTTTCCTTGCCACATATATACACTTTAATCAGCTCCCGAGCAAAGCCACATACTCCCTACCATATCATAACCGTATGCACAGGAAAAGACACTTAAAGGTTCTGCTTTTTTCTCCACGCAAAGCAGTTTTTAAGCCAAAAAGATACTATTTTAAAAATAATTATAACACCGTGTCTGTACTTTATTTTTTTTCCTTCTCCTGTACCGCGCGGTATGTAAGAAACAGGAACTTCAATAATGCGATATCTTTCGGTGAGAAGGCGAACCAAAAAAAGTATTTCGGTCTCAAAGCCGCCGGAATTAAAGTAACTGAAAGTTGTCCTTGGAAACAATTTGTAGCCCATCAACGTATCAGTAAGAGAAGTGCCGTATAAAATATTAATGAGCTTGGTAATAAACACAGAGCCAAAACGGGGCATAAATTGGCTCTTGTGATCTCTTGCGCCGTGGAGTTCTCGCGAGCCCATAACTGCAACTTTCGTACCGGGAGGAGAATTTTCAAGCGCTTTGAGTAATAGTGGTATTTCTTCCGGCTTACATTCAAGGTC
>JAGLPS010000013.1 GCA_023137185.1 Minisyncoccota bacterium
CAAATCCACCCACCATCTCTCAATATTCGGAGAAGAGGTGGCCATCCACAACGCGCTTGGCACGACCACTGTCCCATCGCCGTCAACAACCATACGAGGCTTGTAAGAAAGACGTTCAGTGGCATCTCCGCCAATGCTTTTATAATCTATTCCCGCAAGAGTCTCCTCGCCCCACCCAGCCACTTGTATAACTTTTGTGTCAGGAGATGGTTGCCAAGAATCAAGTATTTGATGAACATTTTCCGCCTGATCATATAAAACAGAATTACCAATGTTAGGATGAACAGTGTCACCGAAAGACGGTTTGGTTCTGCCATCTGTTCCTAAAACATAATTTTTAAGTTCTGTTTCATTGGAAACAAAAACACCATATTGAGAAGTTTGCGGGTTGAAGAATGGCGTATTTTCAAAAGACACAAGTTTGCCCACCGCAAAAGCCGGATCAACTGTAGTAAAGTAGCTATTTGATGGCAGCAAATTGTAAACGGTTGGCATATTTTCCGCCAGCTGTCTGGATCTCTCTTTATCCATTAGAAAACCAAATCCAAGTTCGGTACCATGCAAAAGCCCCACAAGCGCGTCCGGTGTTCCTATTTGCGGTACAGCCACAAATATAATTTTGTCTATTTTTTCGTATAGGGGATTATTTGTGTCCTGAAGTTTTTGGACCAAAGCTTTAGTAACCAGTCCGCCGTTTGAGTGGGCAACGATTGTAACTTTTCCCGATTTGGAAGTTTTCTGGAGTTCATCCAACTTTTTTAAAATAAAAGATTCTGAAAAATCTTGCGTATTCGTATAAAAAAGGTTTCCGTCAGAAGACGCGCTCCCGCCAGTTATTATATCTTCAAGCGAAAGTCTCCAGTCATACGGAATAAAAGCATATTCATTTATCAGTCCATTTTGTTTCCAGTCTCTTAAATCATATATGAAGGACTGATATATATTAGATAAATAAATATCATCAATAATTCCGGTTTCGTCAGTCTCCCCATTGTTTTGAGTGTCGTTTTTTGTGTAGATATCATTTATACTTTTCCCGTTTGTGTCTAAACCGAGTTCAGTTTGGTTTGAATCATCCCGAGATACCCACAATTCCTTATCATAAAAACATTCCATTGGCGGAGTTGTGCCCGGATCTAAATTTGAGCAATCCATAAGTCCGCCTTGCTCATACAGCCTTGAACCCATAAGACCTGGCAAAAATAGAACGTTGGAAAAACAGTCAGTGGTGCAGGCGGGAGATGTTTGCTCCATAACCACAGTGCCGTTTTCCCCAAGCCGCGAACAGCCATAAAAGCAGTACATTCCAGCCAAAGCGGCTGCTTCTCCACTAAATGTTGAATTTTCATAATAAACAGCAATTCGCCCTCCGCCCCCTGAACCAAAACAGGAATTTGAACAATAATTATTACCGCCATTTGCATAGAAAGCTCCCCCGCCAGTTAAATTGCTGGCGCTTACATAAACGCTTCCCCCGCTTGAAGTACTGCCTCCGTTTGCAGAAACGGCTCCGTTATTTATAAATGAGCCACTGGAAATAACGCGAATAGCGCCCCCGCCCCGTGGATTTTGTCCACTATTCCCTCCACTGCCAAAATCAGTCGGCTCCCTTTCCGAACCGTAAACTGACTCTGATGTATTGCCATAACCGACCCCTCCATAACTGGCTCCCGCCCAGTAATGATTGAAATCGGGAGCTCCCAGTCCCGTACCGTATCCATAGCCTTTTTCGTCAGCCGAAATTGATGAGCCAAAATCTACGGTAATATCGGCAATTTCAAGGGAAAGAATTTTCTCTGGAGCAACAGTTACTATTGAATTTCCGGTAACAGTAAGCGATTTTGCGGTCAATGTTTTTTCTGACAGAGTTATTGTTGAATTGCCGTCAATTAAAATGGTGGGTATGGAAAGCATCGGACTGCCGAAAATCACAAGAGACGAAGTCTCATTAACAGTTAAATTATTTGCCGAGAGATTCGCTCCGTCTTCAATTTCAGTTTCAGAACCGCCAGACAAGATAATGTCGTTAAAGTTGAACGGGCTGTCGTTTTGCTGAAATCTCCATAAGGCGCCGGAAATAAAATTGTTGGCAGCTGTGTCGAAAAATCCAACAGTGCCGCTTCCCGCGCATTCGTACGGATAACCCATACCGAGACTGCCACAACCGCCTGAAGCCGATGACTCTCCTGAAAATGAAGACGCGCCATAATAAACCGCAATTCGTCCGCCACCACCTAAACCGTAATAAATGGACGACCACGAGTAGCCGCCGCCTTTTGCTTCAAACACGCCGCTACCAGCCAAACTGCCAGAAACTAGGTAAATACTTCCCCCGCTACTTGACCTTTCTCCATTGGCTGATACCACACCTTCGTTGGTCAATGTTTCGGACACCTGAAGCCAGATTGCTCCCCCGCCTCGTCCTGCGTAAGGACTTCCACTGCCTAAGTCTGTCGGATGCGTCGCCGAACCATACGTACTCATTCCGCCCCAGCCACCTACGCCTCCATAGCTCGCGCCTGCTTGTATAGATATTGAAGAACCGGGACTGCCGCCGGGCAAATAACCTTCGCCGTCCGCAGAAATGGATGAGCCGTCTAATACCGTCAAATTGACCGCGTTGATTTTGACTCCCTTGAATAAGCTCGCGGAGTTCGTGTCTCCTTCGGCTGTCAATACGGAGTTATTAGAAATAATTAAATTATTGAAAAAATATTCGCCGGAGGGTAGTGTAACGTTTGAATTGACGATTACTTCCGCTTCATCTTTGTCGGCAATTTCGTTTCCGTTCAAATCAAGCGGGTTGAAGTCGGCTTGAACATCTCCGACATAACACAAAAAAGCAAGCAGAAAGAAAAGCAAACCGATGGATACTCGCTTTATCATATCCATTAGCGTTTGAGAAAAGATGAAATTTTTTGAGGAGAAGAAAAAATTGAAGAGATGTTTTTTCCTTTCCGATAATCGGCGCTTGCTTTTTTAAGCATAGCCGCAATATTTGGACGAGTTAGCGAATCAGCAAAAAAAGTTATTTTTCGTTCACGAACAAATTCTTTGAGAAACGCGTTCACTACGGTACTTAGAGGAATGCCAATTTCACCGGCAACTTTCACCGCCTCTCTTTTTACTTCCTTATCAGTTTTAACATTTAACACTGTTTTGCTCATACAACTGTAATATATACAACGGTTAAATTTTGGTCAATCATTCCGTGGATTTGGAATTTGGACACTCAGTGTCTAAATTCTAGTGTTTAAATGTCCACAATACCAAGAAAATTAAGATTGATTGAAAAAACTAGGAAAAGCCTTATAATTAAAGGGTTTTCTAACTATGAAAAGAGAAATAATCAAAATAGAGGATCCGAAGGAAAAAGCTTTAATAGAAGGATTAGAGAAAAGAGCCGACATTAAGGCAAAAAGAATCAAAAGGCTATTAAAATTTCCGGACTTAACGAAAAAGGAGAATTCTCCCGTAAAAATTTTATTTGACCGAATTTTACAATTGCCTAGATTTAAGTATTTTGACTTAGTCGATTTTCCTAAAATTGTATCGGTAGAAGCGAATTTTGACCTTCTAAACACCTCAAAAGACCATCCGAGCAGGCGGGAAACAGACACTTATTACGTGACGAATGAATACGTGTTAAGAACGCAGATGACGGATATGTGGTCATATTATCTAAAAGACCCTAAAGTTCTAGAGAAACTTGAAAAAACAGGTCAAATTCAGGCTTTGTCTTTGGGAATCGTATTTCGAAAAGATGAAATTGATAGAAACCATTATCCAGCCTTTCACCAAATTGACGGACTATTGATATGTAAAAAGAGCAAAAAGATTATTAGGGTAAAAGATTTAGAGGAAGTCCAAATTGACTTGGCAAAAGGTATTTTCGGCGAAAATATAGAATGGAAATTTATCGTTGACTCTTTCCCTTTTACGGACCCCTCGGTTGAAATGGACATTAAATTTAATGGGGAGTGGATGGAAGTAAACGGAGCTGGTCTCGTACATCCACAGGTTTTAAAGAACTTTGGATTAGACCCAGAAGTTTATAATGGTTGGGCATTTGGATTTGGAGACAGACTGGCAATGATAAAAATGGGAATTCCAGATATACGAATATTGTGGTCAGACGACGAGCGAATTACAAAACAATTTACGAGCATAGACAGTGCGTATACAGAAGTAAGTAAATACCCCGCGGTTGAGAGAGACATTTCTTTTATCGTTGATAAGAGTATGAGCTTAAACAACTACTATGAAATAATCAGAGACTGCGCGGAAGATTTGATTGAAGAAGTAGTTCTTTTGGATACATATACAAACGCTGAGAAATTTGGAAGCGAAAAAGTAAGTTACACATTCAGAATAATATTTCGCTCTCTGGAAAAAACCCTCACTAACGAGGAAGTAAACAAAGTACACGAAGAAATACAAAGACGAACTGAAAAAGAACTTCGCGCTACTTTGAGATAGGACAAAAAAGAATTACGCGGTTTGCAGATTCTTTTTTAGTTTCGTTATTTCTTTCATTACAATTTGGGCGGCAGGACGATATTCCTGAACTTTAACGTATCCAGTAGAAAAAATATCTTTGGCGTATATTGGTTTCCCAAAAGCAATTTTCACTTTCCTCTGGCGATAGAAAAAATCTCGAAATGTGATTTTGTATGTTCCGTCAATCGCTACTGGAATAATTGGAGCGCCAGTTTTTTCGGCAAGAAACATCAGCCCTCCTTTCCCTTCTCGCAGACTCCCATCTAGCGTTATTCCTCCTTCAGGAAAGATAATGACAGATTTCCGCTCTTTAATAAGTTTTATATGGGAAGCTAAAGAAAGCGCGTAATTACGTATACCTATAATTACCGGATACGCGCCAAAAAGCTTAAAAAGGTTTTCACCATAGAAATGCTGATACCAGTGTTTACGAACATACAAAGCGCGCTCTCTTGAAGTATAAAAGAAAGGACGAAAACGAGAAAAGAAAGGCAACGCCGCGGGTACAACAATTGGATCTAACTCGCTTGAGTGATTGGCCGCGAAAATAACTCCCTCAGGAAGAGCTTTGAGATTTTCAAGACCCAAAATATGGAACTTTATGAAAAAATGAAAAAGAGGACGTACAAAAGGCCAAAGAATCCACTGTAAAATAAGCGGGCTTAAACGATAAAAAGGAAGGAGTGCTTGAGCCTCTTTGATATTCTCCTTGCGAACCTCCCGCATTTCAACTGATGGTCGCGTTGTTGCCGTAGATTCGCCCACCACGATTGGGGTAGTTTCGGAAATATTCTTTTGTGCAGTAATGTCAGCCATATATTTAAAAATTGAGACAGGTAAACTTGCTTGTGTAGACAGATAATTTTTTATACAAAAAACACCTCATAAAGAGGTGTTTAATACTGTCAAATTAAAATTGTGAAATGTGGTGTTATCAAACCACTATGCATTAACATTTCTTTGAATATCAACCATTTCTGCATCGTTTTTATATTGTAACAGGTTTAAGAAAAAATGTAAAGGATTATTGTACATTATCATAGAGCTAGTAACACTTCAGCCTCTCGGAAGTTCTTGAAAGTTAATCTTCCAAGAGCTTTTGAGTAACAAGTAAAAACATATTATACCACATTTTAGGACTCTCATTTGGAAGCTCGGCTTCCAAATGAGCTTCCAACACTTGAAAGATGTGTAGGATTTACACCCCTTCTTCGCGGAGTTTTTCAATAGCATCTTTTGCTTTGCGAGAAAGTTTTTTAGGAAGTTCAATCACAATTTTAATAAGTAAGTTCCCGCGACTTTTTCCGTCTGGATACGGCACGCCCCTTTCTTTCACACGAAGGATTTCCCCAAATGTAACCGTTTCGGGCACCTTTACAATAATATCTCCATCAAGTGTATGAATAGTATATTTATTTCCCAATAGCGCATCTGTAAGACGCACATTTAACGTTGTCACAAGGTCGTGTCCCTGCTTTGTAAACGCGGAATGCTTTTTGACGTGAATCTTTACATAAAGATCACCGGAAATTCCTCCGGGCACCGCTTCGCCCTCCTGCGACATTCGTATCATTTCACCATCTTCAATCCCCACTGGAATCTTGATATTGATTTCGCTTCTTCTTTCGGCAACTCCCACTCCGTGGCAAGTAGAGCATTTCTTTTTGGG
Source organism: Minisyncoccota bacterium (assembly GCA_023137185.1). Taxonomy (GTDB): domain Bacteria; phylum Patescibacteriota; class Minisyncoccia; order Phycocordibacterales; family JAGLPS01; genus JAGLPS01. The sequence continues at coordinate 6,170 of JAGLPS010000013.1, forward strand.
CACTTTTCCTCGCCCGTGACAAATTTCACATTCACGCATTACCGCAACCGAACCAAGAAATGATTTGCGAACTTCATTAACCTTCCCCTTGCCGTTGCATTTCTCACATATCGAAGTTTCGCCTCCTTCTCCCCCGCTTCCACGACAGACATCACACACAGAAGTTTTATGCACAAGCACTTTTCGTTCTGTCCCAAAAACAGACTCTTCAAAGGAGAGTTCTATGTCAATAGAGACATCTCGTCCTCGTTTTACGCGTTGACCGCCACCGCTGAAAAAGTCGCCGAAAATATCTCCAAGATCTATATCTTCAAAATTAAATCCCTGATTAAATCCGGAAAAATCAAACCCTGAAAAATCTCCCTGCTGACCGCCAAAACCCTGCCCATCGCTAAAAACACGCCCGTAAGAGTCATACTGCGCTCGTTTTTTATCGTCAGATAGAATACTGTAGGCTTCGCTTACTTCCTTAAACTTGGCCTCATCCCCGCCCTTTTTATCAGGGTGGTGTTTATGGGCAAGTTTCCGAAATGCCTTTTTGATGTCATCTTTTGAAGCACTACGCTCTATCCCTAAAACATTGTAATAATCTTTAGCCATAATAACAGCTGTTAGTGTTTAGTTTTTAGCTGTTAGGATAGAATACCCTAAAAGCTAGCGCCCTACAAGCTAAAAGCTAACTCCTAATAGCTAGTTGCTGTTTTTATTATCGTCTTTTTTGTCTTCTTCCACTTCAGCGTCGCGGACGTTTCCTTCTCCTACATCGCCGGTAGGCGGGTTTTTGTCTCCCTGCTGACTTTCTTGCGTGGCATTCGTCTGTCCTGTATTTTTTGACATTGCCTCGCCTATTTTTTGAAGTTCGTTTGAAAGCGCCTCTGTCGCTGATTTGATTTTATCAACGTCGGAACCGTCTTTTTCTTTTTTCAAAGCGTCAATTTTTTCGGTAATTCCTTTTTTAACATCGTCAGAAATTTTGTCTTTGTATTCATTGAGAGATTTTTCCGCAGTATAAATTATTTGTTCTGAAAAATTCCGCGCGTCAATAAGCTCTTTTTTCTTTATATCTTCCGCGCTGTGTGATTCTGCTTCCTGTCGCATTTTCTCAATCTCTTCTTGTGAAAGGCCTGAGCTTGCTTCAATGCGTATTGATTGTTCTTTTCCAGACGTTTTATCTTTTGCTTTTACGTTTAGAATTCCATTCGCGTCAATATCAAAGGTAACTTCAACCTGTGGAACACCACGAGGAGCAGGCGGAAGACCGTCCAAAATAAATCGCCCCAGTGACTTGTTGTCTGCCGCCATAGACCGCTCCCCTTGAACAATGTGAATTTCAACAGACGTCTGGCTGTCGGCAGCAGTAGAGAACACTTGCGACTTTGAAGCCGGAATAGTCATATTCTTATCAATAAGCTTCGTAGATACCCCCCCAAGTGTTTCAAGTCCCAAAGAAAGGGGGATAACATCAAGAAGAAGGATATCGTGAACATCACCCTGCAAGATTCCGGCCTGAATCGCCGCGCCAATCGCGACAACTTCATCGGGATTAATAGAACGATTTGGTTCTTTTCCAAAAAATTTTTCAACCGCTTCAATCATCTTGGGCATTCGTGTCTGTCCTCCTACAAGCACAATTTCATTAATATCTTCAACTTTAAACGGAGAGGCTTCCATTGCACGTTTTGTGATAGTCATAGCTTGTTCAATAAACTCCGCCGTAAGCTCTTCAAGAGTAGAACGGGTAAGTTTTTTGACAAGGTGCTTAGGTCCTGAAGCGTCAGAACTAATAAATGGAAGATTGATTTCCGTTTCCACAGCTGAAGAAAGCTCGACTTTAGCCTTTTCCGCGGCCTCATCCAGACGCTGTAAGGCAAGCGGGTCTTTTTTAAGGTCAATACCCTCTTCTTTTTTAAATTGGTCAACAAACCACCCAACAATTTTCTGGTCAATATCGCGCCCTCCTAAATGGCTGTTTCCGTCGGTTGATTTCACTTCTACGACGTTATCCCCGACTTCAAGAATTGAAATATCAAACGTTCCGCCCCCAAAATCAAACACTGCGATTTTTTCGTTTTTCTTCTTGTCAAAACCATACGCAAGCGCCGCCGCGGTTGGTTCGTTGATAATTCGTTTGACATCAAGCCCAGCAATTTTTCCGGCGTCCTTCGTCGCTTTTCGCTGACTGTCATTAAAATACGCAGGAACTGTAATTACGGCTTCGGTTACTTTATCGCCAAGACGGGTTTCCGCGTCATTTTTCAGCTTTTGAAGAATCATTGCTGAAATCTCTTCGGGACGGTATTCTTTTTCCCCCATTTTGACAAGCACACCCATATCATTTCCTTTCGAGACCTTATACGCGGCTGAAGCCGTATCTTTCTGCACACCGGGTTCATCAAAAGTGTGCCCCATAAACCGCTTAATGCCAAAAATGGTATTGTGGGGATTAGTCACCGCTTGCCTTTTGGCAAGTGACCCGACAAGACGTTCGCCTGTTTTGGAAATAGCGACAATTGAAGGCGTGGTGCGCGTACCTTCGGCATTTTCTATAATTTTTGGAGACCCCGCTTCCATAACCGCGACGGCGGAATATGTAGTTCCTAAATCAATTCCTATAATTTTTGACATATTTGTGTTTAAAAAAATTATTAATTTTGTTACCTCACGATCGCTTAAGCTTTGTATTCTCCGACTTTTACTCCTGCCGGCCGTATTATTTTCCCGTTAAGTTTATATCCTTTTTGCGTAACTTCAATCACTTTATGGTCTTTTCCTTTTTCGTGTACTGACACAGACTCCACCGCGTGATGCTCAAGGGCATTGAATGGTTGTCCCAATGGTTCAATTTCTTCAAGACCATTATTTACAAGCGCGGTTTGTAATTGCGAGTAGATATATTCTACACCCACGCGCCATTCTTTCGAAACTTCATTCCATACAGGATTTTGCATCGCCATATTGAAACTGTCTAATACGGGAAAAATTTCCACCACAAGCGATTCTTTTGCGTATTTAATTACTTCCAGATTTCTTTTTTCGTCATCCTTGCGAGCATTTATAAAATCTGCTTTGTCTTTTTGCCAGAGGATAAGATAGCGGTTTTTTTCTTCTTCGCACTTTCGCAGTCTTTCCTTGAGTTTGCCAATCGCGTCTTTTTTTTCCGTAGCAGTATTTTCGTATTCTTCCTCAAAAACAACGTCCTCAATTTCCGCATCCTTTTTTGTGCCCTTTGTCTTTTTCTGTTCTTTTTTTTCTTTTTTAATATTTTCTTTCATAATATAATACAGTTAATAATCTGCCAGTAAGCAGTGAGTAAAAAAACAAGAAGAATTATTCTGTCTTTCGTCTATAGACTACTCACTACTCCACCAATTGGCGGACTATCCACTATCTCTTGCTCCACTGCTTTGCCTTTCTCGCTTTTCGCAAACCAAATTTTTTTCTTTCTTTCATTCGAGGGTCACGCTTAAGCATATGGAATTTCTTGAGAGTCTTGCGAAGCTCTGTATCAAAGAGAATAAGAGCACGGGCAATACCGTGTCGTACCGCTTCGGCTTGTGCGTGAACACCTCCGCCATACACAAGTACAGAAACCTTAAACTTTTCTGGTAAAGCCTTGGCAAACGGTTCTTCAACAATAAGCTGCAACTCCTTTGTCGGGAAATATACAGTCATATCTTTTTCATTCACCACAAATCCGCTTTTATTTTTTGGATATATTCGAACTCGAGCAATTGCTGTTTTCCGTCGCCCTACTGCCTCTATGTATTCTTTATTTTTTTCTAGTATCGCCATATTTATTCTTTTACGATAAGATTTTTTATTCTTTTTGCTCGTAATTTATTGCTTGGTAGCATACCATATACCGCTTTGCGTATCACTTCAGAGTATCCTTTTTTCTCAAGAAGACACTCAAGCGTTTCTCTTTTTAAACCTGCTGGATATCCTGAATAACGAGTATATATTTTATCCTTTTTCTTTTTTTCCGTAACAGAAATTTTTGAAGCATTTATTACTTTCACTTTTATGTTAACTACAACATTTTTCGCGAAACTTGCCGTGTTTTTCCCAAGCAAAAAGTGCGCGGCTTTCGTTGCTATTCTTCCAATTTTTTTCTCTGTTGCGTCTATTGTATATTCATTCGCCGCAATTTTTGATTGCGCGGATTTTTCCACCATTTTTGAATTGGTCTTGGAATTATTATTTTGTGTTTTAGTATCAGTCATATTTCAAAAATTGTTGCGGATTAAGTAAATCATAGTCGTTTCGCTCATTGATTTTCTAAACAAACTCGATAATCGCCCGTGACGAATCATCTGAAAGGCGGCGTGGCAATTTTACAATACGAGTATATCCACCTTTTCTTTGATTGTATTTTGGCGTAAGTACGTCTACAAGTTTTTTTGTTCCTTCCTTGCCAATACGCGTAGTAATTGTCCGACGAGCCGCAACAGTACCCTTCTTTCCATGAGTGACAAGACGTTCAATAAGCGGACGGAGAGCTTTAGCTTTTACTTCGCTTGTTTCAATCTTCTCCTTAAGCACCAATGAGCGCGCCAAAGAAGAAAGAAGTGCTTTGCGCTGTTTTCTTACACGTCCAAATTTTTTGTTGCGATTATGGTGCCTCATAGTATAGCTTTCAGCTTTTAGCAATTAGCTCTTAGGTATTGTAAAGATTAGCTCTTTAAAGTTAATTCTAAATCAGCAAGCGCTTTTTTGATTTCATCTATTCCCTTCGCGCCGATTCCTTCAATCTCTAATACATCTTCTTCTTTCTTTCTTACTAATCCGCCAACTGTGCGAACATTGCCACTCAATAGAGCATTCATTGTACGCGAAGAAAAAGGGAGTGTTTCAATACGAGTTTTCAAAATTTCAGAATCTACTTCTTCTGTCTTCTTTTCAGTTTTTACAGCCTCTTCCTTTTCTTCTTCCGTAGTGCTTATAACAAACTCTTCTTCCTTGAATCCTACAACAGCTTTGAGCTGGTTAATCATAATTTCAATTGATTTTTCTAACGCTTCGTGCGGCATTATAGTGCCATCCGTTTCAATAAAAATTCTCAAACGATTAAAATCAGTTCTGTCTCCAACACGCATATTTTCAACCTCGTAATTTACTCGACGAATTGGAGTAAAAATAGCATCGAGCGCAATTATTCCAATATCAACTTTATTTTTCTGCAAAACTTCACGGGACAAATATCCCAATCCTTTCTGAATTGCCATTTCGATTTCAAGTGAAATGTTTTTATCTGTGATTTCAGCAATCACAAGTTCAGGATTTAAAATTTCTATCTGACCAGGTTTTTCAATATCTCCCGCAGTCACTACTTTTTCTCCTTTAACCTTAATTGAAAGTTTCTGTGGTTCATCTGTTAGCATCTTGATTCTTACTTTCTTGAGATTAAGAAGAATGGTTATAACGTCTTCCTTAACTCCTTCAAGAACCGAAAATTCATGACTCACGCCGGTAATTTTTACAGAAGTGACTGAAGCCCCCGGCAACGAGGAAAGAATGATACGACGCAAAGAGTTTCCAAGTGTGTGCCCATAACCCGGATACAACCCGTCAATTTCATATACGCCTTTGAACTCTTCTTCAGAGACAATTTTTGGTTTCGAGGGCAAAACAATTGTGTGATCCGACATAGTTTTTAATTTTTAAAAATGATTAAAGGCTAAAATTAGTTTATACAATATACAATATTCTTGACACTTCGGCAAGCTCAGTGCAAGCCACTTCGGCAAGCTCATTTGCATAACAAAATTAACGGCTGTAAAACTCCAACACTGACTGGATGTCAAAAAGAAGGTCGACTCCTTCAAGTACTGGCTTCTTTTTGATGACACCCTCCTTTTTTGCCGCGTCAAGTGAAATCCACACCGGGACAGTAACTTCTTTTAGACGCTCTTCAAGTCCGATAGTCACACCTTTGGAAAGACTTCTTTCTTTTACGCTGATTACATCGTTGATTGATACTCTATATGAGGGTATAGTCATTTTCCGACTATTTACAAAAATATGCCCGTGAGAAACCATCTGACGCGCTGAAGGACGAGTTGGTGCAAGTCCAAGACGCAACACAACATTGTCTAAACGAGACTCAAGGTTTTCAAATAATGCATCAGCGTTTTTCTTGTCCTTTCTCGCCATAGCTTCAAAAATGTAGCGTGAAAATTGTTTTTCAGTCAAAAGATACGAGTATCGCGCCTTCTGCTTTTCAAGAAGTTGTCGTCCATAATCAGTAATGTTCTTCCGCCTTCGTACAGGTCTTGATTTTTTTGATTCAGATAAAACAAACTTCTGTGTTTGGGTTTTCTCAAACACAGGGCTTTTAAGTCTTCGGGCAATTTTATATTTTGGTCCAATTTTCATCCCGTTAGAAGTAGGAAACCTCTGGGTTTCCGTAGGTATTGCTAAAACTGGTAAGTAATCGACTCATATTTTTATATTGTAATACGTGTTTCAAATTCATAACGTTGTGACTTCTAACGGGATTCATCCCTCCGAAAGTAGGAAACCTCTGAGTTTCCGTCAGTATTGCTAAAACTGGTAATAAATCGACTCATATTTTGGTATTTTAAAATATATCTTAAATTCATAACGTTGTGGTTTTTAACGAGATTCATAACAAACTAAGACTATCTTACACGCGTCTTGGTTTTGGCGGACGCGGTCCGTTAAACGGTACTGGAGTTGTGTCCTTAATAGAATTGATAGCCACACCGGATTTTGAAATAAAACCGCGAACAGCTGATTCTCTGCCAGAACCGACCCCTTTAATAATTACCGAGATTTCCTTCATACCCATCATCTGCGCTTTTTCTCCTAACAATTCACCCACTTTCGCGGCGGCAAACGGTGTCCCTTTCTTTGCGCCAGAAAATCCAAGACTACCGCTTGAAGACCAACAAAGCACTTTCCCTTTGGTGTCTGAAACTACAACTTTCGTATTGTTATAACTAGATTCAACATAAAACACGCCAGAAGAAACCGCTCTCTTAGGAGCCGATAGGCGTGTTGAGGATCTTCCTCCCTCCGAAACTGTAGCTGTTTTTTTTACTATGCGTTTCTTTCCCATATATAATAGTTTAGTTTGCCAGCTGGCGGATTAGCCTTTAGCTTTTAGGAATAGCAAATCTTTCTGATAGCTAATCCCCTAAAAGCTAACAGCTATTCTAAGTTTTCTCAAGCTTTCTTCGTCCTGTGCCCATAGTCTTTCGGACATTTCCTCTGCGAGTACGCGAGTTAGTGCGACTATTTTGTCCACGAACAGGAAGACCTTTCGAATGGCGAGTCCCTCGGTAACTTCCAATATCTTTAAGGCGTTTAATGTTTCCAGAAACTTCTCTTCGCAAATCTCCTTCGAGTTTGAATTTTTCGATAGCTTTCCTGATAGCATTCTCATTTTCAACCGAGACATCTTTTGGTTTTGTACTGTAATCTATTTTCGCTTCATCCAAAATTTTATGCGCGCGGGAATAACCGACACCATAAAGAGCAGTCAGACCAATTTCCAATCTTTTGTTATCTGGAATAGTAATACCTAAAAATCTCATCTTGTTTTACTTTACAAATTTTACAAATTCAAAAACTCCTTATCCCTGCCGCGCCTTATTTCGCGGCTTTTTTTTATTAATAAGATAAAGCCGTCCACGACGGCGAACTATTTTATCTCCTGCCCCTCGTTTTTTTATAGAAGATTTAACTTTCATAACAGACAGCTTTTAGCAATCAGCTTTTAACTTTTAGGCGTTACAGATTTTAGAATTTTTCTAAACGCCAAGAGCTAATTACCAACAGCTACCTACAACCTTCGCACAATACGCGCCTTTCCACCATACGGGTCGGGTTCGAACTCTACTCTATCTCCCACAACAACACGAATCCTGTGGAGTCGCATCTTGCCCGCGAGATACGCAAGTATCTCTTCTTCTTTTCCGTTAAGAGCAACACGAAAAAGTGTGTTCGGTAGAGCTTCAGTTACCATTCCTGTCGCAACGGGTTTAAGCGGTTTGTTATTTTTTTGTGGCTGCATTTATTGACTTTTCGACTTTGCTCAAAGCCAATCTGGACAAAGTCGACAGGTTGACAAAGCAATGAAGCAAATATTAGCAAAAATAGTGTTTGTTAGTCAAGAACAACTTTTATACGTATTTTCTGAGAGCTATCTGGAAGTGTCCGACGCCAAAAAGGTACTACCGTAACTTTAGCTTGCGCAATCGCTTCGTTTGATTCAAATATGCTGTGTACCTCATTTTTTGGCTTTCCGGCAAGAGCTTCTTTTATAGCTCCTTCGTTGAAAAGCGCTGTCATTATCGCATCTCCTTTCAAAACAAAACGCATAGAAGCTGATTTTTCTGGATTAAATGTTTCGTCCTGCGACACAAATACAAGCGTTTCCATTCCACGAAGTTCTGCTTCAATATTCCACTCGGGAAGAAGAAGATTAGAGATATACTCCGATAAAAGCGCTTTATCAAAAATGATTGCTTGTATAGTGCCTTTTTGCCTGATCTCCGCCCCATTTTTCAAATTATTTTGTGGCAAATCATTCCATGTAAAGAAAAGGGCTCCGGAATACAAAATAAAGTTTTCAGGAATTTGCCGCGCGACTTCCGCAGCCAACGCGGTCTTAAGCGAATTTTGTATCTCCATTTTTGCCATAGATAGAACACTATCAGACACATCTTTTATATTGCCTACAAAACCGTCTGCCATTGGAGTTTTAGAACGGGCATAAAAAGTATCAAACCGCGCAGTCCCCGCAAACCCTGGGATAGAGAAATCAGCAAGTCCTATGTTATATTTTTCACCCGGTTCATCAGCATACACAGTTACCTCAATGCTTCCAGGTTCAGCCCCTTTTTTTCCGGGAATAGTAACTGATTCGTTAATACGATAAATGAGTCCCCCTGGAGTTTCGAAGCGGGTGTTTTTGATAAGTCGCTGACTGTTTGCATCGTGAGTATTATAAATAACAATCTGTCCTGAAGCTTTTTGTTCAATATACTTTTCTTCTGTCGCCGAAACTCCTTTGCTTCCTTCTTTTGAAATAGTAACTATTTCATATTGCAACCCTTGTCCATTTCCTTTTTTCTGGGCCAAAAAAACTGTATTTTCACTAAATGAAATCTTTTCTTGTTTTGGAACAATACGCACAGTTGCTCCGACAAACATAGAACCTACCGCAAAGAAAAGAACAGCGACCGAAAAAAACGCAATGAACCATAAAAGAAAAGGGGTCTGTATTTTTTGACCCTGTCTTTTCTTCTGTTTTACTTCCACGATTTCTTTTACTGACCGATTGTTAGGAAGAGGGATATTTCTGATTGAGCGTTTTTCTGGCGGAACGACATCTTGAACAATATTTTTAGGCATAATTTATTATTTTCAGTATACCTCCATATCCAAAATTAGTACACTCAGCACCACTTTTCTAAGGGGAATATCGAGGTCGAGGGAATATGGAATATCGAGGTTGGATTATCGAGTGGATTATCGAGGTTCAACCTCGATATTCCAACAACCTCATCATAACTAATTATCGAGGTTGAACCTCGATAATTAGTTACAGAGCTAAGGCAGCCGTTAGGCAGAAGAATTTTTTCTAGTAGCTGTCTTTTCCTAAAAGCTAAAAGCTGTCTTTGGGGTTTACCCCCACGCCAACTTTGTCATAGTATTTTGTCGCCTAAGCCGATGCATTCATAACATCGGAAAGTATAGCCATACTTTTTACAATCACATTATTCCTGAAAATACTGTCTCCCTACGGTCATCCCTACGGGAGATCTGCCGTAGGTATGAAAGATGTCTGTCCCTTCGGGACATCTCCCGTAGGGATGACCGAAGGGACACGACAATGACAAAGTTGGCGTGGGGAGAATGAAGTATTATTTTCCGTTTAGGAAGAATATTTTGTTGAAAAATAAAGCCTCAAGCGAAATAAACGGGTCAGGGCACACTCCTTTTTTAATTGCGACTGAAGAATTAAGCTGTTTAGCATTTATCACGATTGGAGAAAGAGGAGGGGTGGAACTCTTAAGAAAATCAATAAAAATCGGCTCCACATCACTGTCTACTGTAACAAAAATTTTTCTTGGAAGTACCGCATTTTTTGATGTGTCGCCTAGCGCATCATTGAGATAGACAAGCCACTCTTCTTTTGCATTTTTTACGGCTTCATTAACGACTACCGCGATTTTTGGCTCGATATGTTTCTCCGTATGCATTTTTGTATACGAAAGCGCGACTTCCGGATTTGTGTTTGTCTTTTTCATTATTGTACGAATAAGAAAGTTCCTTCCGGACGGAAACGACATACTTTCAAGCAACACGTCATTTTTAACAAGTGAAATATCGGTCACTTCTCCTGTTATGTCCATACATAAAAACGTCCCCTCGTTTGGGAAAAGGTCATTAAGCGCGCTATATGAGGCAAGACTGAACGTATGAAATTGTATTGTTTCTTTTCCAAACGGCTGACCGATAATTTCAGTAAATTTTTGCAAAATCTGTTTAGAAATGAAACTTTCAAAGAAAGACAGTTCAATATCTTTTGCTTTTTTCCCGTATGGATTTGAGGTAACATATCCTTCTATCTTTATCTGTATTATTTTATGCTCAAGAAGCTCGATGTTCTTGTCAAACGCGCTTGCGTATTTGGAATCAGAAATCGTTTTTTCAAATTCTTGTCGTTCTTTCGCAACGATATCCTCAATGGTCTTTTTAGTAACAAGTAGAGGCTCTTCTTTTTTGATATGGAACGTCTTTGTGTGAGATACAAACCATGGCGAAGCGAAAACGCACAAGACGTGTTTGATATGTTTGCTTTTGATTTTTAACGCTTTCGACTTTTCAATCCATTCTTTTTCTATCACTGTTACAAGTTCTTTAAGAATTATTGAAGTGGAAGCGAGAATTCTTTCCGAGCTTAGGTGTTCTCCAATCGGCATGGCGCTTCTTTTTGTATAAAGCACTTCCGGTCCTTTTGGAGAAAGCATTACAAAACTTGCCCCTACCGAAGCAGAACCTATGTCAAAAATAAGAACAACTTCTTTATGTTTTTTTTTGCCAAAAGAAAACGCCATAATTCTTTTATTTTGACGAGCGAGCCTGCCGCGAAAGCTTCCGAGCTTTCATGGCATACGAGTCGAAGTCAAACTATAGGTTAGTATTCTGTAGGCTTTGCCACAGAACACTAACCTATATTATAGCAGAAAAGTATTTGAATTTTCCTATCTTCCCGCCTTTAAACTCTTAAACTTTTAAACTTCTTCTTCTTTTTAATTAAACCTTTAAATTTTTGCTCCCCCCCTCCACCTTCTCCATTCTATTTTCTCCTGCTTGACATTAAAATTGGTTCTTATATATTATATACATCATCACGAAAAGTCCCCCGCAGGGTTTTGTCCCTGCGGGGGACTTTTTTTATATGCCAGCTTCCTTTCAAGACTATTCATAAAATCAATCTGCTTGCGACCAAATTTCTGTTATTTTTCCCCATATTTTATATTTCCATATATTATACTCTATTAACCAATTTTGAACGATCGTTTGATTCTGGTTAGAGAGATTTTGAATAAGAGAGTCCAACAAGGTTGGAAAATTAGAGCTTTTTTCATTAACCAGTTTTGAACGATCGTTTGATTCTGGTTAGAGGGGTGGAGAAGTTGGAGAGGTTGGAGGGGGTAGAGAGAGGTTGAGGTTTGCAAGCTTTTGGAAGCGAAGCTTCCAAAAGCTTGCAAGTGTATCTGAATCTTTAAACCTCTGGTTCTGGGTCTGGGTCTGGTTCAGGATCCGGCTCGCTTTCTTCGTTATCATCTTCCTCTGCTGGAGGTTCTTCTGGGTCAGTGACAGGCGTCGCCTCAATCGTCACATTTCGGACAACTTCAGTCGCATTGTTCCCTGCGGCATCTGAAACATTGTAGGTTACTTGGTAGGTTCCAGGGGTTGTCGTGTCAACCGTGCTATTTGTAATAATTGAAGCTGTTATGTCTTCGCCTGTGTCGCCTGCCCCGTTAGAAGTAGGTTCTTCGGAACCGTCAGTTGTAACGGGGTCCGTGGCGGTTGCTCCAAGGTCAACGTATGTTTCTCCTTCGGTGATGGTAACTTGGGCTTCTCCGATGAGAGTGATGGTTGGTGGTGTTGTGTCCTCGGGGTCGGGCTCTGGTTCTGGTTCTTCAGGCTCGGGGTCTGGCTCATCTTCATTTCCAACGATGACAGTGCGGTCTGCGGAAGCTGTGTTTCCTGCATCATCAGTCGCGGTGTAGGTTACCGTGTGAGTTCCAGCTTCTGATGTGTCTATTGAAACATTGGTTGTGGTTGCTCCGTTGAGATATGTGTATGTTGTTGGGTTTTCGTCCTGGTCGTCCGTGATGAGAGCTCCGAGGTCAACGTATGTTGTTCCGATTTCAATGGTTGCAGGATTGTTTCCTTGGATGGTGATGGTGGGAGGGGTGGTGTCGGTTTCGGTTTCGGTTTCGCCCGTGTCGCCGTTTTCATCTCCCCCGCTCTCGCCGCCGCCTTCGGCGGCGGCTTCTCCATCAGGCTGATAATCCCTCAATACCTCATTCTCCCTTTCCAAGTCATCAATACGTTTCTCCAAAACATCCAGCCTGTCCTCGTGTTCAAATATCGCCATCCACGCCCTTTCCACACTCTCCCATATTTGCCCTATCATAGTTCCTATGTTAATAGAGGCGATAGGTTCTATGTATGCGTCAATGAAAGGAAGATGTCCGTGTTCTTCCACAAAAGCTTTAATAGCTTTGATGTCTGTTTGAGAGTCAAAGACGTAGTCAAAGGTTGCTCCGTCCACTTCAAGGTTGCCTACTACGTAAACGTTTCCGTAGAATGTGGAGGTTGCCGTGGTACTCGTTGCCGTAAAATACTCCGCCACCGCTTCTCCCACCACGCTTAGCTTTGCGTAAGGGGAAGTGGTACCGATACCAACATTTCCGCCATTGTCTATCATCAAAGGGGTACCATCACCTGTAACAAAACGTATTTCATCATCAGATGGATTATATACATAAGTATCCTCACCTCCATCAAGATACAGTCTATTATTACTTGCTAAATACATAGTGCTTCGAAAAATACTAGTCCCATTAACATCCAAAGTTGTTGCCGGTGCTACCGTCCCAATACCTACTCTTCCGCTCGCGTCTACCACGAAAGAGGTGGCAGTAGATGAGCCAATGGCGAAACCAACTTCTCCCGCGTCTTGGTTTACTGATAGGTTAGCCCAAGGGGAGGTCGTGCCGATACCGACGTTGCCACTAGTGTTTATCACAAACTCGGGTGTGGTAAGAGAGGCAGTATTCATAGCAATGGCAAATAAGGTGCCAGAGACCCCCAATGAAATAACTGTGTCATCATCCTCTATACTAATTGCAGTAATATCATCACTGCTATAAAATTTAGTGTTTTGATTATATCCTCCTGAATCAACATAAAATGGTTCTGTTGAAGCACTTGATATATGTAAAGTATGGGTAGGCACCGCCGTCCCCACCCCCACATTCCCCGTACTCCTGTCATACACCAATCCTCCTGAAGCAACGTCAAAACCTCCTGCTATTGTGGTTGTGGCTGTTGAACTTGCGAGAGAGAGGTTACCTTTTCCCCAGTCTATTACTGCGTCTGTCTGGTCGTGGGAGAAAGATAGCCATTGGGTGTTGTCTGTGTCAGGGTTTGTGTCAGAGTGAACGTAGAGGGTTGGGTTTGTTTGGGGGGCGTGGTCGTGGTCTGCTGTTATATTTAGATAGTTAGTCAAATTAAGTTGATTCCCACCATCGTCATCAACACCAAAATTAGTTTGGTTTTCGTCGCCTCTTCCTGCCAACGCAAACTGAATAAGGTCATTATCTTCTCTGAATACAAGAGCAGTATTATTTCCGCCAGTAGCATCTATATTAAAAGTTGAAGGTGATTGCAATGTTAATGAACCAACGCCAGCATTAATATACGCATCAGTTTGATCGTGATACATCTCAATATAATCACTCGCCTGTGCTTCGTCCGATGAATAGACTCGGAAGACGGGGTCGGCAGAAGTGCCAGAGGGAGAGCGGTTTGCGTTGCCCATATCGTCTTTTTCCATTATGGAAACATAGCCAGAATAACTACTATTCCCAACATATAACCCTATCTGAGCATTATTATTTCCGGTTGTTTCCCAACCCATTCTATAATAACCATTTGTACCTAAATCCAAAGTACGATCATTATTAATTCTCATATTATCTGCTATATCGAAACGTGAACCTGAAGTAACTATATTTACAACGCTCGCTTCACTCTCAAAATCAAAAACCAAATTCTCATTATACGTCCCTCCTGTCCCTCCTAAAGTCAGAACACCTGTGCTTCCATTGGCGGACATAATGGTTGTGGTGCCGATTCCCACTGTTCCTCCTGGCATTAGAACAAGTTTGTCCGAGCCTGAATCTA
>JAGLPS010000014.1 GCA_023137185.1 Minisyncoccota bacterium
TCGCGAGAGGGCAAATGTATGTAAGTGATGGAGTGAAAGTATTAAACTGGTTTAAATAACCTGTGCAGAGGTTCGCGCGGAAAGACACGCCTACGGGAGATATCCCTGTTACCACGATTGCCTTTCCTCCCGGTTCGATAACGATGTCGCTTTTTTCAGTAACATTTTCCGTGTAATAGAGTGACGTCGCTTTGCCCAAAGTGATTGATTTTCTTGTTGAAGAACTGCGCAGTGTCCACGGAGTTATATTAAGCGCTGAGTCAAGTTTTGACGACGCAGTAAGTGTCAGGTATTCTTTTCTCGGGTCATCTGACCCGAAACCAAATCCGCTCTGTATTTTCACAAGGCCGTAATATTCTGACTGTTTTTGGTTTGTTTCTGGTTCAGTTATTTTCTCTTCATAAACAGTCTTAACGGGCTGTTGCTCTCTAATTGAAGACCCTATAAGAGACCCCGTACTTTCATTTCCATCATTAAAAAGACCCAAAAGAGCAAGACCGATAACGGCAATCGCGATAATTGGTCCGCTGTTTTTCTCATTCATCCCGTACGAAATAGGACGCGGACGATAACCGCTGTTCCTACAAATACACCTCTGGTAATGTCGACTGTTTTACTCATATTTACATATTATCTCTTTTGTCCGCTATTTCGTACGGGATTCATATCCTTAATGCTGTTCTAGATTTTGTTTTGAAAAAAAGAGTGACAGTTCTTCACGAGCGACTGCTGCGTCATCCCACTCTATTTTTGAGTTTTCTGGACCCATAATATACGGGTCAGTACCTTTTCCTGTGATAAGAATCACATCATTTTCTCGCGCTTTCTGTATTGCGTTTCTAATTGCTTCACGCCTGTCTAAAATGATTTGAGCCTTTTTATTTGTAATTCCCGCGGCAATATCAAAAATAATTTTCTTAGGATCCTCATCGTACGGATCCTCGTTTGTTAAAATTATTTCCTTACAATGTTTCGCAACGATACGCCCCATTTCTGGTCGTTTCCACGTGTCTCGTCCTCCTCCTGTGCCCCCAAGAACACATATTTTCTGGCGCGTGTCGAATGCAGCATAGAGCTGTTTAAGAGAGTTCGGGGTGTGGGCATAATCAATTATAACGTCAAAATTTTGTTTTTTTTCGCCTTCAGCTTTAACAGTGACATATTCAACACGGCCTCGAATACCGCCAAACTCTCGCAGCGCTTTTTTGATGACTTGTAGTTCTATTCCTTGTGTCTGGGCGAATGTTATAGCTGCGACAATGTTGTATAGATTAAATTCTCCTCGTAAACCCGACTCCATTTTTGTTCCGGCCGCTGTAAATTCCAGCCCGTTGTGTGTTAGTGCGTAGGAATCCAAAGATTTAATCGAATATCCGTATTTCTCGTCTGCTTTTATAGCCAGAAATTCTTCTGCTGCCACGTCATCTTTGTTAACAACGATGCGCGTCTTTGTTTTTTTTGAGTTCCCAAGTGTTTTTGCAATAGAAAGTTTTGCCTGTTTGTATTTTTCGTATGAACCGTGTGATTCTATGTGTTCAGGTGACAGGTTTGTAAAGATTATTGTGTCAATATCGATAAAACAATGCCGAAATTGTTTTGCTCCTTCCGAACTCATTTCTATAATCGCATACTGGCATTTCGCGCTAACCGCTTTTCTAAGAAAACGTTGAATAAAAAACCGTCCGGGCATTGTCATCTTGAGGTTGTTGCGCTCTGATGCTCCCGCTATTTTAAAACGCAATGTCCCCGCAATCGCGGTTGTATATCCTGCTGCCTCTAAAAACAGATTTGCAAGCTCTACTGTGGTTGTTTTTCCTTTTGTTCCAGTGATTCCGACTATATGGAGTTTCTTGGAAGGGAATCCGTACCACAAAGCTCCGAACCACGAAAGAAATAAGTGGTAAAAAGAAAAAATAGTCTTTGGAATGATTTTTTTAATTAATCTCAACATACCACGCTACTATATTCCTGCTCCGAGAATTTTCAATGCTTTTTTCACTTTCTCTCCTGTGTCCGTAATTTCTGCGGGAACCTTAACAAGCGCCTCTCGCGCATCCCGTTCTCTATATCCGAGGGCGGTGAGCGCCTCAATAGTGTCAATCTCGTTTCTTAGCTCCAATTTTGTGTGGTGCGTTTTCCCTACTTTATCTTTGAGACCCAGCACAATTTTTTCAGCGCTCTTTCTCCCGATACCGGATACTTTGGAAAGATGAGAGGTGTCTCCAAGCAAAATACCACGCCTCAATACTTCAACTGGCGCTGTATTGAGAATCGTAAGCGCGGATTTTGGTCCTATACCTGAAACTGAAAGAAGCTGTTCAAAGAATTCAATATTCTCAATGGAAGTAAAGCCATACAAATCAAGAGAATTTTCCCTGACTGCAAGGTGAGTAAAAAGAGTAACGGGATTTTTTTCAGATACAGATTGCGCGATATTTTCGGTAACAAAGACCTTAAAACCCACTCCTCCCGTCTCAATAATGAGAAAATGAGGAGATTTCCTTTTTATCACTCCTGTTATTTCTGCAATCATTGTCTTTATCATACACTAAAAAACAGCGCGTCTTCATTGATTTTTTGTGGTGTATCTGTTAAGGTGAGAGCCAATATGCCGATAACATCTTCAGCAAAAAAGACTCTTCGCGCTTCCAAACGAAAGCGCGTGTTTAATGTTCGCCGAAGTGAGGAAATGAAAAAAGTCATTAAGAAAATAAAACACCTCATTCTTGAAGGTAAAAAAGAAGAAGCGCTCGCGCTTGTTCCTTCTGTTCAGAAAGCGATTGATAAAGCGGCAAAAAGAGGGATATTGAAGGCAAATACCGCGGCGCGGAAAAAATCTAATATTATTACGGCACTCAAAAAAATCTCCTAATTACATTCGCTAATTAATCTTTGTTGTTCTCCAAATCAAACATTGATTATTTGTTTTGTCCCGCATACAGCAAGCTATATGCGGGACAAACTTTGTAATACAAAAAATCTTTTAGATTGTTCTTAAAATAGATCCGATTTTTGGCCAAAAAGTCGAAAACTTAATGGTGCTAGTATATTAAAAATAGTTCAAACATATTTCGCCGCTTACAACAACAACCCCCCAAAAAAATTCAGAGGGGTTTCGCCACAATCTTTGGCAATTTCAAATTTTTCTTTGACGATATTTACAAACTTTTCTGGTGAGAAAATTTGTTCCTAAAAACTTTATCAAAGAACAGTATGATTAGAATACTTAAGGGTGTGGTTATAACGAATGTATTTTCTCCGACAATTGGGAAGAGAATGAATAGAGCAATTGTCGGTGTCAGTATTGAATAAAAGCTTGCATTTGCTGAAATTCTCTTTGAATAAATTCCTGCGAAAATCGCCGGAACGAATATTAAGGCAAGATAAGTGACAACCAATGATAAAGTGATAATATTTGGAACCAAAAAAGCCAAGAGAAATCCGAATGTGCCAAACAACGCAGTTGTGAGTCGCGCATAAAATAATTCCTTCTTGTTCTTAAATTCTGTCTTCCTAAACATTGCTCTGTAAATTATAGTTGAACCACCAATAAGCAGACTATCAATTGAGGACATAATTACCGCCAATATCGCCGCAAAACCTATACCAACTAATACTGGCGATAACATATTTTGCATTAAAGAAAAAATGGCCGTTTCTTGTTTAATACCTGGCAATGAAACCGCAGCAACTAAACCTATAAACAGGATGAGGAATGATAACAGTAAAACAAAAGGGATTGTTAGAAAAAAAGATTTTTTGGCAATTTTTTGGTTTTCAGCTGAAAAAATTCTTTGCCAATGAGTAGTATTTCCAAGGTATAGCCATCCGCTTAATAAGATAGCGCCAACAAACCATGTGACACCACCAAAGGCAAAAGGATTTAAATGTCCTTGGGGTAAGTCAGATAATAAATTGGAAATGCTTCCAACATGGTTATATCCGACAATTGCCAAGATAATGAACATCGCCAAAATTATCCAAAATTGAATAAAGTCTGTAATTATATCTATTTTTAGTCCCCCAATCGTTGTATATAGAATAGTTATGGCTGCCGCAAAAAATAAAGCAATTTGATAATCAACCCCCATCAAAACAGAAGCTAATGAAGCCATTGCAATTGCTTGAACACCAATCCAAATGGTTAATAAAAACAATTGCAATACTCCTGTGAGAATTTTGTTTTTTGTGTCAAATCTTTTATGAAAGAAATCTACAATTGTATGAGCTTCATATTCATCTCCAATTGTTTTTATTTTTTTAGCTACAATTCCTAAAATAATCATTCCTATTACAAAAGAAATAGGGAGAGCTAGCCCGTATGAAATTCCGGAATTATAAACTTCAGACACTATTGCCACTGTTGCTCCTGCTCCAACCGTAGTTGCAGCAGTAGAAAAAGTCATTAACCATAAACTTGTTTTCTTTTTGTTCAAAAAATACCCCTCAAGAGATTCTTTTCTTGAAAAAAACCAAGTAATAAAAAACATTGTTGCCAAATAGATAACCAAAACAAATAATGTTGTATTCATATAATGAAAAAATTTTCTTTTATTCTTTTAAAAACTTGCAATTTTCTCGGTGGTGCTCCCGGTAGGAATCGAACCTGCATTACGAGATCCGCAATCTCGCGTTCTATCCGTTGAACTACGGGAGCCCTACTACGCTCGGATATACATCCGAGCTTCGAAGGGCGAATAAATGTGGTCTATACCACTACTCGCCCGTCCGAAGCTCATATGCAATATGGGCGAAGGAGGGAACTACGGGAGCGTGATGTTCACAATAAAGGCACTCCTTTGTTGTGACGGCGCTCGGACGCTATGAAAACTTTTAAGTTTCCATAGCGCTCCCCTGGCCGGGCAGGCTCGCTAGTCACAATAAATAAAAAGAGCCTGCAAAGCAAGCCCCCACACCTGTTTTCTCGTGGTATTTTGTCGCCTAAGTCGATGTATTCATAACATTGGAAAGTATAGCCACACTTTTTACAATTACATTATCCTTGAAAATACCGCGATAACGGGAAAACAGGTGTGGGGGCAAGCCGGCATTTGTTCCAATGCAGGAACATTAAAAGCCAAGCTTCCCCAGAAGCACCTCAAAGAGGGATTCCGTATGTTCTTTTTCTTCCAAAAACCGCGCTAAATAATTCCGTACTTTTTCAGGCGCTTGTCTCTCAATCGAGATAACAGTGTAGGGAATCAATGCTTTTTTGAGTCCTAAAAAAAGACGAGAAGATTCCTTTTTTTCTTCAACCCAAAATGAGTCGATTGTATGGTACGGGTAAAACTGTTTGTTTATACGAACCCCTGTTTTGTCTATTGTAACTATTAATTTCTCCGGTTTTCGAACTGCAAACAGCATAAGGCTTATTGTTCCAATAAGAATAAGCGCGCCAAAAAGGAAATTGCCGAGAATAAAAGAAGTTACCGCTCCTGAAATTGCGATAAGCCACACGGCGGCAAACCAATCCTTGCCTCGATGTTTCTCGGGGTACTCAAGTGTTTCCCAATAAATCGGCTCCATAAAATAAATTGTAGCACAGGTTTCAGAAGAAAATAGGGCGAACTTATTTTTTCCTAAGCTCTATCAATGTGATTTCCGGGGGGCAATTAAATCTTATTGGTAACGTACTCAGTCCAATTCCGCGGTTGACATAAAGGTAAGTGTCCTCTATTCCAAACAATCCACTAGCGTATTTGCCACGATTTTTTGTCGGAGTCCAAAATGGTCTTATAAACGGGATTTTAATTTGTCCGCCGTGAGTGTGTCCTGCCAATATCAAGTCAATTTTTTCTTCTTTTAAACTGCCAAAATCATTAACAATATCTGGCGAATGTGCTAATAATATTTTAGGAATATCTTTTTCTATAGCCACAACGGCTTTTTTTAGATTGTCATTTCCTGTGTCTGGATCATCAACGCCAATCAAATAAATATATTCGTCACCTTGAAATATTTTTTGGTTTTCGTTGTCTAAAATAACGATTTTACTTTTTTCCAGTGATTCTTCTAAAGAAATGCTGTCAGTATTTTTATTTTGATATTCATGATTTCCCAAAACCCCAAAAATTCTTCCTTGATATTGATTTCCCAATTCTTGCCAGAACTTTTGAACGGAATTTATATCTTGAGTTGTTCTGTCGATAAAATCACCTGTGATAAAAACAAAATCCGGTTTAAGCTGGTCAACCATTTCTAAAACCATTTTTTCTCTCTTGTTAAAACCGTGCGAATGAAAATCAGTCAAATGGACTATTTTTGCGTCGTTAAACGATTCCGGCAAATTTGCCATTTCAATATTTATTTTTTCAATCTGAATATTATTTGGCTCAAACAAGGTAATATACCAACCTAAAATTATCAAAAATACCAAAAAAGCCAAAAATATTCTCCCTTTTTTTCTCATTGAGTGTTTTATTAGATTACAACGCGGAGGGGGTTAATTTCATTGCAACGCGGAGGGGGTGAGATTCGAACTCACGGTACCCTTTCGGATACTCTGGTTTTCAAGACCAGTGCAATCGACCACTCTGCCACCCCTCCGCGTTGCAATGAAATTTCAATGAATTCACGTTTCTTACAGAAATGGTACGCTTTTTGGTTATTTTGCTTTGTTTTTAGTATGTTTAGCGCAAATCGTTTTGAAATTCGTTTTGAATTTCTACCGAATATCTTTTGGAAACAAAAAGAATATATATTGCCTCAAGAATGCCCAATGTATTCAAAAATAGAATAGCGATAAACCAACCTCTTTGGGATAATTGTGCCGCTTTCCATAATGCTAGTCCTTTCAGTGTTGTTACAAGGAAAATAATCAGAGACAACATTCCAATATTTTTTTCAATAAACGCCTCCATTACTCGCATAATACCAAAACCCGCCGTTTCCGCAATCTGCGTGCGGTACGCGAGTCACAAAGTTTATAAAGTACAAATTCCACTTTACAGATTTTCGACTTTAAGAACCCTATGACTTTGTGGACTTTCGATTTTTAACTTCTGTGGGGCTTGCCCCCATCACCCAGTATTGGTATTTTTGCGGTATTTTCAAAATTACATTACTGAAATTAAAATCACAAGGGTCATCCCAAGTTTGTTAATAGCGTTATTTAGTCAACAAAATACTATGCCAATCTGGGTGTGGGGGGTATACTAGCCCATATGAAATACATCGGAATTGACTATGGGAAAAAACGAATAGGCATCGCTTTATCTGATGACGAAGGAATACTCGCGTTTCCTCATATAGTTCTTGAAAATAAAGAAGGAGTCATCGAAAGAATAAAAGAAATATGCGTAAAAAATAACATTTCTGCCATTGTCATCGGCGAATCCAGAAATTTTAAAGGGAAACCAAATTCTATAATGGAAGACTCTGTTACCTTTGCGAAAAAATTAAAAGAAGAAACCCTTCTCCCGATATTCTTTGAACCTGAATTTCTTACTTCTCGGGAGGCAATGCACATTCAAGGGGAGTCTCATTTAATTGACGCTTCCGCCGCTTCTCTTATTTTGAGAAGCTTCCTTGATAAGAAACGTCAATCTCCCATAGAACTTCTTGATAAGAATGCGATATAATATATTCAATGGCGCAGAAAAATTTCTTTGACTTTTTTCCACCGCCGCGCTTTATAACAATGCCCGCGGTTGGTCTTTCTATTTCTGATGATGCTGTGCGTTTTGTGGAATACAATCGAGCCCTTAAAGGTCTTGAGCTTAAGCGGTTTGGAGAAAGAATCCTTCCTCCATCAGTGGTGCGGTACGGGCATATCGAAGACTCAAATACGCTTGTGAAAATTCTTAAAGAAATAAAAAACAAGCACAAGTTTGATTTTGTGTATACCGCCCTTCCTGAAGAAAAAGCCTATTTGTTTCAGACAGAAGTGCCTGTTGTCTCTCCGAAGGAGATTCAAGAGACTATTGAGTTCAAGATAGAAGAAAATGTTCCGCTTTCGCTCTCGGAAGTTGTTTTTGATTATTACGTTACTGGGTCTTCCCACACAGCAAAAGGACTTGATGTTGTGGTATGTGTATTGCCGGCAAAAGTTTCGACTGTGTATGTTGATGTGCTTCGAGCCGCTGGTCTTACCCCTCTTTCTCTTGAGATTGAATCACAGGCAATAGCCCGCGCAGCAGTTAAAAAAGAGGATAAACGGGCGATTCTTATCGTTAATCTTAGTAACCTTAAAACAGGATTTTATATTGTGAATGAAGAAATTGTTCATTTTTCCTCAACAATTACCCGCGGAAATCAATTTTTGTTTGGAGGTATTACTCCCAGCTATGTCGACCATTCATTAAGAGAGATGACTTCTGCTAAGAGAGGAAAGGAAACCGCAGATCAAATTCAGTTAGGAAAGTTAGGTAAAAAAGAGGAAGGACACCCTTTGTCTATAGAAAACACACGTGTTGAGGAACTGAAAGAAGAGAAGAAAGATGAAGAAAAAAAGATAGTTTCTGCGCGTACGGAGATTGAAAAAGAAAAATTATCGACAACATTTAAGCCGGAAGCGGCTAGCATATTTAGCGATACCGCGAAAAAATTTATTTCCTACTGGCAAACATATAAGGGAAACAAAGAGAAAAAATCGATAGAGAAAATTATTATTTGTGGAAGCGGTTCATCAAGTGAAGAATTCGCAAATTATCTTGGGAATCAAACCGGCACCCCAACTGAAGTCGCAAGTGTTTGGACAAACGCTTTTTCTTTTGATGAGTATGTCCCACCGGTGACCTTTGATGAATCACTTGATTATGTTTTGGCAGCGGGTCTTGCGCTTACTCCATACAAACAATAATATTTTATGTTTAACCTTCTTCCCTTTTCAGAAAAAAAAGAAATTCGCAAGCTGTATATGTTGCGGCGCCTGAATTTCATACTCGTTCTTCTTTTTGCGACAGGAATCGTGGCGAATTTTCTCTTGCTTCCTTCTCTCCTCTTGTCACAAATTAAATATTCTGAAGTTAGAAATGAAATAGCGTTCAGACAAGAATCTCTAGAGGATAAAAATACAGGAAGTCTACGTTTGGCGATTAACAAGGCGAAAGAAGAAATAAAAATTCTTGAGGCGGTTACAGAAGATACACCGACAGTCTATGATTTGTTCAGTAAAGTGGTGGCGAGAAAAAATGAAAATATAAAAATTACCGGAATTCTCTACGGCGCCAACGAAAAAGAACACGAGGTTGTTGTAAATGGAGTTTCCCGCAACCGCGAAGCTCTTCTCGAATTTGCCGAAGATGTAAAACGTGAACTTATATTCTCAAATGTAAGTCTGCCTGTATCGAATTTTGCGAAGAATAAAGACATAGACTTTTCGTTTAGTGTAAGAGGGAATTTCTAATATGAAATTTGTAAAATATTTTACTGAAAAAAGAACATTCGCGCTTGTTCTTCTTAACATTATTGTTGTTGCCTTATACTGGTTTCTATTTTCGAATATTCAATGGGTACAGAAAGAGAGCTCGGAGCTCCTGAGCATATCAGAGACAGATCTAGGACAGGAAGAAACATTTCGGTCTATTGAGGGGATTATCCAAGGATCTTCAACACAGCTCCAACAAATTGAATCATATTTTGTATCTTCGAGAGGTGTCGTTGATTTTATTGAATCAATAGAAAAACTTGCAGATATAAGCGGAGTAATTGTCACTATCGACTTCCTTGGTGTTGAAAATGTTTCTGGTATTGTCTCAGAAACACCGATTCAGATGCACGAGACACTTCGCCTCAAAATTGTGACTGAGGGACGGTGGACTGACACAATGCATTTTCTCGCCCTTCTTGAATATGTTCCGTATAAAGTTAGTGTTGGACGAACAAGTCTTGTTTTTATTCCCCAGTCGGAAACAACATTATCCTTTTCTTCATCGGGACGGAGTCCCAATTGTGTATGGCGGGGAAGTTTTGATTTTACTGTTTTAAAAACAAAAGAATATGAAGAAAGTTGATATCAAAAAAGCTGTTGGCATACATTTCCGAAAACGCTTGTGTCATTATGAGCACAATATTTTTGCTCCATGCAGAGACTGGGCCATAATTTTTGTGGTATTTTCTTTCTTTATAATAAGCATTACAGTATTTAACTTCCATATTTTTTATCAAGTTGATAAAGGCAAGAGATTTTTTATTGACCTCGCTCTTATGAAAGCGGAGACCATCAATCGGACAACATTACGGAATATTATTGATGTATTTGATACTCGCGCCAATAAGTTTTCTGATTTAAAATCTAATAAACCGCTAAATCCTGACCCGACTCTCTGACTTTCCGCAGTTTCTTTTTTGTACTATAAGTATTCCTACCAAATAGACAGTCCCGGAAGCATTTTTGTTCCTCCTTCGCGAAGACCTGTTTTTGCCTAAGTATCTCTATTTTGCCCTCGTTTTTTCCAACGGGGGCTTTTTCTTTGCTTCTTTTTGTGTACTATATTGTCATAGATGTAATTGGAGTAAAAGAAAAAAATTACAGCTCAAATTACAGTGTTTACTTGCTCCCGTAGTTTAATGGATAGAACAGAAGACTTCTAATCTTCTAATGCAGGTTCGATTCCTGCCGGGGGCACAAGCGAAGCGAAATGCGACAGGGTGCAGCTTCGCCCTTTTGGAAAGGGCGGAGCGTTGCACGGAATCGAAGCCTGTTTGAGATATTTTCAAGTCCGAAGGATGCAGAAAATATCTCAAACACGGGTACTGCTTCTGTAAGAAGAGATTCCTGCCGGGGGGGCACCAAAATAACTAATAACCTACAACGACTAACTAATAACAAGTAACTAATAACCTATAACCAGCAAATGATAACTTTTAGTAAAGGCGGCTTCTATTGATTTGCGTATTTTTTATTCCGTTCATATAATGCTCATACGCGCGCTTAGCTCAGTTGGTAGAGCAACCCGTTTACACCGGGTAGGTCGGGGGTTCAAGTCCCTCAGCGCGCACAATGATTCGCGAGAACAGCTGGGGGCTGTTCAAGTGAAACATCATTGCGATGCGCTGAGGGACTTGAAAGACGGAGTCCGCGAAGGCGGACGAGTCCGGGTCGCGGAATTTTTCAGCAGAAAAATATCCGTGACCAAGTCCCTCAGCGCGAGTAGTATTTTTATGAAAGACAGTAAGGAACTAAATATTGTAGACGAAAACGGAAAAATTGTCGGTAAGGAAACCCGAAAAAATATTCACAAACAAGGATTACTTCACCAAGAGATTCATGTTTGGTTTTACACCCCGAAAGGTGAAATCATCTTTCAGCACCGAGCAAAAGATAAAGATACTTACCCTGATTTGTTAGATGCGACTGTCGGTGGGCATATTGAAATTGAAGCTGATTATGAAAGTACTGCGCTACAAGAATTGAAGGAGGAAACCGGAATAAATGTGATAAAAGACGATCTTACATTTGTTCAAATGGTAAGAATAAAAACCTATGACAGAGTGACGAAGATGACCAATAATGTCATCAGGGCTGTATATGCATATTGTTATAGCGGTAGAATTGGGGATTTAAAAGTAGAAGAGGGGGAAACTGTTGGATTTGAAGTGTGGCCATTTCGAAAGATTTTTAACATTTCGTCCAAGAATCGGAAAAGGTTTATCCCTGATGTACTTGGGCATGAAGCTCTCAACATTCTTAGAAAGATACAAAAATTATAATTGGCGGGGAAAAATATGAAAAAATACCAAAAAGAGCTTGATATGTGGTTTAAAGAAAATGGTTGGAATTACTGGACTCCCCATGAAATTTTAGCTCGTCTGTTTGAAGAAGGGGGAGAATTGGCAAGGCTTATAAACCATATATACGGCCCGAAGAAGAAAAAGGACAGCGAAGAAAAACAAGAACTTGAAGAGGAGATTGGAGATATTCTCTATACGCTTGTCTGTCTTGCGAATGTTCACAATATTGACTTGGATAAGGCTCTTGAAAAGAGTATTGGCAAGGTTATAAAACGAGATAAAAACAGATATAATGCATCGCGTTGAGTGTACAATTTGTGGAAGGGTTCAAGGAGTGTTTTTTCGTGATTTTATACGAAAAAACGCTATTGCTTTTGGAATAAACGGAACTGTGGAAAATGAAGACGATAGGTCGGTAAAAGTCATCGCTGAAGGAGAAAAAGAACTTCTCGAAAGATTTATTGAAATTCTTAAAGAAGGGTCTGGGCTTGCTCAAGTGGAAGATTTATCTTTTAAATGGAGTGAGGCAACGGGTGAATTCCACGATTTTTCAATACTATATTAGTATGGACATCTCTGTTATTTTTGAAAACGACGATTTTATTATCGTGAATAAACCGGCAGGGTTGTCTGTGCATCCCGACGGGAAAACAGATGAAAAAACACTCGTAGATTGGGTTTTATCGCGCTATCCGCATATAAAAAATGTGGGGGAGCCGTTTTCTGTTGACGGAAAAGAAATTCCTCGCCCCGGGATAGTACACAGAATTGATAGAGAAACGTCTGGTGCGCTTGTGGTTGCAAAAACTTCGGAAGCCTTCACTCTTTTCAAAAACAAATTTAAAAACAGAGAGATTGAAAAAGCGTACCACTTATTTGTGTATGGGAATATAAAACGAGACGACGGGATGATTCAGGTTTCTATTGGCAGAAGTAAAAGCGATTTTAGAAAGTGGGCGCCTGAAGTCGCCTCTCGCGGGACAGTTCGGGAAGCAATTACGTATTATCAAGCTCTTAAAAAAACCCCTACGGTATCTTTTGTTGAAGCGCGCCCTAAAACAGGACGGACGCATCAAATTAGGGTGCATTTCAAGTCAATCGGGTATCCTGTTGTTTGTGACTCTCTATACGCGGCAGGGAAACCGAAACTTCTTGGTTTTGAAAGGCTTGCCCTACACGCACTACGACTTTCTTTTGAATGGAAAGGAGAAAATATCGCAATTGATGCCAAATATCCACAAGATTTTCAACAAGCACTAGCTGCTCTTGAAGAGAAGTCAGTTGCTAAATAAGAATCGGTGTGTTAAATTGTGAGCTTATGGAAATTAGAACCACAGTAATTTCTCCTGTTGACGTAAAATCTCGCAAAGAGATTGACATACGGGCGGGGGATACGGTAAAAGTGTGGCAGAAGATTAAGGAAGGAGACAAAACGCGTCTTCAGGCTTTTGAGGGCTTGGTTATTGCTCGTAAACATGGAAAAGAAGCGGGAGGTACTTTTACTGTGCGAAAAGTGTTTCAGGGAGTCGGTGTGGAAAAAATTTTCCCTTTATATTCGCCTGTTATAGAAAAAATTGAGATTTTAAAACGTTCGCGTGTTCGTCGGGCAAAACTCTATCATGTAAGGGAAAAGGCGGCAAAAGAAGTCCGTCGAGAGATGAGAAATATCAGAGCGCTTCCAGAAATTGATGTTATTGACGAAAGCGCGTCTGCGCAAGCGAAAATGTCGGCAGAGAAAGAAAAAGAAGCAGTGCCGAAGCAGACTGAAGAAACAAAAAAAGATGAAACAGAAAAAACGGCTTAAGCCGTTTTTTTGTCTGTGTTGAAAAGAACTCTCATTTTAGGCATAATAATTTTGAGAGCTGTTAGTTGCCCATGTGGTGGAACCTGCCTGCCGGCAGGCAGGTTGGTATATACACACGATGTTCTTTGTTTACGCAATCAAAAGTTCTGTGAGAAATTATATATACGTTGGGTTAACAAACAATCTCGCACGACGTTTTGGTGAACATAATAGTGGACGCAATAAAGTGACTGCTCCATATTTCCCATTTAAGCTTATTTACTCAAAAAAATTTTCCTCACGAGTAGAGGTGCGAAAGGTGGAAAAGTATTTGAAGAGTGGTATAGGTAAAGAGCGTCTAAAAAATTTATAATGCCCAGGTGGTGGAATTGGTATACACACACGCTTGAGGGGCGTGGTCATTTATGACGTGGGGGTTCAACTCCCCCCCTGGGCACCAAATAAAAGAGGAATATGCGGATAGCATCTTCCGACATTTATTTTGTAGCACAGGAGGGAGTTGAAGACCTTTTGAGACAATTTCTGAATTGTCCAAAAGGTGTACTGAACCTGTAAGGTTCAATTCCCGCCCTGGGCACATGGATACAATATGAGATACATTTTTTGAATAAAAACTAGTTATACGAAACACACGTTTTCCTTTTGGAGCTATCACCCCAGCTCTAAAAAATCTGATTTTATTTTTTCTTTTCTTTTTATAGAGGGGGAAATAAGGAGTTTTCTTCGCTATCGCTCCGAAAAGGATTTAATTATAATAATATTATGGAAGATTACATCTGGATATTTATTATCATAGGAATAGCAATAATTTGGGGAATAATTTCTTGGATCATTGAAACTATTTCAAATTCCAAAAAATATCTAGAGCTTAAACCAAAACTAGATAATGTTGAAAACTCTATAAAAGAACATGAATCGCAAATCATAGAAGATAAAACAAAATTTGATTCAAGAGAAAAGTTATGGAACGAGCAAGTGCAGAAAGATAAAGATGAAATCCAAAAATTAGCCAAACAAAAATCAATGGGTTTTCCGTGGCTTGCCGAGGCGTATGCCGACTATTTTGCATTAAAAGATCAAGAAATAGAAAAATATCTAGAAAACAAAAAACATCCTGCTTATACTGCTGCTGAAAATGTGAGGATTGTCAAAAATGAAAAAAGAGAACTAGTTAAAGCGAACAAAGTAATTGATTATAAGATTAACTATTTTGAAAAATTATTCCCATGGCTTTCAGAATTGATTGCGGAAGATGAGGATGAATATATCCCCGTTCGTATTGATAACAATGAAAACGATGATAGCGACAACGAAGACAGGGTAAAAAATTATCTCACCCAAGAGGAATATAAAATCCTTCCTTCTGTTGAAAGAAATCAAGTGGCACTGGATAGATATTTAAAAAATAGGAATAAATCTAAATGGGCAATCGGCAGGGATTATGAAATGTATGTTGGTTATCTTTATGAACAAAAAGGCTACTCTATTGAATATAAGGGAATTATTGACGGATTTGAGGATCTCGGAAGAGATGTTATTGCCACAAAAGACGATGAGGTTTGCATCATTCAATGTAAACGTTGGGCGCAATATAAAGACATACACGAAAAACACATTTTTCAACTGTTTGGAACAACAATGGAATATTGGGTTAAAAATTTTAACAACCACAAAACGCCTAAAACTTTTGAAGAGTTTGCTAAATTTTTAAATGAAAGTAAACTTAGACCAATATTTTTTACATCAACAAGTTTGTCTGACAAAGCAAAAGAAATGGCAAACGCATTAAGTGTTGAAATTATAGAGAATGAACCACTTGGCGAATTTCCAAGAATCAAATGTAATGTAAATAACGATGAGTTTGGTTCGCAAACAAAAATATATCATTTGCCCATGGATCAACAATATGACAGAACAATTATTGGAAATCGTTCAGGAGAGTTTTATGCATTTACGGTCAAAGAAGCAGAAGACGCTGGATTCAGGAGAGCATTTAAACATAGATTCCAAACATAAAAGAGAATAAGGAGTTTTGGGTTCGGGCATTCGCCCATTAATTTCCTTCTCCCCTGGGCACAAAATGAAAGAAGAATAAACGTTATATAAAATACAATTTTTTAATTCTTTAACTAAGAACAACTGTGAGCAAAATATATAAACAATGCCAATCATGTGGTATGCCGCTAAAAAAAGATAAAAATGGTGGTGGTTCAGAAAAAGACGGCACTCTAAGTAAAATGTATTGTAGTTCTTGCTATCAAGATGGCGTGTTCAAAGACCAAAACATGACCATGAAAGATATGCAAAAACTTGTTGATGATGTTCTAACAAATGAAGTAAAACTTCCAAAAATATTTAGATGGTTAGCAGTAAGGCAAATACCAAAACTTGTTAGGTGGAAAAAGAATTAAAAAAATGTACATCACATAACAAAGAGTATTTAGCTCGTTCACACAAATTTTTATTTTTCTTTTCTTAATAATTACATTAAGGAAGAAAAATAAAAATTTCAGAAATCACAAAAGTTAAGCGACATTTTCCTTCAAATTATTTTTTGCTCGGATGTAAAAAAGGGCGCGACTGTTAAGTCGACGCCCTATGTTAAACCCGAATTTGCTCTTTTACTACTAATCAAACCTTCGTTTTTTCACCACATATAGCGCAATGGATAAAACGAGTAACATGAGTATGTATTCAATGAGTAGTACCAAAAAATAGTTTACCACATGCCCTGTCAATGCAGCGATGATACCAGTAGCAATCCCACCAAGAATGAAGAACATCAGTGCAAGTGGCCAACATTGAAATAGTACCAACGATACACCGATTATAGTACCGAGCATTATTGACCGATTTATGCTTTTGTTATGGTTCATTTCCCATGCCTCCTTTAAAGGTTTTGTAAAAGAGCAGATCCTCACAATAGCGAGAAATTGTCCTTTGAATTGAAAAACAATTTCGGCTATTATCAGTAATTTAGTATAGCATTTAATTACACTCCTGTCAAACCTATGTACAAGACGAGTACATCGGCTTTCTGTTTTTCCTTAAATTTGCTATAACAAAAGGGTTTGATGGTGGCTATAGTTTAGTGGTAAAACTCCAGTTTGTGGAACTGGTATCGAGAGTCCGATTCTCTCTAGCCACCCCATTAACAGCTTTTAGGAATCAGCTTTTAGAAGCTAGTCGTTATGGTCTTGAATATCTTTTAGGGTCTTGTTCTGTATCGTGTTTCATTTTTGATACAATATGAACTATGAAAACAGCTCTGATAACTGGAATAGATAGAGGGATAGGCAGGGCACTTGCCGAGAAGTTTTTAGCGGAAGGTTACGCGGTTATAGGCACTTCTCTGTCAGGAGAAATAAATTTGACGCATCAAAACCTTTCCGTGTACCAATTGGACTTATCTTCTCCGAAAAACATTGCTTCCTGCGTTCAAAGTATTTCTCAAAATACAAAAGGGATTGATATATTGATAAACAACGCTGGTATATTGCTTGATAAAGAGGAAACAAAGGTTATTGTAGACAAATTGCGCAAGACTCTTGAAGTCAACCTGATTGGAACTATTGATTTCACAGAACGTCTTGTTTCTTCTATAAACGCAGGGGGACATATTGTAAATATCTCCTCTACTGCGGGTTCTCTTGAGTATGCCGGGGAGGCAAAAAGTCATTATCCGTATCACTATCCCGATTATAAAATTTCCAAAGCGGCGCTTAATATGTACGCAAGAACTCTTGCCTTGAGAATGAAGGAGAAAAATATCATTGTTTCTTCCGTTCATCCTGGGTGGGTACGGACTGAAATTGGAGGAGAGTGTGCGGATGTATCTCCTGAAGAAGCGGCGGAGGAAATATTTAAAACAGCTATTTCAAGACCGGAAACAGGCCAATTTTGGTTTAAGGGAGAAAAGTTGCCGTGGTAAAATCTTGCAGTGGTATACTATAGAATATGGTAAGCGATGATTCAAAAATAAACCTCGTTTTTGTTCTTGTTATCGTGTTCCTCGCTCTAGCGATAGCAGGGTTTGCTCTTTGGATATTTTTCTTTTCTCCCGACGAGACGATTCCTGAAGAGAAAAGCAATGATGTCGTCGTGTCTGATATATCTGAAGTCATTGTTATTCCTTCAACTGAAAATCTAACCACAACTCAAATATCCTGTTTGGAAGAAAAAATTGGAAGCGACTTTGAATTAAATATCCTTTCAGGAGAACTTTCTCCAGAGGGGGTGCAGGTAATGGTTGACGAATGTTCTGAAAAAGGCGCGGCAAGCGGGCTTGTTCCTTCTTTGGGAACGTCAGTGGAATATCAACTTGCTTCTCCGTATGAAATGATTGAGTTACTTCGCGTTTTATTCTCAAAAGAAGAAAACTTCGCTCAATAGGGGGGGTGCCTTACAAAAGTCTTTTATTATTAACATTTATTATATATTTCTATGAATAACGAAACGCAGAAATTATTTAAGTACGGGATGTTTTTAATTCTCGTGCTTGGTTTTTTCCTTATCGCGCTTTCTCTAAAGGTTTTTAAGGAATTTAACTATGTTGGAAAGGATATCCCACCGCTTACGACTATCACTTTTTCAGGAAAAGGCGAGGAGGTTGCAGTACCAGATGTTGCAACATTTACGTTCACAATGAGCGAAGAGTCCTTGGTTGTAAAAGACGCGCAGGAAAAAGTTACAGGGCGAGTTAATACAGCCCTTGCGCATCTCAAAGATTTTGGAATAGAGGATAAGAATATCAAGACAACCGCGTACAATATTTATCCAAAGTACGAATATGTTTCCCAGAATTGCACTGTATATGGCTGTCCTCCCGCACGTAGAGAGCTTTCTGGATATGAAGTAAGCCAGACCATTGAGGTAAAAATTGAAAATATTGACGACGCGGGGGAAATTCTTGGCGCAATGGGGGAGATCGGAGTAAACCAAATTAGCGGTCTTACTTTTAGTGTTTCAAACGAAGAGGATTTGGTTCGTGAAGCGAGAAAGGAGGCAATCGCGAAAGCGAAAGAAAAAGCAGAAGCGCTTGCCACTGACCTTAAAGTACGGCTTGTTCGTATTGTCAATTTCTACGAATCCGGACATCCTTCTCCGTACCTTTATGGCACGGCTACTTCATTTGAAAGGAAAGCAGAGGGTTTAATTGCAAGTCCTGCGATTCCCGCCGGAGAAAACAAGATAATCTCGGAAGTAAACATTACCTACGAAATACGTTGATTGTTACCTTGTTCAAACCCCCTTGCTGTGAACTCACGGCAAGGGGGTTTGACTTTTCTGATCTACTTGGTAGTATATGTTTAACGCCGAGAGGCGTTTTTTAATCTCTCGATATTGCTCGGGACAAGTAAAAATATGAGCATTATAGACTATATAAAAGAAACACGAAGCGAACTTCGACACGTAAGCTGGCCAACTCGTCGTCAGACAATTGCTTTCACGATGATTGTTATTGCTATTTCGTTAGCGACAGCTTTTTTCCTTGGTTTTTTCGATTTCGTATTTTCTTTTATTCTGGGAAAATTAATTATTTAATATGAGCAAGCAGAAAATTCAAGAAGGACGTAACTGGTACGCAATTCATACGTACGCGGGGTATGAAAATGCGGTAATGCGTAATCTCAAACAACGTATTGAATCTCTTGGAATGCAAGATAAAATTTTCAATGTTATTGTACCTACCGAAAAGAAAATAAAAATTAAAGGAGGGAAAAGAGTTGAAGAAGAAGAAAAAATTTACCCTGGATATATCTTAGTCGATATGGTTGTGACTGATGATTCTTGGTATGTAGTGCGAAACACTCCTCGTGTTACTGGGTTTGTAGGCTCTGGAGTTTATCCTGTCCCGATTGACAAAAATGAAGTAGAAGCGCTCTTCAAGCGGATGGATGAGGGGACGGTTAAACACACCGTTGATTTCTCTCAAGATGATGCTGTCATTATTGTTGATGGTCCGTTTAAAGATTTAGAGGGAAAAGTAAACGATATAGACGAAGACAGGGGAAAGGTGAAGGTTCTTGTTTCGATGTTTGGTCGTGAAACTCCCGTGGAACTTGATTTCTTGCAAGTCAAAAGAATTTAATATATTGTGTGTGCCTATGGCTAAGAAGATTCTTAAAAAACTAAAATTGCAAATTCCTGCAGGAAACGCGGTTCCAAACCAGCAATTAGGGCCTGCTTTAGGGCAAGCAGGAATCAATATTGGTGAATTTATTTCACGTTTTAATGAAGCTACAAAAGATAAAAAGGGCGAAATCGCCACTGTTGAGATTTTTGTACATGACGACCGAACATTTGGATTTACAGTTAAGACTCCTCCGGTAGCGGGGCTTATACTCAAAGCAATTGGTGTTGAAAAAGGTTCTGGGAAAAATGTATTAAGAAAAGTGGGTATGATTACTCGCGCTCAAGTCAGAGAAATTGCCGAGAAAAAAATGCCTGATCTTAACGCAAACGATATCGAAGGAGCAATGAAAATAGTTGAAGGCTCTTGCCGCTCAATGGGTGTTGAGATGAAAGGATAAAGAAAAAATCGACCGCATAACTTAGGTCGGTTTTTTTAAATGAGCTATTTTTTACGTCTTTATATAATAGATATTAACGTTCTGGACTAGCAAGCCAAAATTGACTTACTTCGCGGAATTGCTACTCTAATTTGAGAAAGGGGGTGTGTATGAGGAAAGGTAAATTCATTGTGTTTGAAGGTGGTGATGGTAGTGGCAAAAACACTCAAATTGAACTTTTAAAATCAAAACTTCCGAAAAATACTGTGTATGTTCGGGAACCGGGTGGCACGCTAAAAGGAGAGGAAATTCGCTCTTTTCTTATGAGCGAGGAGTCAAAAGGAATGTCGCCTAAAGCTGAAATATTCCTCTTCTACACGGCGCGCAAGTATTTGTTAGAAGAAATAATAAAGCCTGCCCTTGAAAAAGGGTATCTTGTTGTATCTAATAGATTTTCTCCTTCTACATTTGCTTACCAAATCTATGGGAGAAGAAGGCTTGATTTGATTTCACTTTTTAAAAAAAAGGAAAAAGGTATGGTTGGAGACTGGAAACCCGATATCTGTCTCATCTTTGATGTTCGGCCTCAGATCGCTCTTCAAAGAATCAAAGGGCGCACGCGCCAAGAGTTAACACGCTTTGATAAGGAAGTCCTTGAATTTCATCGTCGAGTAAGGAACGGTTATTTGGCAGCAGTGAATATACTTAGATACAATATGGTTATCATTGACGCTTCTCAATCTTCAGAAGAGATTCATAAACGGGTTTTAGAAGCTCTAAAATTAGAAGTTTTGAAAAATGTTCCTTTGCTTTAAGAACCCGCGCATTTTAATGCGCGGGTTTTTTCTGTTCCGTTAGAGGCAGATGCTTTTGTTAACCGTGGCTATTTTCCAAGATAGTCTCTAGTGTGATTGTGCTACTATAAATGCTATGAGGCTCAAGGTAAAAAAGCTCTTTCCTGAGGCGCGGGTGCCGCATTACGCGCGTAAAGGAGATGCCGGACTTGAGCTTTACGCGAGAGAAAAGGTTACTTTATTGCCGGGTGAGAGGGCGTCAATTCCAACAGGTATCGCAATAGAAATTCCAGAAGGGTATGTTTCTTTAATTTGGGATAAAAGCGGAATTTCTCATAATTATGGAATTAAAACTCTTGGCGGAGTGATAGACTTTGGGTATAGAGGGGAATATAAGGTGGGGGTAGTAAATTTATCTAAAGAAGCGTATACATTTGAAAAACATCACAAAGTTGCTCAGTTGCTTATTCAAAAAATTGAGTGTGTTGAAGTTGAGGAAACTAAAGAACTTTCCGAATCAGAGCGAGGGCTTCAAGGCTTTGGAAGTAGCGGGAAGTGAGTTTATAAAGTCCTTAAAGTTCATCCGCCAAAACTTTTTACCTGTGCGTATGTAAAAATACAAAAATGATAAAAAGTTTAGGCGGATAAATAAAGTGAAAAAGGAATTAAAAAATTTGATTGAAGAAATGCTCAAAAAAGTTGGGATACAAAACCCGACAAATGTTTCAGTTGAACATCCTGCTGACCTTTCTTACGGTGACTATTCTTCAAACGTGGCGCTTGTATATTCTAAAGAGTTTGCGATGTCATCCAATGACCTTGCGTTGAAGCTTGTTTCTGAGCTTGAAAAAGAAAGACTTCCCGAAATAGAAAAAATAGAAATTGCCGGACGCGGATTCATTAATTTTTCTCTGGCCTCTTCTTTTTTGAGTAAAACCATCGCTGGCATAAACAAAAATGGAGATACATATGGAAAAACAAATATCTTTAATAAAGAAAAAACAATCGTTGAATATACCGACCCTAACCCTTTTAAAGAATTTCATATTGGTCACTTAATGAGCAATACCATAGGCGAGGCGATTTCTCGTGTCATTGAATACAACGGCGCGGAAGTAAAACGCGCCTGCTATCAAGGTGATGTCGGACTTCATGTCGCAAAGGCTGTGTGGGGCAAACTTAAAAATCCTGACGCAAGTTGGGGTGAAGCATACGCATTGGGGGCAATCTCACAGGCAGACGCAAGAATAAAAGCAGAAATTATTGATATCAACCAGAAAATTTACGAAAAAGATCCCTCTTTGTTTCTATTGTATGGGGAAGGCAAGAAAGAAAGCCTTGAGAAATTCGAAGAAATATACAAACGCCTTGAAACTCATTTTGATTATTATTTTTTTGAAAGTGATACAGGGAAATTTGGTAAAAAACTGGTAGAAAAATACAAGGAGAAAATTTTTGAAAAAAGTGAGGGGGCGGTTGTGTTCAAAGGAGAAAAATATGGTCTCCACACAAGAGTTTTTATAAATTCGCAAGGACTTCCGACATATGAGGCAAAGGAGCTCGATCTTGCGAAAATAAAATATGAAAAATACCCATACGACAAATCTATTGTTGTTACCGCGAATGAGGTAAACGAGTATTTTAAAGTCGTACACAAAGCGCTTGAGCTTATGTTTCCTGATTTGGCTAAGAAGACGATTCACATTTCACACGGGATGCTCCGTTTGCCGGAAGGAAAAATGTCTTCGCGAACAGGGAAAGTTATAACGGCGGAATCACTTATTGGTGAAGTGAAAGAAAGGATAAAAGAGAAAGTTTCCGATAGGAAGTTAACGGAAGAAGAAAAGGAAAAAATATCCGAACAAGTTGCTATCGGGGCAATTAAATATTCAATACTTAAACAAACATCGGGCAAAGACATTATTTTTGACTTTGATAAGTCGCTTTCTTTTGAAGGAGATTCTGGTCCGTATTTGCAATACACCCATACTCGCGCGTTGTCAGTGCTTAATAAAGCGAAAGAAGAAAAAATTCCCCAAAATACTTACTTGGAAGTCAGGCTTCCAAGTAATATTGAGCGACTTTTGTATCGCTTCCCTGAAATAGTAGAGCGTGCCGGCAGAGAATATGAGCCGCATTACATTACAACGTACCTCATGGAACTTGCAGGGCTTTTTAACAGTTTTTACGCGAAAGAAAAAATTGTGGATTCTTCTGATCCACAATCTCCATACAAAGTAACAATAACCAATGCGGTAGCAATAGTTCTCAAAAACGGACTTGCCTTGCTCGGAATTCCGGCGCCAGAAAAAATGTGAGTAGAGACAAATCACTTTACCTTTGCTGCCACTGCGTCAATCTCAATACAGCACCCTTCTTTAACAAAACCGGAGACCTCTACTAGCGTACTCGCTGGCTTGCTCCTAGCAAAGAGTTCGTCCCTTACTGATGAGACAGTCTTCGCATACTTGATATCTTTCACATAAATCTGAAGCTTAACAACATCATCTAGAGACATCGTTGCCTCCTCTAGTATTTCTGAGATCCGAGAGAAAACTAGCCTTACTTGTTTCTCAACATTATCTAGATGGACGATTTCACCATCGATGTTTTGTGGCAACTGTCCGGTAACAAAGAGCAAATTGCTTTTTCCACAGGGCACAAGGACACCTTGACTGTAAGCCTTTGTAGGTATTCTCAGAGAAACTGGGTTGATTTTCATGTTAGTCATAAGTGAAATCTCCTATTTAGCAAGTTTATTTTACCATGCATTACGCAACCTTTGGGTCATTAATACTGGATTATCAGCTTGAAATATGTTTCGACCGATGCAGTAGCCAGAGAAACCAATTTCATGTGATATATCGCACGAAATTGATTCAATCTTGCCCCCACACCAGTTTTTCCGTGGTATTTTGTTGCCTCAATAACACTATTTATAAACTTTGACGATAGCAGCTGTGATTTTGACTTGCAGCAGCTAATTTTAAAAATACTGTCTCCCTACGGGAGATGACCGAAGGGGCAGAACAACGGAAAAACTGGTGTGGGGGCTTGCCCCGCTGTCATTCTACCGATAAGATAGATGATATGTTGGAAGAACCTCAAGAAAAAAGCGCGGTGGCGCAAAAAGAAGAAGAAATACTGAAATTTTGGAAAGAAAACAAAATTTTCGAAAAATCCCTTGAAAAATCTCACCGTGGAGAAGTTACTTTTTATGATGGTCCGCCGTTCGCGACTGGTCTGCCGCACTACGGCCATATTTTGGCGGGAACTATAAAAGACGTGATTCCGCGTTTTGAAACAATGCGCGGGAAACGTGTGCTTCGCCGCTGGGGTTGGGATTGCCACGGGCTTCCTATTGAAAATCTCATTGAAGGGGAGCTTGGGCTTAAAAACAAAAAGGATATTGAAGATTATGGAATTGAAAAGTTCAATGAAGCCGCGCGAGCAAGCGTGTTTCGCTACGATAAAGAATGGAGAGAGATTGTGCCTCGTTCGGGACGATGGGTTGATATGGACGACCAATATATCACAATGTCGCCTTCGTATATGGAGTCGGTATGGTGGTCGTTTGCGGAACTCTACAAAAAAGGACTTGTCTATGAAGGATTTAAGTCAATGCATTTGTGTCCGCGATGTGAGACAACTCTCGCGAACTTTGAAGTTGCCCAAGGGTATAAAGATATTACAGATATTTCTGTTACAGCAAAATTTAAAGTAAAAAATCCAGAAAAAATTGGATTACCAGAAAATTCATATTTTCTTGCGTGGACGACAACCCCATGGACACTTCCAGGAAATGTTGCGCTTGCCGTTGGTCAAAACATAGAATATACAGTATGGTCTCAAAAAGATCCGTCTGGAAAAGTAGAAACTTATGTGGTTGCTTCTCTCGCTTTCAATAGAATGCAGGTACAAGCGGTTACTGTGACTAGCTTGAAAGGGAAAGATTTAGTAAAACTTGAATATGAGGCGCTTTTTGATTATTACACGGACAAAGAATTTGAAAATAAAGAAAACGCGTGGAAGGTGTATGCAGCGGATTTTGTAAGTACGGAGGAAGGGACGGGAATTGTTCATATCGCGCCGGCGTTTGGTGAAGACGACCTTAATTTGTCTCAAAAAGAGAAACTTCCAGTTAT
>JAGLPS010000015.1 GCA_023137185.1 Minisyncoccota bacterium
TGGAATGGACGTAAAGCCGAAAAGTGATTCTTCGACAGGCTCAGGACAGGTTCATCAGAAAGCGGATATAGAAATCATAAAATTTCTCGCACATAAAAATCTCCTTTTTTCCAAAGAGAAAATCATTCACTCGTATCCTCACTGCTGGAGGTGTGATACGCCACTTCTCAATTACGCATCAAACTCGTGGTTTGTTGAGGTTACCAAGTACAAAGACAAGTTTATTCGCGAGAATAAAAAAGTTAATTGGGTGCCTAAAGAAATTGGTGAGGGGAGATTTGGAAACTGGCTTGAAGGGGCTCGCGACTGGGCGATTTCACGGAGTCGTTTTTGGGGTGCTACGCTTCCTGTTTGGAAATGTGAGGAGTGTGCGAGAAAAGAGGTAGTGAGTTCAGTTGAGGAGCTAAAAAAGAAGGTTGGAAAAAGGAACCGTTATATTGTAATGCGTCACGGTGAAGCGGAAAGTAATGTCGGAAATTTTATCAGCTCGGACAATTCTGTTTCGTCGCATCTTACAGAGAAAGGAAAAAAGGAAACGGAAAAAGCGGCAGATAAATTAAAGAAAGAGAAAATTGACGTAATTATTTCGTCACCGCTTTTCAGGACAAAAGAAACTTCCGATATTGTCGCCTCCGCGGTTGGAGGTGATGTCCTTACGGACAAAAGACTTGAAGAAGTGCAAACAGGCGTTTTAAATGGCAAACCAGTTAAAGAGTATCAAGATTTTGCGTCTGTTTTGGAGAAATTCCAAAAAGCTCCCGAAGAAGGAGAAACTCTCACAGAGTTGAAAAACAGGCTTGGGGAATTTCTGTACGAAACTGACAAGAAATATGAGGACAAAACAATTCTGATTATTGCCCATGAATATTCTTCGTGGCTTTTATTTTCTTTAACTCAAGGTGCAAACGCAAAACAGTCCGCGGCTATCAAGAGAGAGAAACGTCCATTTCTTAAAAATGCAGAATGGGTAAAATTATCTTTTATACAGATTCCTCATAATATAAATTATGAAGTTGATTTGCATCGTCCATATATTGATGAGGTAACTTTTTCCTGTCAATGCGGAAAAGAGATGAGACGAATCTCTGATGTTTTTGACACATGGTATGAGTCGGGCTCAATGCCGTATGCCTCGCATCATTACCCCTTTGAAAAAAGTCTTTTTAACCCAAGCATAGGGAAACGTTTTCCGGCGGATTTTATTGCGGAGGGCGTTGATCAGACACGAGGCTGGTTCTATTCGCTTTTGATGCTTTCAACCGCGCTCTTTGGAAAAAGCCCGTACAAAAATGTGGTTGTAAACGGGACAATCTTGACGGAAGATGGCCAAAAGATGTCCAAACGTCTTAAAAATTATCCTGAAGTGGGTTATATCTTGAATAAATACGGCGCTGATGCGATGCGCTATTATATGATTTCTTCTCCTGTTGTTCGCGCGGGGGATTTTGCGTTTTCTGAAAAAGGAGTTGACGAAGTTGTTAAGAAAATAATTTTGCGACTTTCCAATGTGTGCTCGTTTTACGAGATGTATAAAGAAGGTGAGCCCGCCTCGCCAAAAAGTCCGCATATTCTGGACAAATGGATTCTTTCGCGACTGTCGGAGGTTATAGAAAAAACCACAAAAGGTTTGAAACGGTACGAGCTTGATGTTGCCTCACGTCCTTTTCTCGATTTTGTTGATGACTTGTCGGTTTGGTATTTACGACGCTCTCGCGAACGTTTCAAAGGAGAAAACAAGAAAGATAAGCACAATGCTACTATAACAACGAGATTTGTTCTCAAAGAATTCGCGAAGGCTCTTGCGCCCTTTATGCCTTTTATCGCGGAAGATATTTATTCTCGGGTAAAGGAAGGGGGAGACAAAGAAAGTGTACACCTTGAAGGTTGGCCAAAAGTCCACAAGGTGAACAAAGGAATAATTTCTCAGATGATTGCAACGAGAAAAATTGTTTCTCTCGCGCTTGAAGCGAGAGCGGACGCGGGAATCAAGGTTCGCCAGCCTCTTTGCTCTCTTTTCGTAAAAGAAACGACTTTAAAGGGGAAAGATGAATGCCTTTCTCTTATTAAAGACGAAGTTAATGTGAAGGAGATAGTTTTTCAAGAGACGCTTGGAAAAGAAGTGGAACTTGATATAGAAATAACACCAGAACTTAAGGAAGAGGGAACAATTAGAGACTTTATGCGAGTACTTCAGGATGACAGAAAGAAAAAAGGGCTTACTCCAAAAGATATTATTTCCCTTAAGGTTTCTTCTTCAGAAAAAGGCTTCATTTTGAAATGGGAAGATGAAATTAAGCGAGTCGTCGGAATTTCTTCAATTGATTTTCAAAATTCCGACCTTCCTACTTCTTTTGAATCTTCAGGTAAATCATTTTCATACGCGCTTGTTGTCTAACTATGGTTCACCATTTATATCATACGACGGGGTTTGTGCTTGGTAACTACTCTTTTGGGGAGGGAAGCGTGCGTTGTGTTATTTTAACTTCCGAAATAGGGATGGTTTCTGCCCTTGCCCAAGGCGCTCGGAAAACCCGCTCAAAATTAAAAGGCAGTCTCCAGCCTCTTTCTTTCGGACTATACTCTTTTGTGAAAGGGAAAAATGGATGGAGAATTACATATGCGGAAGAAAAAGAGCGTTTCTCGAATGTTTTTAGACAAAAAAAGAGGATATTTTTTCTCTGGCATCGTTTGTTTGGGTTATTGCGTAAATTAGTAGCTGGAGAAGACCAAAATGAGAAACTGTTTGCTCTTGTCGAAAGCGCGTTTAGTTTTTCAAAAGAAACGGACTTTTCGCTTGAAGAGGAACGCTTGTTTGAAAGTATTGTCGTATTGCGAATGCTTCATATTTTAGGTCATTTGCCGTCTCATCCCTCACTTGATTTATTTAGTATGTTAAAAGAGTGGAATACAGGGACACTTCACTCTTTCAAAGAGAGTGAAAAAGAGGCGATTGCCTATATCAATGAATCAATAACCCAAAGTGGACTTTAAAATAGCCTGTTAGTTTGTAATTTGCCAGCTGGCGTCCGCCAAATAGCGGATAACTTTTTGGGGCGGAAGAGCAGAAAACAAAGGGGTATACCCCCACACCTGTTTTGGTATTGTTGCAGTATTTCCAAAACTAGCTGTCGTAAATCAAAATTGTAACTACCAATTGAAGTTTATGAATAGTTTTGTTTAGGCAACGAAATACTATACCAAAACAGGTGTAGGGGGTATAATTTTTTCTATGGCGAGACCATACGAAGACGAAGAGAGAATAAAACATCTTAAAGACAGTTTATATTCACGCGGGTTTAATTCGCGTTCTCCATATGAACGCTCAGAAATCCATAAAAAAGAAAGTCCTGCGGTAGAAGAATCGTGGCGGCATAACGAACTTTCTTTTGAAAAAATGCAAAAAAAATCAACAAAAAAACGTTCTATTCTCAAAACTTTATTTTGGATTGCCGCCCTTTTTTTTGTAGCTTCAGTCGTGACGGCGGTATATATGTTTTACGGCGGAGGAATTGTTGTTTCCTCGCGAAATGTGGATATTTCTATAGTCGGTCCGATTTCAATCCCAGGAGGAGAGACGCTTACGCTTGATATTATTATCCATAATAAAAATAACGTACCTCTCGAAGCCGCTAATCTTTCCGTTGTCTATCCCACCGGAACGCGAATGCCGGACAATCTTGAAATCGAACTTCTTCGCGAACGTTTTGATTTAGGGACCATTCCTGCTGGAAGTATTTCAAAAAAAACCGTTGAAGCCACTTTGTTTGGGGAAAAAGAAGAAATAAAACAGACGCTTCTTTCTCTTGAGTACCGCGTAAGCGGCTCAAGCGCGGTATTTGTTAAAGAGAAGACATATGATACGACTATCAGTCTGTCGCCGATTTCAATCGTGGCAGTATACCCGAAAGAGGTCAACGCAAATCAGGAGTTTGAACTTAATGTTGCGCTTACTTCCAACTCGAGCACTGTAATAGAAGACTTGTTGTTTAAGGTTGAATATCCGTTCGGGTTTCGTTTTAGCAATGCTTTGCCCAAAGTGGCATATGATGACAACATCTGGCTTATCGGTAATCTTGAACCCGGCGGTAAACGTACTGTTGCTATTAAAGGAGTAATGCAGGGTCAGAACGAAGAGGAACGAACGTTTCGTTTAGATGTAGGCAGAGCGCGTGTAGAGAACAATAAACAAATAGGAATTTCTTTTCTTTCTACACTTGAGTCCGTTTTCATAAAGAAGCCTTTTGTTGATTTGACCTTACGGACTAATCTTGACGATGGTATTGAGTATGTAACTTTTTTAGGCGCTCGGATACCAGTCAGCATTGAGTGGTTTAACACTTTGCCTGTCAATGTCTATGATGCGACTATCGAGATAAAAATAACGGGAGATGTGTTTAACAGAAATTCCATTTCTGTCCAAAATGGGGGTTTTTATCAGTCTGTTAATAATACAATTATATGGGACAGGCACAGTACCCCAGAGCTTTTGGAGGTTAGTTCTCACGACGCGGGTAATGTCAGTTTCTCCCTGCCTTTATTGCAAGATGGTGAAGGTACCGCGTCTCTCCGAAATCCGACCGTTAATATAGATGCTGTGTTTCGCGGGACGCGCTTTTCAAATGACGGCGCTCCCCAACAGGTACTATCTACTGCCTCAAAGATTATCAAAGTATCCTCAAATCTTTTGCTGGGTTCTCGTATTGTGTATACAATGGGTCCGTTTAATAACTACGGTCATCTTCCTCCGAAAGCAGAACAAGAAACGACGTATACGGTTTTTTGGACAATTACCAACATCTTCAACGATGTTTTGGGAGCAACGGTGTACGCGAAACTTCCTCCTTACATTTCCTGGATTGGAGCCTCGTCACCGTTGTCTGAAAATATTTCTTTTGACGCAAAAAATAGAGAAGTTATTTGGAGTGTCGGGAATATAGAAAAAGGAGTGGGGGCGACTCTTCCTGCGCGGGAGGTAGCTTTTCAACTTAGCTTCTTGCCAAGCCTTGGGCAAATAGGAACAATTCCTGTTGTAGTGAATACTCAGACACTTTCAGGTAAAGATCTTTTTACTGACACAGCGCTTGAAGATACCGCTTCTCCCCTAACAATATGGCTTGTAACCGATTCTGGGGCAGTGAGTGGCCACGAACGGGTAGCACAGTAGAACTTGAGGTTTTTTATTGGAAGCGG
Organism: Minisyncoccota bacterium; assembly: GCA_023137185.1. GTDB lineage: Bacteria > Patescibacteriota > Minisyncoccia > Phycocordibacterales > JAGLPS01 > JAGLPS01. The sequence goes on from JAGLPS010000015.1 coordinate 5,191, forward strand.
CCAGAACTCCCCACCGCTTGCCCCCACACCAACTTTGGCATTGTCGCAGTATTTTCAGAGATAAAGTAATTATAAAAAACACAGCGACTTCTTCAATGTTATATATGCATCGGCTTAGGCGACAAAATACTATGCCAAAGTTGGTGTGGGGGCTTGCCGCGGGAATCGATGGACGGTAAACTTTATTTAGAGTAAGGTACGAATAATGCAAGAAAAAAATAACGTTACAATGGATAAAATTACTAGCCTTGCTAAAAGGCGAGGTTTTATCTATCGGGGTTCTGAAATTTACGGCGGGCTAGCTGGAACGTGGGACTATGGTCCTTTGGGAGTTCGGTTGAAAGAGAATATAAAAAATCTTTGGAGAAAGAAATTTATTGAAGACCGAGACGATATGTATGAAGTTGATGCCGCGCTTATTATGAATCCTAAAGTTTGGCAGGCAAGTGGCCATGCCGCAGGTTTCACTGACCCTCTTGTAGAGTGTAAAAAATGCGGAAAGCGTTTTCGGGCAGATCAGCTTAGGGGAGAGAAATGCCCTGAATGCAAAGGAGTTTTAAGTGAAGAAAGAACATTTAATATGATGTTTCAGACTTATATCGGAGCAGCAAAGGATGATGCGTCTCTTACATATCTTCGCCCTGAAACAGCGCAGGGAATGTTTGTAAATTTCAAGAATATTCTTGACACATTTCACCCCAAACTACCGTTTGGTTTAGCCCAAATTGGAAAGGCGTTTAGAAACGAGATAGCTCCTCGGGATTTTCTTTTTAGAGCGCGGGAATTTGAGCAGATGGAAATTGAGTATTTTATACGCGAGGGGGAGTGGAAAGAGCAATTTGAAAAATGGCGTGAAGAAATGCTCTCTTGGTGCCAAGAAATAGGTCTGCCTGCAAATATGGTTCACGAAAAAGAAGTGGAAGCGAATGAACTTGCCCATTACTCAAAAAGAACAATTGATTTTGAATTTGATTTCCCATTCGGGAGAAGTGAGCTCTATGGGCTTGCGTATCGGACTGATTTTGATTTGAGAAATCATACAGAAGCAAGCGGAGTAGATTTGAGTTTTTATGATGAGGAAAGTAAAGAGCGTTTTATTCCGCATGTTATTGAGCCGACATTTGGCATCGATAGAACGGTTCTCGCGCTTCTTGTCTCTGCTTATAATGAAGATAGTCTTGGAGAGGAGGGGAGAGTTTTCCTCAAACTTCCATACGCGATAGCGCCTGTAAAGGTTGCGGTTTTTCCGCTCTTGAAAAACAAACCTGAACTAGTAAAAAAAGCTAAAGATACTTTTGATAATATACGAAAAAAAATTCCTCAAACAGTATTTGATGATAACGGTAATATTGGAAAACGATATCGACGGCAAGATGAGATTGGAACTCCATTTTGCGTAACGATTGATTTTGACACATTAGAAGACGGCAGTGTTACCCTTCGTGACAGAGATACTGGCGAACAAAAAAGAATCTCTGTGGAAGAGTTACTTTCTGTAGTTCAGAAACATAAATCTGTGTAGAAGAGGGAGGAAACGG
>JAGLPS010000016.1 GCA_023137185.1 Minisyncoccota bacterium
AAGCTTTCGTAGCGTCCTCGCTCGTCAAAATAGAAAAAGGCGGCTTATTTTTTAAGCCGCCTTAAGTACACACAGCCTTCCTTTTGACGCATTCCATTTCTTTCGAAATGCTTTACCTCCTCCATTAGCAAGATAATGTTTTGCAAAATCTTCGGGGTTTGGAGGACGTTGAATCCCAAACTCTTGGAATTCAATGTAGGTAACGTGCCTGTTAAAATCCGAAATGATTTCTTCTTTTTGAGCGTTAAAGAAATCTTGCCGTTCTTCTACAGGGATACCTCCTTCTTCAGCGAAGTCTATTTTTTCAAACTGCTCTCTTATTTGCTCGTCAAGTTTTTTGAAAAGCAACTGTTCTTCTACTGGTACCATTTTAACCCCCCTTTCCGCACGTTCTCTTGTTATATTATGCAGTATTTTGACGAAAAGTCAAATTGTCCTTTTCGTGTCTTTTATAGAACTATGGTACAATCGCTAATGTCCATTATAAAACTATGAAATTTCAATGCAAGACTCTTAACAGTGGATTACGGATTATCTCTATTCCACTTCGTGATACGCCCACGGTAAGCGTTTTGGCAATAGTTGAAGCTGGCTCAAAATATGAAGATAAAACGACGAGCGGGCTTTCTCACTTCCTTGAGCATATGTGCTTCAAGGGAACGCAAAAACGGCCTTCGGCGCTTGATATAAGTTATGAACTAGATGCTGTAGGTGCTCAATCAAACGCTTTCACATCGTATGAGTTCACCGGATATTATGCCAAAGCGCATAAAAAACATCTCCCCATCCTTCTTGATGTTATTTCTGACATTTACCTCAATCCTGTATTTAATAAAAATGAATTGGAAAAAGAGCAGGGAGTTATTATAGAAGAAATCAATATGTACAATGATATGCCCCAACGAAGAGTGGGAGAAGTATTTATGGAACTTTTGTACAAAGACCAACCTGCTGGTTGTTCTATCCTTGGTCCCAAAGAGAATATAAGAAAGTTTACTCGGCAAGACTTTGTTTCTTATCGCGCAAAACATTATGTCGCAGAAGGAACCACAGTAATTATCGCGGGTAGTTTTAATGAAGATGAAATTATCGAATCAATTACAAAAATTTTTGAACCCATTTCCAAAGAGAAAAAACATAGCAAAGAAAATGTAAAAGAAATACAAAAAAATTCAGCTCTTGCTGTTGAAACAAGAAAAACTGACCAAATGCATATTGTGTGCGGAGCGCGTACATTTTCAGTAAATCACCAGTCTGTGCCGACATTACAGGTTCTCGATGCTGTTTTGGGCGGTGGAATGAGCGGACGTCTATTCCAAAATATACGAGAAAAATTGGGTGCGGCTTATTACGTTCGTTCAGGAACAGATTTTTTTACTGACCACGGATTTCTTGCGGTTTCAACAGGGGTTGATCCCCTACGGGTTGAGGAAGTAGGCAGGGAGATTATTTCAGAATTTACACGTCTTAAAGAAGAGTTGGTGCCGGCAAGAGAGCTTCAAAAAGCAAAGGATTACGTTATTGGAACAATGTACCTTGACCTTGAGACGTCGGATGCGACCGCTGAATTTTATGGCTTACAAGCGATTTTGCGTCAACCGCTTAAAACTCCAGAAGAAATCGCGCTCAAAATGCGCGAGGTTACCGCCTATGACATTAAGGCTCTTGCGGAAGAATTTTTTATAAATGAACGTCTCAATACGGCAATTGTCGGAAACATTTCTTCAAGCGAGAACCTTGCTAAGGCGTTTTCTTTTTCTTCCTAAGCAGGCTTCTAAAAAAGAGGGAGCAGTGATACCATGGTAGATATGAGTTCTCACAACGAACTGACAATTAGTACTGGAAGTATCGTAAAGCTAATCCTTATTCCGTTTCTTTTTTTCGTGTTATTTATACTTCGCGACCTTATTTTGATTATCCTCTCTGCTGTTGTAGTTGCTTCTGCGATTGAGCCGATGGCGCGATGGTTTATTGAATACCGCGCCCCGCGGCTTTTTGCTGTTCTTTTGATTTATCTTGCTCTTGCCGCGACGATTACTCTGACATTTTATTTTCTTCTTATTCCTGTTCTTAATGAAACATCAGGTCTCCTTTCAACGCTTTCACAATATGTAAATACTGAAAATATCCAACCTCTTTCAGAAACCGCCTTTGTTCAACAAAATCCAGTTATGGAGAAACTGTCAGACAGTTTTTCTTTGAAAGAAATTGCTCGGGAAGTGAACCTATTTATTTCAAATGTATCTGGAGGTATTTTTAATACGATTAATGTTGTTTTTGGAGGGCTATTGAGCTTTGTTCTCATTATTGTATTGTCATTTTATCTTGCCGTGCAGGAGAATGGCATTCCGACATTTCTTTCTATAATATCGCCTCTCAAGTACCGAAATTATGTGATTAATTTGTGGCGACGAGCAGAGAAAAAAATTGGATTATGGATGCAAGGACAAGTCGTGCTTGTTTTTATCGTTGGAATACTTGTGTATCTTGGTCTGACTCTTTTGAGAGTCGAACACGCACTTCTCTTGGCAATTCTTGCGGGGTTGTTCGAAATTATCCCTATTTTTGGCCCTGTTCTTTCGGCTGTCCCCGCGATTATCATCGCATTTTCCGGTGGTGGGGTTTCTTTAGCGTTTTTGGTTACGGGGCTTTATCTCATAATTCAGCAGTTTGAAAATCAACTTATCGTTCCTCTTGTAATTAAGAAGGTTGTTGGTGTGCCTTCAATTGTTGTTATTCTTGCCATTATTGCCGGCGGAAAGCTTGCCGGTTTCTTAGGGGTGTTATTGTCCGTTCCGCTTGCGGCGGTAGCGATGGAGTTTTTCACTGACCTTCAGAAAGGAAACATTCTGGAAAAGAAGTAAGTATGAGTTTCGTTAGAGACCACAATATTATGAATATGAAATATGTTTTTCAACACAAGAATTTCGGTCGTTTTTTTGCTCATTTTAACAATATCGACGGAAATCTAAAGATTTGCTGTCTTTAATGGGACTTGTTCCGTTAGAAGCCTGCCTGCCGGCAGGTCACAACGTTATAAACTTAAGACACGTTTTACAATATTACTTTATGAGTCGACTACTTAGCAATTCTCAATATAACCTATGTCAGCCTAGGGCTGATTATTTTTAATGGGATGAGCGAAAAAAACCACTTTTATATAACGACGACCCTTCCATATGTTAACTCTGATCCGCACATAGGACACGCGGTGGAAATGGTGCGAGCTGATATAGTTGCTCGCTATAAACGTTTGATTGGAGAAAAAGTGTTTTTTAACACAGGCACAGACGAGCACGGCCAGAAAGTATACACCAAGGCTCTCTCTTTGCGCCGCGACCCGAAAGAGTATGTTGATGAATACGCGGAAAGATTCAAGTTTCTTAAGGAAAAACTCAATCTCTCATATGACAGCTTTATACGGACTACAGATGAAAAACACATTCGCGCGGCAGAGGAGTTTTGGAAACAGTGTTTTGACAAAGGATACATATACAAAAAGAAATACAAAGGACTCTATTGTGTAAGCGATGAACTTTTTGTCGCGGAAAAAGATATGATCAACGGGCGGTGTCCCAATCATCCAGATAAAGAACTTGTGACTCTAGAAGAGGAAAATTATTTTTTTAAATTTAGCGCGTTTCAGGAAAAACTTCTTGACTTGTACCAAAAAAAACCTGATTTTATTATTCCATCATCGCGTCTCAAAGAAATTCGGACATTTGTTGAACGGGGAATTGAAGATTTTAGTATTTCACGGCTTAAGGAAAAGATGCCGTGGGGGATTGAAGTGCCCGGGGACCCGCAACACGTGATGTATGTATGGTTTGACGCGCTTGTAAACTATATTGCCGCGATTGGCTGGCCTGATGATATGGGGAAATTCAATACGTGGTGGCCGGTTATTCAGTACGCGGGGAAGGATAACCTCCGCCAGCAGGCGGCAATGTGGCAGGCGATGCTTTTTTCTGTTGGGCTTCCTCCATCACAGCGGATTGTGATTGACGGCTTTGTCCTAAGTGACGGAGGGCGGAAAATGAGCAAGAGTGTTGGAAATGTTGTAAGTCCTATTGATATAGTTGCCCAATATGGAACTGACGCGCTTCGATATTACATCGCGCGCGAATTGCACCCCTTTGAAGACAGTGAATTTACTGAAAAGAAATTCGAAGAAGCGTACAACGCGAATCTTGCGAACGGATTGGGGAATCTTGTGTCACGTGTGATGAAACTTTCTGAGGATTATGATGTGAAAATTCTTCCTTATAAAGTTAAGACAGAACCTCATATGCTAAAAGCGATGGATACTTTTAAGTTTAATGATGCTATGGAATTTATTTGGCAAAAAGTGCAAAGTGCTGATCGAAGAATGACCAAGGAGGAGCCTTTTAAGGTGGTTAAGACCGACCCTGTAATGGGCAAAGCGATTATACAAACCCTTGTTTTAGAAGTACGTGAAATTGGCATTATGTTGCAGCCGTTTATGCCAGAGACTGCCAAGAAGATAGAATCTCTTATTAAAGAAAATAGGATGCCTGAAAAACCTTTATTTCCTCGCATATGATCCCGTACGAAACCGCGGACGCTAGAGAGCAAATATCACAATGTTTACAGCCAGTCGTAATTACCAGAATTTATTATCAAGGAATGTGGCTTTAACTATCCGCGTCCTGTTTCGTACGGGATGACTCCAAAATTTGTAGACGTTCACTCTCATATACACCTGAAAGATTTTGACGGTGACAGAGAAAAAATAATAGCGCGAATGGAAGAAAAAGAAACGCTTACTATTACAGTAGGAACAGATTTAGAGTCTTCCAAAGAGGCGGTTGCCACTGCGGAAAAATTTAAGCCAGTGTTTGCTTCCATAGGACAACATCCGATAGATGAAAGCGCGCATACTTTTGACAAAAAAGAGTTTGAAAAACTTGTCTGTCATCCCAAAACAGTCGTGATTGGAGAATGTGGGCTTGATTATTTCAGGCTGAAAGGAGACTCATTTGAAGAAAAGAGACGACAAAAAGAATTATTTATTCAACAAATTGAATTTTCCTTAAAGTACGCCAAGCCTTTAATGGTTCATTGTCGTGACGCGTACACAGAAACTCTTGAAATTCTTGAATCGTACGCGCGAGAGGGGGTTTTGCGCGGCAATATACACTTTTTCGCTGGTACTGTTGAGATTGCGAAACGTTTTCTTAAAATCAATTTTACGCTCTCTTTCACGGGGGTGATTACCTTTACGGAGGACTATAATGAAGTTATACGGTATATCCCTATATCGCATATACTTTCTGAAACCGATTCTCCTTTTGTCTCCCCAGTACCCTTTAGGGGAAAGAGGAATGAGCCTATGAATGTCTTGTATGTTGCTCAGAAAATTGCAGAAATAAGAGAAGAAAACGAGCAGAAAGTCTTGAATGCGCTTGTGTCTAACGCCTGCAGGGAGTTTGATCTTCTTGCAGAATGATGTTTGCTATGATAGTGTATTTTCTATTGCGTCTGGAATGACGGCATAACACAGGTTCAATTTGTTGCGCAGAACTTTTATTCTTGTAGGCAATACGATCTATAATTAATGTAATGAAAAAGGAGGAAAAAACAGAAGAAAAAGACAATTTGGAAGTCTTAGGAGTCTATGAAATAGGCTACCTTCTTGTGCCGAGTATTCCCGAAGAAAAAATAGCCGAAGAGGCAGCCTCTGTTCGCGGACAAGTTGAAAAAGAAGGCGGGCTTTTGATTATGGAGGATATTCCGAAAATGAGACCTCTCGCGTATTCAATTTCAAAGATTATTGATTCAAAACGCGAGCGCTTTAATCAGGCATATTTTGGTTGGGTTAAATTTGAAATCTCTTGCTCGAAAATTTCATTATTAGAAAAAGAAATTGAGAACAATCCTCATATTATACGATTGATATGTGTCAAAACAGTCAAAGAAAGTACGCTTGCGTCTATCAAACCTTCTCTTATTAAGAAAACTGATTCTCCTAAGAAAAAAAGAGAAATTTCTGAAGAAGAACTCGAAAAAAGTATTAAAAAGATTGTGGGAGAGGGAACTTCGTCGCAATAAGGTGCTCAAACGTTGTTTCGATGCCGCTCGTTTGTTGTAATAGACGTACTGCTCGAAAAGGGATATAGTTTAATATATGTATCCCGTACGAAATCGCGGACGCAGTAACTAAAATATCACCATGTATACAGTAGTCGAAATTATCAAAATATATTATCAGGAAGTGCGACTTTCATTGTCCGCGTCCTGTTTCGTACGGGATGTATTTTAACAAGGCAATTATTATCGGAAATCTGACACGCGATCCTGAGATTCGCGCTATTCCGTCGGGAACGAAGGTTGCTACCTTGGGGATTGCAACAAACCGAGTCTGGAAAGATAAAAACGGAGTGCGACAAGAAAATACTGACTACCATAGTGTCGTGGTGTTTGGGAGGCAAGCAGAGACGGTTTCGCAATACCTACGAAAGGGAAGTTCTGTGATGGTTGAAGGAAGGATGCAGACTCGTAGTTGGGATGGACAAGATGGAGTAAAACGGTATCGTACCGAAGTGGTGGCGGATAGAGTACAGTTTGGTCCGCGTCGTGACGGTGGAGGTCCATCGACAGATACGTCTTCAAAAGGAGAAATGAAAGGAGAGGGGGTAGATTCTCCTTCAAAGGGAGATACAGGTATTGATTATCCGCAGGAAGAGATTAATCCGGAAGATATTCCGTTTTAAGGATACTAATGTTACGAATAAAGCAAATTATAGAAAACGCTAGACAATAATAAATAAATCAGTAATATAGTTGTAGTAAAAAACATAAACCATAAATTTCTAACAGGATGAAACAATGCTTTTTTTCACAAAATAATATAAAATATATTGACTATAAAGATATAGATATTCTTAAGAAGTTTCTTAATCCGCACGGGCGACTGTTGGCGGGAAAGAGGACGGGAGTAAGCGCGAAGAACCAACGCAAGCTTGCTCTTGCGGTTAAGCGCGCGCGATATATGGCGCTTCTTCCGTATATTTCTCAATAAAAGGCCGCTCGTATTCTCTTTTGAAAAGCACGCATAAAATACTGCTGTATTTTTGCTCTGCTCGCGCCAGTCGCGCTTGCGCAAGG
>JAGLPS010000017.1 GCA_023137185.1 Minisyncoccota bacterium
TTTTCAAAAGAGAATACTCGCTCTAAAGGGCGGAAACGGAATTTTTGAAAAGCACAAAAATTTTTTCTGCACAACGCCTCTGCGCCTCCCAAGGCTTTTAAAAAGCAACTGTTCACTTAAAGAGGAACCGTAGTCTTTTGAAAATAATGTGTTCACTCCAAAGCTTCGGAAAAATAACTACTCACTTAAAGTGTTCAGAAGCTCGAGTGCACATCTTTTGATTTTGGACACTGAGTGTCCAATGACACTAAACAACCAGCTAAATGCTGGTTGTTGTTTGTTACAAGTTATAAAGTTGTAAGTTTTTCTACACTCGTTCTGCGTATTCTCCAGTATTAGTATTTACTCGCACAACGTCTCCTTCTTTGATAAACAGGGGAGTTCTTACGCTGAGTCCTGTTTCAAGGGCAACCTGTTTTGTTGCTCCTTGGGAGGTGTTTCCTTTTACTGTTGGTGGAGCTTCAGCCACTTCCAACTCCACTTTTGGGGGAAGAGAAATTCCTATAATCACATTATTAAATACCAACCCTTCGATAATTGAATTTTGTTTCATAAATGGCAACTTGTCCTCAACAAGTTCTGGAGATAATGTGAAGCGTTTACTTCGATTTCCTTCTTCGCCAAACCAATGTTCTCCGCGATGGCTATAAAGGTAGATAACATTTTTCTTTTCTATATTCGCTTCTTCTGCTTTGTCTGACTGGTGAAAAGAATACTCAATTACTTTTCCTGAAAGGAGGCTCCGAAGTTTTGTCTGGTTTACAGGTTTTCTTTTTTGCATTCTAAACACATTGGACGAGAGTACTTCAAAGGGTTCGTTGTTGAAAACGATATATTTTTTTATAGTAATTTCGCTGTATGAAAGCATAAAATAGCTTTTAGAACATTAGCTTATAGCTTTTAACCAGAAAGAACAAGAGAGTGTGTATGTCTTCCTAAGAGCTAGTTCGCCGACTGACGGACTAGAAGCTAAGAGCCGTCTTGTTATTTCTCGTCCAGTCTTTTTTGTATCTCTTTGAGAATTTCGTTTGCCTTTTTTTTATTTTCCCTAAGAAATGTCCGTGTCGCGTCATATCCCCGTCCAAGTTTTTGTTCTCCGAAAGAATATCCCCCAGCGCCGCCTTTCTCTATAATTCCTGTTTTTTCACCGAGGGCGATAATTTCCCCTTCGCGAGAGATTCCTTCGTTGTACATTAAATCAAACTCTGTTTGTCTGAAAGGAGCCGCGACTTTGTTTTTGACGACTTTCGCGCGGATACGCGAACCCATTACCTCATCGCCCTTTTTTATTTGAGCGATTCTGCGTACGTCTATACGAACTGATGTGTAAAATTTAAGCGCTTTTCCTCCCGGGGTTGTCTCTGGGTTTCCGAACATTACTCCTATCTGCATTCTGATTTGATTTATAAAAATTACCGATGTCTTCGTTTTGGCAACAATTGCGGTTAGTTTTCGTAGTGCTTGCGACATAAGGCGGGCTTGTTTGCCGACATGGTAAGCCCCCATTTCTCCTTCGATTTCATCTTTTGGAGTCAGGGCGGCAACTGAATCAATAACAATTACGTCAATCTTTCCAGAACGCACAAGGCTTTCTACTATTTCAAGCGCTTGCTCCCCAGTGTCTGGTTGTGAGATAAGTAACTCATTTACTTTTACCCCGATTCGTTTCGAGTATTCAGGGTCCATTGCGTGTTCAGCGTCGATGAACGCGGCAACCCCTCCTTGTTTTTGAGCTTCAGCTACAATATGAAGCGAAAGTGTTGTTTTTCCTGATGATTCCGGGCCAAACACCTCAATAATACGACCTCTTGGAATACCACCAACACCAAGAGCGGCATCAAGCCCAAGAGAGCCTGTCGGTATGACATTGATGTTTACCTTTGGTTTTTCTCCGAGAGTCATAATTGCCTCGTTCCCGAATTTTGTCTTGATACTTTTAATAGTTTCCTCTATCCCGACGTTGTTTTTTTTCGCTTCTTTTTTAGTTGTTTTTCTCATTATTCTGGTTTAAACATAAGTTGTAATAGTCTTTCTTTTTCTCGACCAAATCGGTCAGATGCGGAAAGCTTAATTATATTATAGCCTGAGGACAATATTAATTTCTCTTTGAAAACCCCGTCTTCATCAACAAAAATGGGCGAGTCGTTAAGCTGAATTGATGAGATATTTGAAGCAATACCCTGAATAACAACAATAGGGGATGCAACTAAGGATCCGTTCGCAGGGGACCCAATTGTGATTGTTGGTCCTTGGATAAGATTGCGCGCTTGGTAAAAAGCGTATACCACTATAGAGATGCTCAAAATGACAACAAAAATAATTTTTATTGTAAGTAAATTTCGTTCTTTCATCCCGTACAAAATAGGACGCGGACAATAATCGCTGTTCCTACAAATACACCTCTAGTAATGTCGACTGTTTTACTCATATTTACATATTATCTCTTTTGTCCGCTATTTCGTACGGGATTCATCCTGTTAGAAGTAGGAAACCTCTGGGTTTCCGTCAGTATTGCTAAAACTGGTAATAAATCGACTCATAAAGTAATATTATAAAACGTGTCTTAAGTTTATAACGCTGTAACCTGCCGACAGGCAGGCTACAATCGGGATTTATATTTCAAGTATTCCTTCGTTTTGCTGGTTTCCAGAGTCTGTCTCAAATACCTCACGTGGTTTGGCTCCTTCTCCTGGTCCGACAACACCTCTTTCTTCAAGCATATCAACAAGTCGCGCGGCTCGAGCGTACCCAACACGCAGTTTTCGCTGAAGGAACGTTACGGACGCTTTTTTTGTCTGAATAACAACTTCGCGTGCTTCCTCGTACAAAGAGTCTTCTTTTTCTTCGCCAAGACTTTCTGAAATAACAGAATTACGTTCCGCTTCAGAAGAAAAGTCTATTCCCATTGACGGTATTTCATTTTCGTATTCTTTACGAAGGTACTGCACGACTTTTTTGACCTCGGTCTCAGAAACAAAAGCGGATTGAATGCGTACCGGTTTTGACATATCTCCCGAAAGATAGAGCATATCTCCCGCCCCGAGCAATTTTTCAGCGCCGCTTCCATCGAGGATAGTACGGGAATCTATCTGAGAAGATACCTGTAGGGCTATTCGAGAGGGGATATTGGCCTTGATAAGGCCGGTAATAACGTTTACCGATGGTCTTTGGGTAGAAAGAATCAAATGAATGCCCACCGCGCGGCTCATTTGAGCAAGACGAACGACTGCCGTTTCAAGTTCTCGCGGGAATGTCTGCATAATGTCCGCAATTTCGTCAATAACTATAATAATGTATGGCATTATTTCCGGAAGTTTTGATTCCTCTCTATTCTTCTTTTCTTTAAATTTTTTCAATTCAGGCTCAAGAATATTTTTATGATATGACTCTATGTCTCGTACCGATTCCGCTTCAAGTATGTCGTATCGTCTGTCCATTTCCCGCGCCGCCCATTTTAAAGCCAGAATTGCTTTTTTAGCTTCGGTAACGACAGGAGTAAGCAAGTGCGGTGTTCCATTATAAAGAGTCAGTTCGACGCGCTTTGGGTCAATCATAATGAATTTTAGGTTTTCTGGAGAATTTTTAAATAGAAGAGAGTTAAGAATGCTATGTATAGTGACCGATTTCCCTGAACCGGTTGCTCCTGCGATAAGTAGATGAGGCATCTTAGAAAGATTTGCAAAGTAACATTTTCCAGTAACTCCCTTCCCGAGAGTTATGGTAAGAGCCTTTCCTGATTTTTGGTATTCATTTTCCGCAAACATTGTTCCCAAACCAACGATTGTTTTGGCGCTGTTAGGTATTTCTATTCCAACAAGAGATTTTCCTGGAATCGGCGCTTCAATACGAAGAGGGTGCGCTGCGAGCGCGAGCGCTAAATCATTGTGCAGCGCGACAATTCGAGAAAGCTTAACTCCTTCGGCAGGTTTTAGGGCGTATCGAGTTACCGATGGACCAATTGATATTTCATCCATTTCTACTTGGATTCCAAAATTCTGCAACGTTCGCTTAATGACATTTGCGTTTACTTTTATATCGCCAACACCGGGTTTTCCTTTATCTCTTTCAAAAATAGATAGTGGGGGCGGAGTATATGTTTTCATCCCAAAACGGGCAAAAGAAACGAAAAAATCATCTTCTTTTTGCCCCTCTTTCTCTTTTGATTGCGTTGTATCTTCAGAAGGTATCGCTTCTGTTTTTGTATCTTCTGGGGGCAAAATAAATTTCTTCTCCTCTTCTTTTGTAAGGGAAGCGGCGTCTTCTTCAGTAACGCTATTTTCTTTCTTGCCTCGTTTCCAGAAGACAAAGGAGTGAAGATTAAGACTTACATTAAAAAGAATAAGAAAAGATATCAGTAAAAGTGCGAAAAGAAAAATAACCGTAGCGTATATATCAAAAAGGGAGCGAAGAGGAGAGGCGATGGCGTTTCCAATTATTCCTCCTCTGCTTACTCCTTCTACATCTGAAGAAAAAACACTCACTATTCCAAGTCCAGAAATTAAAAACAAAAAAGCGCCCCCGATATGTCCGCCAATAACTTTCGTATGGAGCTCCTTTAACAGCGCGATGCTCAAGAGAAAAAGTACAAGTGGAATAAGAAAGTATCCAATTCCTACAAGGAACGTAAAAACCGCATACAGCTTTTCTCCAACAATTCCTCCTTTGTTAAAAGAAGAAAGTACAAGAAATATGCCTAACACAAAAAAAGTAACAGACCCTATGCCCCGCACTGTCTCACTTCTAAGTGTTTTTTTTTCTTCTTTTTTTTCTTTCTTTTTTTTTCTACCCACTTCTCAAACATTGTACCACAAGAATCTTTTGTGTTCTCTTAGAAACCCGCGGAGTCAAGTAGTAGTCCTTACCACGGCCGCTAATTTCTTTCGTATTAAACAAAACGTCCTTTAAAAGTATGCCTTTACTTATGTCTTTTAGTAGGATATAATAAAAGACATAAATAAATTACCTTAAAGGACAACACGTTCTTTAAGGAGTGAGTATTTAATTTAAAGGACAGTGTATGGAAGATAAAAAAGACACAACTGTTTCAGATCAACCTCAAAAGTTAAAAACGCCTAATAGTGAATATAAAAAAGGCTTTTCTTTAACAAATACAGAGCCTTTTATTATAAAAAAGGTTGAAAAAATAGTTCTCGCTCTCTATTTAATTACGGGCGTATTTCCTGAGCACGAACCCCTCAAAGAGCGTCTAAGACAAAAATCTTTAGAGCTCTTTGATTGTATTTTTTATCTAAAAGACAAATTCATAAACGAAAATGCTTCAATCGCGTATGGGCGTCTTATACTTCTAGATATAGACTGTCTTCTTTCGATAGGAAAACAGTCTGGTATTGTTTCTTCAATGAATTACGAGATTCTTGAAAAAGAAATATACAAAGTCATTAACTCTTTTAAAGAAATAAGTGATGAGGTGTTAAAGGAAGCCTCCCTTTTTTCTCCGGGATTTTTTTCCGTAGAAGCCACTCCGCCGGAGTTGCTAAGTGATAAAAAAGACATATATAAAAGACAGTATATAAAAGACAGTAGAGAAGAAAAAAATATGTCCTTTACATCTACCAGCAAGCCACTAAATATAGAAGAAGAAAAAAAAGAGCACTCTCTTTCCGCTCTTAAAAAAATAAACAGAGTGGAAAGTATACTTGATATTATAAAGATAAAAAAGAAAGTAACCATAAAGGACATTTCCTTAATAATAAAAGACTGTAGTGAGAAAACAATACAAAGAGAATTGGGTAGTCTTCTTAAAAAAGGGATTATCCAGAGAGAGGGAGAAAGAAGGTGGAGTACGTACTCGTTTTCTGACTAGTTTCTTAGGAGCGTCTAGTTTTTTACGGCTTGCATTCAAATTTAAAAAATCTGCTTTGACGTTGACTTTTTGGGGTTTAAGTTTTACTATTTTCTTCCAATCTTGATAGGCTGAAAATAAGGTCTGTCAAGTTATCAACAAACCGATTTTGCAGCTATTTTAGGGAATTACTATAATGTCTTAAGAGGCAAAAGAAATAAGCCCAGTGTAGATTATTTCTTAGTTTTCCTTACTGAAATTACAGTTAAAATTCTGAGATTATTGAGAGATTTCAGGGAATAGCGCTTGACTACCTTTTGTGTTATATTTACGGGTATCTTAGGTGTTATTTCTGAACGAGTAATCGTTGGTAGAAAATGCTGAATTGAAAGAATTGGTTTGGTCATTGAAAATTATATAGACCTTAAATTTGGGAAACAGTATTTATTTTTCTGAATAACTTTTTTCTTTACGGTTGTTAATGAAAGAAAATCGGTCCAACTATTGTCAACTAATCTATTTGTCTTGTGTCGATTAAAAAATAAGGCGGATAGGATAGTGTAGCTGAAATAAACATATGTTTATTTCAAAAACAAAAACAAAATTGAAAAGCATTGAAAAGCGCAGAAACAGATTGTCGAAATTAATCAATAATTCTGTGCTGTAGTTTTTCTCGCAGCATTACAAGCTTTAAAAATAAATGCGAGGGAAATTGCTTCAAAAATAAATTACAAATCAATCATGAATATTCGCAAATCAAAAATTTCAC
The DNA here is from genome assembly GCA_023137185.1 of Minisyncoccota bacterium. Lineage (GTDB taxonomy): Bacteria > Patescibacteriota > Minisyncoccia > Phycocordibacterales > JAGLPS01 > JAGLPS01. The sequence goes on from JAGLPS010000017.1 coordinate 6,573, forward strand.
AATTGATTGCTGGTTTAATGGGATTCGCAATGGTTTTGAGTCTTGTGGGACTTCCTGCAATTGCTCAAGCAGCTTTGACACAGTCACAAGTTGACGCGATTATCTCACTGCTTCAGTCATTCGGAGCAGATCAAGCCACAATCGATAATGTCGAGACTTCCCTCACAGGAGGAACTCCTTCCACTCCAAGTGGAACCGGAGTGTCATATACCTTTACTAAAGATCTTTCACAAGGAGACACTGGCGAAGATGTATTAAATCTTCAGAAAGTTTTCAACTCTGACTCCGCAACTCAAGTTGCATCGTCAGGTGTTGGTTCCTCCGGAAGTGAAACCACATACTTCGGTTCATTGACGAAAGCCGCAGCTATCAAATTTCAGGAAAAATATGCTTCTGAAATTTTGACACCTCTCGGTCTTTCAGCTGGAACTGGATATGTTGGCGCTTCAACGAGAGCAAAACTTAATTCAATGAGTTCTGACCCCGTTGACCCAGTTGATCCTGTAACAGGTTCAGCAACTGTTTCAACAACAGTTCAGCCAGCGGCTTCTGTCTTTCCACAAAGCGTAAGCCGTATGCCGTTCACTAAATTTATTGTGTCGGCAGGCGCTTCAGACGTTGTTATTAACAACGTTACTGTTGAACGAGACGGTTTCGGACAAAACGCGGTATTCGCGGGCGTAGTTCTTCTTGATGAGAATGAATTACAGCTTGGCGTTGCGCGCACATTAAACTCAAACAACCAGGCAACTATTGGTGAGGCTGTTACGGTAAAAGCCGGAACTTCAAAAGTCTTCACAGTTGCGGGAAACAGCGCTTCAAGCCTTGCCTCGTATGCCGGACAGGTTGTCGGCGTTAAGGTTGTCGCGATTAACACTTCAGCATCTGTTGCTGGCTCGCTTCCGATTGTGGGCGCGTACCACACAGTAAACGCGACTCTTACGGTTGGTTCTGCCACGTTGGCAGTATCATCGTTTGACCCTAATTCAGCTCTAAGTAAGCCGGTAGGAACAACAGATTACAAGTTCTCCGGTATTCGCATTACCGCTGGTTCAGTTGAGAAAGTAACTTTGTACTCGGTACGATTCAATCAGGCGGGTTCAATTGCGGCTTCTGACATTTCTAATGTCAAAGTCTATGTTGACAGCGTAGCTTACACGCCAACTGTTTCAGTTGACGGCAAGTACTTTACCGCGACATTCGGCTCGGGACTTACGATTGACAAAGGATTCTCAAAGGATGTCTACATTATGGCTGATATTGTAGGTACGAACGCGGCTAACAGAACGATTCAATTTGATGTCTACAAAAACATTGACATCTACATTTCAGGTCAGACATTCGGATTTGGAATTACTCCAACAGCAAACAGTGGTTGCGCGGCAGCTGCTACTACCGCGTCTGAATTTATTGACAGTGGCGGAACTTCTTGTGGCGGTACCGTCGGTACTCCATTCTTCAGTGGTTCCACAGTAACTGTTACTGCCGGCGCCGCGACAACGATTGGAAAAACAAATTCAGTACCTTCGCAGAACATTGCTGTAAACGTTCCTAGTCAGGTTCTTGGCGGATATGAAACCAAATTCACTGGAGAGGCCGTTTCAGTTGGCACAACAATTGTTGCTTTCGCTACGTCCTCGGGTGTTATTTCAGGAGGCGCAATGACAGATGTTACTGTTGTTGACGAAAATGGCGTAGTTGTAGCGGGTCCTGTAAACGCGACATTGGCGACCACATACGGTGGAACCCAGTACGCGACATTCAGCGACACGATTACATACCCTGTTGGAAGTCATACATTCACCATTAAGGGTAAACTTCCTTCGGGATACGCGAACAATGGCACAATTACCGCTTCAACAACTCCTGCTGCCTGGACAACTGTTGTTGGTCAAACAACAGGAAGCACAGTTACTCTTACTGGGGTAGCGTTCAATATGAACGTTATGACCATCAAGACTGCTTCTCTTTCTGTGAGTGTTGGCTCAACGCCTTCCGCTCAAAATATTCCTGCGGGAGTTCAAGGATTCACATTCGCGAACTACCAGCTTGACGCTTCAGCGTCAGGTGAGGATGTACGATTCTCATCTATTTCTCTCTTGCCTGATGTTACGACAATGGCAGTGGGAGAAGTAACGACATGTCAGTTGTTTGACGGAACAACGGCATTGAACAGCGGTTCAAATGTTGTTAACACCATAGTAGACGCTACGGACGTTGTGTTTACTTTTGACAGCGCGTACACCGTTCCTAAGGGAACAGTGAAGACGCTTGCTCTTAAATGTAATATCTCAACTGCGGTTTCCGCGGCTGATACTATTACTTGGGGTATTACAGGCAGCGTAGCGATGACTGTTACGGGTGTTACGTCAGGTACTGATGTTTCTGAATCAGTTACTGGTTCAACAGGTCAGCTTATGACTGTTGCCGCTGGTTCATTTACTGTTGCGCTTGACACTTCAAGTCCTGGGTACACTATCGTACCAGCGGGAATGGCGGGAGCTACACTTGGAGTATTGAAACTTCACGCTTCAAACGAGGAATTGACTCTTAAAGAACTTACCCTCGTACTTACGTCAACTGCTTCATCAACGAATGCTGACTTTGTTAACAACACAGTTACTATTTGGGATGGCGCGACACAGGTTGGTTCAGCTATTTTCCAGGGAGCTCTAACTTACGCGACTTCAACACTAGATGTTGTGTTGCCAAAGGACACAGACAAGCTTCTTACCATTAAAGCTGACCTTAACCCTGTAGGAGTATCACAACCAGGAACTCCTGGCGCTCTTATCAAGGTTAACTACGATGGTTGCGCACTTGCGGCAACGTGTCACACCAAAGCTCTTAGTTCAACGTCTGGATTTATCGGCTCAAGTTCAACATCAGACACGGCAGTAAACGGAATAAGAGTCTTTAAGTCATACCCGACATTCGCTAAGATAAATGTTCCATCAACTACTTTGATTGATGGCGCTACAAATGACCTCTACAGATTCTCTGTAAAGGCGGCAGATACGGGTTCAATTGGTATTTACAAATTCACTGTAAATATCGCGACGTCAGCGTCACCAGCGGCGGCTTCAACAACGGTTACAAATCTTAAGTTGAAGGCGTACACGGATTCAGGTTACAGTACTCCTGTAAATGGATTTAATCCTGCTGGTCAGTTGAACGACACAACTGCAGGCTTGCTTGATGGCGGTAATACTGACATCACAATGACAGCCTCAACGCAGGGTCAGGATTACTTGCAGATTCCTGCAGGCGCAACCTACTACTTCCGTTTGACAGGTACTATTACATTCGCTAATAGTCCTACAAGCGCGACGGTTGCAACAAATGTTCAAGGTGACGCAGCGTATCCGTTGCTTTACGAAGCGACAACACTACAGTTAGCGTCTTCAACAGCCTCGGTTCCGTTTGCGACCCACGATGACTTTATCTGGTCACCAAACTCAACCACTACGAACGACACGGACGAGAACGCTTGGACAAACGGATACTATATTCCAGGCCTCGGCGCCGACAATATGGATTCGCAAAATCTATCCAAATAATGAGCTCTTGTGATTTGCCTCTGGCCTAACGGTTACGCAAATGCTCACAAAAAACCCCGCGAAAGCGGGGTTTTTTGATTGTCTCAAATATTTTTAACCCCATTTGGAAATTAGCGACAACGGGGAAATCATTATCGAGGTTACCAAGGCGAATTACCGAGTCATGTGTCTGTGGACACGCCGTGTCCACAGGTCTACAGTCTACAAAGGGGTTTACCCCCACGCCAACTTTGTCATTGTCACAGTATTTTCAAAAATAAAGTAATTGTAAAAAACACAGCAATATCTTCGGTGTTATGAACGCATCGGCTTAGGCGACAAAATACTATGCCAAAGTTGGCGTGGGGGTGAATTGAAATTTTTGAATATTTCCTTTACAATTCGGGTATGAGTCCCGTACGAAATTACGACGTTATGAATATGAAACACACATTACAATATGACCACATAGGTCAACTTTTTATCAGTTCACAATTTAACCTACGTCAGCCCTAGGCTGACTATTTTGTACGGGATGAAAATACAACAAATTATTATATGGCTTGTAACAGTAGCCATTGTTATGGTTGGTTTTTTTATTTTTAATAAAAACCTTACACAAATTCCGCAGGATGCAAATAAGACTGACAATGCATCGTCTACAGCACCCCTTTCAGGGGTAGGGCTATTTGACGAAGAAGGGAAATCCATTGATATTAGTGTTCTTCCCGTCGATTTGCCTTCTCCTCCTGATATGAGCGGTCCTATTGTTTTTCCTTCTGGTTATCAAGAGAGCAGCAAAATGACGATTATTGAAAAGATTGAGTCCTTGCGAGCCGCGGTAGAAAAAAACCCTGCCGATGAAGATAATTGGATTGGACTTGGCTCATATTGGAAACTGATTGAGAATTATGAAAAAGCGGAAGTTGCATGGCTGTATGCGGCAGAGATTAATACCGCAAGTCCCGTCGCGCTCGGGAATCTCGGCTTTCTTTATGGCTATTACCTTAATGACAGCGCAAAAGCCGAAGAATATTATCTTAAGGCGATTAAGAGATCTCCAGATCAAGAGTATCTTTATTTCCAGTTAGCTGAATTTTACCGTATTGTTTTGAATGATATGTCCAAAGCAGTTATTATCGCGGAACAGGGTGTTGCCGCGAATCCAAACAATGAAAATCTAAAAGCCCTTAGAGACAGCCTCAAGTAATTGGAGTTTACCCTGTAGTGAATTTTGGCATAGCACTTGAGTGCGCCTTGTAGCAATCAGATTGCTACAAGGCAATGCCAAAATCTACTACGGGGTTGACAGAAATGATTGCGTTTAGTATCTTTTTCTTCAAAGGCTGAAGACAAGAGGTACCATTTTACTTAAGAGCGAAGCGATTTAGTAAAATAGGTATCCGCAAAAATTTTTGTGAAGAAAAAATTTAGGCGGATGCTTATCACATCAACTATTCGTTTCACCCATAGGATATAGTGGTGTAATTCCTCTCGAGGTATTGCGTACGTATATACGCTACTCTTTATTGGCCTTAAAAGGGTCGATTTATTTTTCCTAAAAGCTGAAAGCTATCCGTCGTTTGGCAGACGCCGACTAGCGGACTAAAAGCTAACAGCTAACAGCAAAAAGCTGTTTATTATTATGGCAATTTCTCGCGAGAAGAAAAAAGAAATACTGGAAAGTCTTAAGAAAATGGCAAAAGAAGCCGTGTCTGTGGTGTTTGTAAATTTCCACGGGCTATCTGTTTCTGACGCTACTGAAATGAGAAAAGGGCTTCGAGGTAAAGGAGTGTCATATGTGGTTGCGAAGAAAACCCTCGCTTCAAAGGCGTTTAAGGATGTGAAAATTGAAGGAGAAGAACCTGTTCTTGAAGGGGAATTGGGCATTGTCTTTGGTTCTGATTCTATTGAACCAGCGCGCGAAACATATACGTTTCAAAAGAAATATGAGGGGAAACTCTCAATTCTTGGAGGAGTGTTTGAGAAACGTTTTATTGGGAAGGAAGAGATGACTTTTCTTGCAAAGATTCCTCCACAGGAGGTGTTATATGGGCAGTTTGTAAATCTCATCAACTCTCCGATTCAAGGATTAGTTATCGCGCTTGACGCTCTAGCCCAAAAGGAGGCATAAAATTATTACTAAAAGCTATTTAATATGTCAGAAGAAAAAAAAGATGAAGTAAAAACGGAAGAATCGACCTTACCGGCTAATGAATCAAAAGAAGAAAAAGTCGCGGAAGAGAAGACCGTCCAACCTTTGGAAGATTCTTCAGAATCAGAAAACATTGAGACGCCAGTCAAGTTCAAGACGATAGTTGACGCTATTGAAAAAATGTCAGTTATTGATCTCAATGAATTAGTGAAATTTCTTGAAAAGAAATTCGGCGTGTCAGCCCAAGCTGCAGTAGCTCCCGTTCAAGGCGAGTCTGCCTCTAGTGAAGAGGAAAAAAGTGTATTTACAGTGCACTTGGTGGACTTTGGCGCCCAAAAGATTGCAGTTATTAAAGTGGTGAAAGAGGTGCTTGGTTTGGGACTTAAAGAAGCGAAAGACCTTGTTGACGCGGCTCCTTCCAATCTTAAGGAAGGCGTGAAGAAGGAGGAAGCAGAAGAAATAAAGAAAAAAATTGAAGAAGCGGGCGGCAAGGCCGAATTAAAGTAATTCTTTAGCCTGACTTTGTTTGCTGTCGATAGGCAGACCTGCCTATGCCGGCAGACAGACTCTCTCGTCAAAATAAAAACAGGCTTCAACAAGTCAAAAACTATCCGTCTTGTACTAGGCGGATGGTTTTTGACGTATACGAGCTTTGATGTCCTCCTAAAGAGAGACACCGCTCTTATGATATAATTTTTCGATAATAGGAAAGTCTATGGATTTATTAGAATAGCCTCACAATTGTCTTAAAGGTAGAGCAAAAAGAGGGGTAAGGGCAAAAGAAAATTGATTATACAGGCTGTTGTGTAAAGTGGAAATTATTAATCAACTGGTTTCTAACAGAATGGATATATTAGAAAAACTTTTTGGAAGTTCGGCAAAAGTACGAATAATGCGGCTTTTTCTCTTTAATCCCGCAACACCATACAGTATGTCCGATATTTCCAAACGAACGCAAGTAAGTGGCGCAAAGGTGCGTCGGTATTTGTCTCTTCTCGCTAAAACGGGAATGATACACCCCAAATCGTTTCTAAAGGAAAAAATCTTAAAAGGGAAAAAAAGAAAGACAAAAAAGGTGTGGACGCGCGGTTGGGTTCTTGATACAAAATTCCCCTATTTGGCTCCTTTACAGAGTTTTCTTATTGACATTGCTCCTTTAACGCGTGATGATATTCTGAAAAAATTCCAACGGGTCGGACGTCTTAAACTTGTAATTCTTTCCGGGGTGTTTATCCATGATTTAGAAAGTAGGGTAGACGTTCTTGTTGTAGGGGACCATATTAAAAAAGGTGTGTTAGAAAATATTATCAAAAGTTTTGAAGCTGAAATCGGAAGAGAATTGAAATACGCGGCTTTTGAAACTTCTGACTTTAAATACAGATTGGGCGTATATGACAAACTCCTCCGAGATATTCTTGATTATAAACACAATACAATTCTTGACCGTCTTGGCATGGAACAAGAAAAACATTTTTAGGCTAAGACGTAATTTCGCAAATTGAAATTTGCCCCCCAACATTTTTTACCTTTAGATAAAAAGTAAAAAAGTGTTTTAGGGGTTATCCACAGCTCGTTTGCTATTATTTCTTGCTGACTTTTGAGAGTGGTATTATTAAAATACAGTCACACAAGGTCGGCTTTTATTAATTTCCCTCTTCATAGAGGATTCTTTTTCACAACAATATAATGATGACAAGTACGTGGGGGGATGTGGTGCTGGACTCTTTCCAAAATTTATGGATTGGAGTTGTCGCATTTATCCCTCAATTTGTAGTAGCTCTTGTTATTTTCCTTCTGGGATGGATTATTGGCTCTCTTTTGGGGCGAGTAGTCTCTCAAATTCTTAAATCACTGCGAGTAGACGAAGCACTCGAAAAAACAGGACTTGAGTGTGTGCTTAAAAAGGGTGGTATTACTCTTAATTCCGGGGGCTTTGTCGGAGGACTGGTAAAATGGTTTGTTATCGTTGCATTTTTAGTCGCTTCGTTTGAAGTGCTTGGTCTCACGCAAGTAAATGTGTTTTTACAGGAAGTGGTGCTTGCTTACCTTCCCCAAGTAATTGTTGCAGTGCTTGTGCTTGTGGTTGCAGCTGTAGTAGGAGATATTATTCAGAAAGTTATCTCTGCGTCTGCTAAAACCGCGGGTGTTAGAACTGCCAATTTGCTTGGAAGCATAGCTCGTTGGGCTGTGTGGCTATTTGGTATTTCGGCGGCGCTTATTCATCTTGGAATCGCTGAAGCCTTAATAAACACACTCTTTTTGGGACTTGTGATTGCCCTATCTCTTGCTCTAGGGTTATCTTTTGGTCTTGGAGGACAGGATGCCGCGGCAAAATTCATTGAGGAAATAAAGGAGGAAATTGGCTAAGAATAGGAGTTTTTACAAACACCCCTTCAGTCTTAGGCTGAAGGGGTGTTTTGTTGACAACATATCCACTAAAAATGTTGACAAATAGTGGTTCTTGAATATACTACCTATATCTCTTATGAGTAGAAAATTTAATTTGCTATTAAAGCGGAAACGGTGAAATCGTAGTTATTTTTTGTTCACAACCGCTTTTAAAGAAAGCGGATTTTTTATTCTTGAGGGAGTTCATTGATAATTAAATAGGTCTTTTTTAGGACATTTGCAAATTTTAATTTGTAGATGTCACAGGTAATTATTCATTTCACACAACAGGATGTTTTTCTTGTAGTGTGGTTACCGGATTTCCTAATGGGAAATCCAAGGGCGTATGGTGGATGCCTTGACTCTTAAAAGCGATGAAGGACGTAGCATGGCTGCGATAAGCTTCGGGGAGGTGCCTAGCAACCTTTGATCCGGAGATGTCCGAATGGGGAAACCCGTCTGCATAATGTAGACACCTTGCCATATTAGGTAAGGAGCGCACCCAGGGAAGTAAAACATTTCAGTACCTGGAGGAAAAGAAACCAATCCCGCGTATGCGGGTACATTTTCTTAGTAGCGGCGAGCGAAAAGGAAACAGCCCAAACCGAGCTTCACTCTCACAGCGCAGTATTCTGTTTTGTGGGAGTGACGCTCGGGGTTGTAAGGCAACAATGCTATCTTTACGATAGGAAAAGTTATAAATTACTTTGTTAGCTGAATCTGCTGGAAAGCGGAATCCCAGAGGGTAATAGTCCCGTAAGCGAAAATGAAGTAACTTTTTTGTTGTTGTTCTTGAGTACTTCAAGACACGAATAGCTTGAAGGAATCTGCCGGAACTAACCGGTAAGGCTAAATATTTTAAGAGATCGATAGCGAACTAGTACCGTGAGGGAAAGGTGAAAAATAGCCCGGTGAGGGCGGTGAAATAGATCTGAAACCATATGCTTACAAGGAGTTACGGCGGGTATCACATTGGGTGTGATGCAACAGGTAACAGATAATTTTTAACAAATAACTAGAAGGAAACTTTTCCGCTCTAGTTAATCGTTAATTGTTAATTGTTATATGTCGGCATCATGCGTAGCGTGATGTCCGTTGTAGCGTGCCTATTGAAGAATGAGCCAACGAGTTTTTGTATGCTGCAAGGCTAAGGACATTACGTCTGGAGCCACAGGGAAACCGAGTGCGAATAGCGCGTATCTTGTCTCCGACAAGATCGCAGAATTAACTGAACGAACGTGGAAGACGCAGAAGGAATTCATTTATGTTTTCTTTTTCTGTGTTGTCTGCGTAAAGTCTGCATGATTCAGCGGTCTCGCCGGAGGCGAGACAAGTAGTATATAAAAGACCCGAAGCGAGGTGATCTTGCCATGAGCAGGGTGAACCCCACCGAAAGGTGGGAGGAGGCCCGAACCGATAAGTCGTTCAACACTTTCGGATGACTTGTGGTAAGCAGTGAAAAGCTAATCGAACCTCGTAATAGCTGGTTCTCTCCGAAATAGTTTTTGGACTAGCGTCAGATGTACCTTTAAGGGGTAGAGCACTGGATGATCTAAACAGGGAGCAATCTCGTTAGATCAATCAAACTCCGAATACTTAAAATTAACTATCTGGCAGTAAGACGGCGGGGGCTAAGCTTCGCTCGTCGAAAGGAAAACAGTCCGGATCTCCAATTAAGGTCCCTAAATCTACGCTCAGTGCACTTAAGGCAGTGAAATTTCTCTGACAATGAGGAGGTTGGCTTAGAAG
>JAGLPS010000018.1 GCA_023137185.1 Minisyncoccota bacterium
GTTTGGAAGTTCCCAGTTTGGAAGCTGTAAACTTGAAAGTTTTGGAAGCTTGTTTGAAAGTTTTTGCCAACTTGGAAGCTCAACTTGGAAGCTCGGCTTCCAAATGAAAGCCTTAAAATGTGGTGTAATGTTGTTGGAAGTGTTGGAAGTGAAAGTGTTTGTAAGGTTTTTGGAGATGTTTTCAAAATAATTTACTGTATTTGCAAAAACACTGACAGTAAAATCTTTGCCCTTTGAGACCAACGTTGACATACCTGCTTCAGCCGAAACACCCGTAAAAATACAGAAAGCGGGCACGAGAAAAAAGACAAGAAAAGAAAGAACGACAGTGATAGTAATAATCTTGTTGTTCATAAATACCCGTAAAAAAAGAAAAGGATAAACAGCACATCCCCTCGTTTCTTCATTAGCTTTATTGTAACAAGGAAAGAAGGAAATACCACGATGGTTATACACAGAAAAAGGCTCTGTTTGGTTGTACTCATAGTTAGAGATTGTCGAGACTGAGTTTAACCTTTACCTATCGAAATTGGATCAATTATCGAGGTTGAACCTCGATAATTTAGGAGTAATTCGAGCGAGAAGTATCGAGGGAGTATCGAGGTTCAACCTCGATAATTTTTTATTAATATATTATAATTTATACAATAATAAATAATAAAATAATAATGATATGCAAAAACCTCAATTTGTTGAAAATCAAATCTACCATATCTATAATCGTGGGGTTGAAAAAAGAAATATATTTCTTGATAAACAAGATTATCTCAGATTTATTCATAGCCTATTTGAATTTAATAACGAAAACACCACCATCAACACCCTGTTCCATTTTAATTCCCAAGCAATGGAGACTGAACCCCATTATTTAGAAAAAGGGAGAAAACCAAGAAAATTATTGGTTGAAATTTTAATATTTACTTTGATGCCCAACCATTTTCATTTAGTCCTAAAACAGAAAAAAGAAAAAGGGATTATAAAATTTATGCAAAAATTGGGCACCGGCTACACAATGTATTTCAATAAAAAATACAAAAGAGTTGGGGGTCTTTTTCAGGGAAGATTTAAAGCGGTTCTGGTGAAAGACGAAAGCCATTTTATTCACCTTCCTTTTTATATTCACACTAACCCATTGGAATTAAAAACAAAAAAACCTCCCCATTATCGAGGTTCAACCTCGATAATGGGGAGCCTGGAGAAGTACCGTTGGAGTAGTTTCTTGGATTATATTGGAATAAAAAATTTTCCTTCTGTAACTTCCAGAGAATTATTTTTAGAGTTTTTTAACGGACAAGAACAATACAAAAACGCTACCTATGAGTGGCTTAAAAATAAAGAAGAAGGCGAAAAAGAGATCAAAGAAATCAAGATTGACTGATATTGACCAACCACAACCAACAACAGGCATACTCCCCTACTGACTATCGGATGGCCACTATCGAGGTTCAACCTCGATAGTGGTAAACTTTGAATATCAAGGTTAATTATCTTATTGAGTAATTATCGAGGTTGAACCTCGATAATTACTCACGGCTCCCTCCGAAGAACCTTTACTCTAATATGGCCTTGATACGCCGCGCGCCCGCCGAGACAGCTTCTTCTTTTTTGATTTTGAATTTTCCCAAGATTCCAGTACGTTCAACGTGAGGGCCCCCGCAAAACTCTTTAGAAATAGCATTGCCTTCTTTGTTTTCTATGAAATACACCGAAACCGTATCTGGATATTTCGCGCCAAATTCCATTTCCGCCCCTATTTTTTCCGCTTCCTCTCGCGACATTTCACAGCGAGTTACAGAAAGATTTTGGGAGATGTGATTATTTACAACGTCTTCAACCTGTTTTTTCTCCTCATCGGTCATTTTTCTTCCAAAAGAAAAATCTATGCGCAAGCGTTCCTCGGTAATATTGCTTCCCCTTTGTTTTACGTTTTTTCCCAAAACTTCCTGAAGCGTGGCGAGAAGTAAATGGTGCGCAGTATGGAGTTTTACCGTTTTTTCATTGTGGCTCGCAAGTCCCCCCTTAAACATTCCAGCAGACGAGGTACGTGAAAGCTCTTGGTGTTTTTTAAATTTCTTTTGGAAATCTTCTTCGTCTATGATTATGCCTTTTTTTCGCGCCAATTCTCTTGTGTATTCAATTGGAAACCCGTAGGTAGTAAAAAGTGTGAAGGGGTCCTCTCCCTTTTCAAATTGTTTTAAACCAATAAAGAGCGTCTTTCTGAATCTTTCTTCTTCTTTCTGGATCTCCCCTAAGATGGTCTCTTTTTGATGCAGCAATTCAGGATATTGTTTTTTGTAATTTTCTATGACAACTTCCGCAATTGAAGATTTAGATTTGTCTGTGTGGGTAATTTTTCGAATTAAGCGTCTTAGAACATACCCTCTTTCGGTATTAGAAGGGGTTACCCCGTCTGCAATCACAAAGACTGCTGTACGAATATGGTCAGCAATAATTCTTTTTGCACGCTCATCAGAAAATTCATCGTACTGTTTAGTAATTTCCCACATTACCGGAGTAAACAAATCTGTTTCAAAAACATTGTTCTTTTTCTGCAAAACCATCGCGAGACGCTCAAGTCCCATTCCCGTATCAACACCTTTTACCGCGAGCGGTTCATATTTCCCTTCGCGAGTTTTGTAATATTCATTGAAAACGATATTCCAAATTTCAACGCCATCTATATATATTTCGGTTGTCGGACCGCACGGACCTTCTTCTCCCGTAGGACCCCAGAAATTATCTTCGCGGTTGTGATTTTTGATTGTTACATCAGGAGCAATCTTTTTCCAAGCCTCTTTTGACTCATCATCAGCAGAAATCTCATTATCCCCTTCAAATACAGAAACATAATCTATCGTAAGCTTTAGTTCCTTTGTAATAAACTCATACGCGTATTCAATCGCTTTTTCCTTTCCATAACCGCCAAAAGAAAAGTTTCCAAGCATTTCAAAAAAAGTAAGGTGGGTGTCATCGCCCACTTCGTCAATATCTCCAGTACGAACACATTTTTGTATTGTTGCGACATCTTTTGTTCCAAAATCTCGTATAGCATTTTCCGATGCCGTATAGTACGGCTTAAACTGCTGCATACCCGCAGTCGTAAAAAGCGTTTTCAAAGATTCGGAGGGATTATCAGAAACAAGAGACGTAGAGGGCAGAATAACGTGCCCCCTTTTTTTAAAAAAATTTAAAAATCGTGAACGGATTTTTGCAGAGTCCATTTCATCAGAAGTTTTTATTTTTTTGTCTTCCGTGTTTTCCATCGCTTTCCCTCTTTTTGGTTTTACACATATCTTCTTACCGTAAAACTTTTAACGGGACAGATAATTTAAGCAAATGTATAGGCGATAAGTTCAATTACATATCCTGTAAGAATTGAGGCAAGTCCTGCAACGAGATATGCTTTCTCGCGTTGCATCGAAAGAAGCACATCAAGGTCAATTTTTCTTTCTTTGATTATATGAGTATGAACGCTTATCAACATACCTATAGCGATAATTTCGCCTATTGTACGTAGCGTTGCTGCCATAACAAGAAGGTCTTGCATATCAATCATATAAAAACAACTATACGATGAAGTGGATTAAAACTCAAATGCAAAAAGTCTGTAATTAAAATGAGGAAACAAAAAAAAGTAGCGCTGGTTCAAGTAAACTTTTTAAGCAATTTGAAATCCTGTTTAAGAGTTTCCTTCATATTGTTGTTGTATACCGCAACCGCCGGATGATACAAAGGAAGTACAATGACTTCTCCGTAGGAGGTCTCCCCTTTAAACTCTTTTCCGTGAGCGCGACTAATTGGTTCGGCAAACTCGTCAGGACAAAAGCTATCAATAATATAATTCATTGAAAAGCGCCCGAGTGTCGCGATAACTTTTGGTTGCATAATATCAATCTGCCGCTCCAAAAATGGCGCGTATATTTCAATTTCATTTGGAAGCGGGTCGCGATTTCCCGTCGGGCGGTCTTTCACAATATTTGTAATGTAAACACTCTCGCGAGGAATATTGACTGATGCAAGAAGCTCGTCAAGAATTTTTCCCGAAGCTCCGCAAAAAGGACGACCTGTTGCCGCCTCATTTTTTCCGGGAGCTTCACCCACAAACATAATCGCGGCATCGTGGCTCCCTTCCCCAATTACCGGAAAGACTTTGTTTTTTGTTCGCTCCTTGTATAAAGGAGATCCCGTAAGATTAAAAATCTCGTCCCGAATCTGCCGCATTTTCTCTTTCTTTTCCGCGTTCATACTATCTAATTTGAGAAATATCTCCATTTAAAACACAAGGTTTCATTGCCTCAATTTCATCAGAATAATGCATTTTGGGAATAGGATTGAGAAGATAAATTTTCTTTTTTAATACATAGGCAAAAGCCATTTCAATAAGAGTATTGCCACCAATATAATTCTCGATACTATTCTTTGTCTCGTTAACAATTAAAATAGCGTCGGATTTCTTGATTTCTTCGTAGTGTCTTTGTATAAGATTATGGGCAATTTTTTCCTGTTTTTTTTCAATCTTTAGAGTTCCCAATGCGTGCTCTTTTACATTTTTTGGAAATGTTATTGAGTGTCCTAATGTCTGAAGTTCAGTTCCTATATCTAACATTTTTTGCGCAAACTGCATACTGCCACATAATGCTATTTTCATAATTTTAGTGACTTTAATTCAACTTGGAAGCTCAACTTCCAAGTGTGGTGTAATGTGTGTAATGATTGGAAGCTGCGCCATAGAAAAGATTTTTGTTTTAAAGGAGCGTGCCCTGCTTTCCATCCATATTCTTTTTTCGTGTAACACCACAAATCTCTTCAATTGTTTTTCCCGCCAGTTCGCGGTATGGGCAGTACTCACATCTTTCTCCCGAATCAGGAAGTGTTTCTTGCATCAAACATTTTTTCATATCAGTAACCACCTCTTCAATCCACGAGCCATCTCCTTTATGAGCAATAATTTCAACATTAAATTCAAGTTTTTTGTCGAAAGCCGCCTTGTCTTTTATTCCATTCGCGTAAACAAAATAACCCGTATCGGATACCTTGAAATCATTTCCGCGCAATAACCATTGGTAAAATTCAAGCTGCCGTTTGTATTGAGGCCCCCAACCTTCGTCCAGATTGATTTCTCCCCTCTTACTCGTCGCTTTATAATCAACAACAATTAGTTCTCCTTCCGGATTTACCCAGATGTCATCAACCGCCCCAAAAAATTTTATGTTCGTCGGTTCGTGGAAACGTTCAACTCCAGTAAAATTATGCCGCCACTCTTCAAGCTTGGAATGTTGGAACGGCACTGCGTCAATGCCGTAGCTTGCCATAAGGGGGTGCGCGCTTTTTGCCGCCCTATGCGTATCAAATTCTTTTTTAAGAAGATGGTCTACTGCAATGTTGAGAGTAAAAGCCGCCATAGAAGGACGTCCGACACCATAACGTTCCCCTAAATAAAAACAACGGGGACATTCCAAAAACAAATCAACTTTAGATCGGCTCAGACGATGAGGTTGCGTAGATGAGGGGTCAAATATTCTTTTTTTTCTGACAAACGCGGAACTCATAATATTATACGGCACAACAAAGCATATCTATTTCTTCTTTTATCTTTGGAAGTTTTTCTTTCGTAACACCTGCCATATCAAGAATGTCCTGTCGTTTGAGGACATCGCGACAGAGTACGACATCTTGCGATAGAAAAATGTTTTTCTGGGATTTGGTAAGGGTTGAGAGGCACGTGAGCGGATGGAGACCACTACCCTCTATCATATCCTTAAGATTTCCTTTCAACGGATAATTCCATCCGATAAATGTAAAGTGTTTGCAAAGTCCGTATTGGATTGCCGAACTGGAGAATTTGGTGTTTGTGATAAGCCATCCTTCCCGTTTAGGCCATTTTCCATCTATGAAAGGAATATCATCAAAACGAGCCGACACGTAGAGCGCCACCTTAAGGTCAGTTTTGGTTCCTCGCTTATTATGAAACTTCACTTCTGCGAGAATATGTTTTTTCTCATTAGTGGCAATAAGATCAATTTCATGTTCAACGCATTTTCCCTGAATAATTTGGCCTTTTTGGACATTAAACCCTTTTTCCTTAAAGAGTTCCGAGAGAAAACTTTCAAATGGAAAACCGCTTGGCCCAAGCTCAGTGAGCGCTTTACGTAGAGAATAACGAAGAGCGGCAGTTTTTTCTTTCCGACGAAGAAAAAGAAACGCTCTTCTGTAAATAGACGCGGTACTTGTTCCGTCGCGAAGATTCTTTTCAACTGCTCTTAGCACTTCTTCCGATGCTTCCCTAGAAGCGCCAGAATGCATAAGCGACTGTACTAACTTTTCCCCTTTAAATGGTTCCACATCGCCATTTGCTTTAACAACAGAAACTGTGGTCATTCCAAGTATTATACCCCTCACACCAAGATTGGCATAGTATCTTGTTATCTAAACAACATTATTCACGTGCCTTTACGATATACAGCTATGTTTTTGGACTTAAAAGCGTAGACTTGGAAGCTCGGCTTCCAAATAAAAGCCTAAAAATGTGGTGTAATATGTTTTTACTTGTTACTTGGAACTACTTGGAAGCCGGGCTTCCAAGTAGTTCCAAGTACGGTTTTGGACACTCAATGTCCAAATTTGTGCAAGTGTCCAAAATTAGCGCAGATTTGTGTCCAGTAAGGCTTTTTCCATTATTCCGCCACCAAGACAAACATCTTTTGAATACAGCACGAGCGATTGACCAAAAGAAAGTCCTTCTTGCGGAGTGTCAAATTCAACATACGCACCATCTTTTGTGGAGAGAAACGTTACCAATTGCGGCACCTGGTGATATCTGATACGGGCAAGATATTTTTCTCCTGAAAAAGGAAATTTTGAAATCCAGTTCTCTTGTGAGAGAAACACTTTTGAAAGTTTACCTGTTTTACACGAATTGTCTTTTTCTTCTCTTTCTGAAACAGTGACTGTATTTTTTTCTATGTTTTTAGATACGGCATAGAGAGGCACATCGTCTGTCCCCTTTTTGAAAACAGTAAATCCATGACGTTGACCGATAGTAAAAAAATACGCGCCGTTATGTGTGCCGATTATATTTCCTTTCGTGTCTAAAAGGTCGCCTCCTTTTTCCGGAAGATACTTTCTCAAAAATTCCTGCATATCAATTTTCCCCAGAAAACACAACCCTTGACTGTCTTTTTTTCCCGCCACGGGAATATTGAAACGAAGCGCTAGTTTGCGAACTTCCTTTTTAGTTATATTTCCAACAGGAAAAAGGGAACACGCGAGCTCCCCCTGCCCAAGAGTCCAGAGAAAATATGACTGGTCTTTTTTCTTGTCTTTTGACTCTCTTAACAGATACAGTTTTTCATCTCCGTTAGACACCATATCCCGCCTCGCGTAATGTCCTGTCGCGATATAATCCGCGCCACGTTTTTTAGCCTGCTCAAGAAAAGAGCCGAACTTTATATACTTATTGCACATCACATCGGGATTGGGCGTCCGCCCTTTTTCATATTCGGAAAGCATATAATCAACCACCTCTTTCTTGTAGACTTCCTCGCAATCAAAGGTCAGAAAAGGTATATCAAGAACCGCAGCCACTCTCATAGCATCCCGTTGTTCGTTTTTCCAGTCGCAGGGAGCAAACTCCGGATACCATACTTTGATAAACACTCCCGTCACATCAAATCCTTTACGTTTAAGAAGAGCGGCGGAAACCGCGGAATCAACTCCACCGGAAATAGCGCAAAATACGGATTTTCTTTTTATGCTCATTTTGTTTTAATGTAAGCACTTCTCGCCCCGTCAGTCTCGTTCAACGGGACTAACGGGGTCAACTCCACCGGAAATTCCGACAAATACTTTCTCTTTCTTTTTCACTGATACAGTTTTATCAGACAAAAGAGAGGAAAGCAAAATTATTTCCCTAAATACAGACGTTTATTCTGTTTGTGCCCTTCAAAAGTACGCGCATAGTGCATCACCCCTTCCTTGTCGGAAAGAAAATAAAGGTAAGGTGTTTCTATGGGAGTAACAGTCGCCTGTATCGCACTTAGCCCCGGATTTGCAATTGGTGTCGGTGGAAGTCCTTTGTATTTATATGAATTGTACAGGGAATCTATAGTGAGATCTTCTGTAGTAAGTTCAAAAGAATTTTTACCATTAATGTACGCGAAAGAAACATCTACCTGAAGCGGCATATCGATGGACAATCGGTTCCAGAGAACACCCGCTATCGTTCGTCTTGTGTTCATATTCCGCGCCTCCTTTTCAACAATTGAGGCCATTTTAATAATGTCTTCAAGCGGTTTCCCAAAATCTTCAATTTCTTGAGAAAGCTCTGTAATTTTTTCAGAAAAATTTTTCTTCATTACGGCAATTACTTCGGCAGCTTCCACATTTGGAAGAAACAGATATGTGTCCGGAAAAAGATATCCTTCAGTAGCTATTTCAAGAAATTTTTCCTTATTAAATTTGCCGAATTTTTTTTCGAATAAATCGGCAATTTCAAAAATATTCTGTCCCTCAAATACAGTGATAGATACAGGTTCAAGACCATGCTCATCAGCGGTAATACGACGAGCAACAGAAAAAATAGTGCTCGGTTTCTTAAAAAAATAGTCCCCCGCAAACACATAGTTGTCTCCCCCAAAAAGCACCGCAAACACTTTAAACCAGAAAATTGAACGAACAATATGTTGTTCCTGCAGTAATTCTGCCGTTTCAGAAAGTGTCGCTCCTTTTTCTATGGTAACAATCGCCCCCTCGGGAAAATTTGACGGAGGACTCCAGAAAAAAACGTAGAAAAAAAAGGCGAAGACAAGAATAAAGACCAGAAGAAAACTGTTCAGTTTAAAATTTTTGTTATACCACGAAAAAAAGTTTTTCCTTGTCCAAGAAAATATATTCACCAGTCTTTGAAAAAAATTATTAAGAAACCTCATCGTGAATGAAAGAAAAGATGACATAGATTAAACAGGGAGATTCGCGGGAGGCTCGGCTTTTCGCGACGGAACACGAGACAGGGTTGGCGTTGCGATGACTTTTCCCGGGAAGTGAAATACAGTCGCGAGTTCTTCCGTCGTAAGAATAAACGGTTTATTTCGATAGTGCTTGTGCGGAAAATTGAAATATGAACGACGCTTATACGCGTCAATCATTGTTTTTTCTATTTTTCGTTTTCGAAAATTGTGAAAATCTTGCCACGGATATTGAAATGAACTGAATTTTCCCAATTTAAATCCGTTACGATTATTCGCGCTAAATTGCCGAAGGCAACCTATAAGACCAGTAATGGTAGAACCGTCAAACGCATTTTTCTCCGCAATATAATAACCGCGAATCATTGTTTCAAAAGCAAATTTTCCAATACTTCGCTCAATTGCCTGTATTATGTCCCTTTTTCCTTCCGTTATATGAGTAATGCCTGGAGTTTCTGAATCTTCAAAATGTGATTCTTTAATAATTTTTTCGACTTCCTTTTTAGCACTATCTTTCCAATCTTTTTTAGGAAATACTGCGTCTTTCCATGTGAGTTCTCGATGCGCTTGAATAAGAATTTGAATGAGTACCATTTCCCCCTTTTTTAAACCACCCAAATATTCCATTAAAGGAGACATTGGATCAACCTTAAATTCTTCTTTAGGGTCTTTGTCCAAGCCGTAATCAATATATGTTTTTATTGGATAAATATCCTTGCCGGTAAGTTTGAAATTGGTGAACCAATGAGTATTTTTATCCGTATCATAATAAAGACTCTTGCTGTAATCTTCTACCTCATAAATTTCCACTTCCGGATACTGGGAATAAATACTGTTTTCAACTACTCTTTTGTATTTCGCCGGTGTCCAAATGTAAAAATGCACCTCTCCCCCGAAAGATACGAATTCAAGAGAAAACCACGGACGCACTTCTCCTTTAAAATATCCCTCAAGGTACGACACTTTTTTTGCTTGATATAATTGTACAAAAACCAACTCCATCACTGCCGGTGATTTCAAAATTTCCTGTGGAAGCTTTATTTCAAGAAGCACTGACCCCTGCGATTGAATGAATTTCGCTCTGCTATATTCCATCCATAAACAGAAAAAGGTCACACCAAGTATAGATGGTACCCACACAAATGCTGTTGATATAAGAACAGAAAACCCTGCCCCTAATTGTTCCTGAAATTGTAAGAAAACTTGTTCTAACACAACTTTAAGTATACCCTCAGAGAAGTTGAAAGTCGAAAGTTTATAAAGTTACAAAGTCCACAAAATCAAAAGTCTGTAAAATTGTATGAAATAGAAAAATTTATTAACTTGAAAGCTCTACTTGGAGGCTCAGCCTCCAAGTATGGTGTAGCAATAGAAAAACGAGTATGGGGTTAGCTCACGGAATAATATTGTCCTTCTTTGTCTTTTTTAAATATTTTAGGATTCTGCAAATTAACAACGATTGTATTCTCCTTGACGTATCGCTCTTTCAAGACCTTGTCAATAATTTCTTGCTTGGTAAGCGGTCCGTGTTTGTCAAGAACTTTCTTTATCACATCCCTAACAACGCCACTCATATATCCCCATTCAGCAAGCGCGTATAATCCGCGACCGACAAGAACAAAGCGAGCATCCTTTATAAGCTCGTTGTGAGTAGTCGCGACATGAGCCTTTTTGCTAAAAACTTTAGTGATTGATTCAGCAACGTCTCGGAAATGTATTGGAGAGCCATGTTTACGGATTACTAAAAACGCATAATCACGCATCCCGCGGGCATTAATATTTGAGGAATCTGATCGTCCCCATTCTCCGAGAGAATTCCGTCCAATTTTCTTCGAAAGCGAAAGCCATCGTTTGATAATCTCCTCATTTTTATATTTTTCGGCAATATCCTTAATTTCATTGAGAAAGGTTCCAATAAAATCAGCTTCGGCAACAAGATCTTCGTTTGAGAGATCCTCGTATACTTTTTTAAGAGATGTATGAATTTTCTCCGCGAGCTCACTATCAATATGCCAACGGTCTTTGAAATTTTCATCTTCTTTCTCTTTGCTAAAATGCTCGCCGATAACAAGAAGAAAGTGAATGTGGTTTTTCCCGCTATCATCTTTTGCGAATGTTTCTAGAAATTCGCCTTCACTTATCATTCCTCCCATCGCGTCAATTTTCGAGTAAAGCTCCTCAAAGACAGGAAGTGTCTCTTTATGCTCCTTTGATTTACGAATATGTTCAAGAGAATAATTTTCAATCTGACGGACTCTTTCACGGGTAATACCATATTTCTTTCCGATTGACTCAAGTGTGAGACGTTTTGCATTTTCCCCAAGCCCATACCGACTAGCAATCACATCACGAGCTCTGGGAACTAAAACAGAGAGTAATTTTTTGACTACTTGTTTCGATTTGAATGCAGTTGTATTTTTTGTGGCCACGTTTGGTTTTATTTAACACCTTATTCTCTTTGTTTCTCAAGAAAATTCAACAGGTTCACTTAGTTTTATCACTACATTTCAAGTAAGTCAAGCATATTATACAACAAAATTAATTAGGCGATTTTTGATATAAATCGCCTTCTTTATATTTTTTCCCGCTACCCACTTTTGGATACTGTTAAGACTAAGGGCTTGTGCTTTAACAACCTCTTCGGTAGCGTCCCGTGGCATTGAAAACTCTCCCCGAACTCTCCCATTTATCTGCACTGCGATAGATACCGTGTTGTGTTCGAGCTTGGAAACATCATAGCTAGGCCATTTTTCCAGATGAATTGAACGTGTGTGACCAAGTTTCTCCCACAGTTCTTCTGTAATGTGCGGAGCAAATGGCGCGAGAACTTTTAAAAATGTTTCAAATTTTTCCTGTGATATTTTTTCTTTACCTTCTAATGAATTAAGAAAAATCATCATTTGGGAAATGGCGGTATTAAAATGAAAGTTTTTGATATCATCGGTAACTTTTTTGATTGTCTGATTAAATATGATGTCATCTATTTCATCTGTAAGAGAAATTTTTTCCGATATATTCCAGATACGCTCTATAAATCTACGAGAACCAACAAGATTATCAGTACTCCAATCAATTGATGCCTCAAATGGCCCCATAAAGGTTTCGTAGACACGCAATGCGTCCGCCCCAAAGTTACGCACTATATCGTCTGGATTTATCACATTTCCAAAACGTTTGCTCATTTTCTTCCCATCTGAACCCATAATAAGACCCTGATTCTTAAGCTTCATAAAAGGCTCTTCCGTGCTTACCGTTCCAATGTCATAAAGAAACTTGTGCCAAAAACGAGCGTAAATAAGATGGCGAGTCGCGTGCTCCGTTCCTCCCACATACATATCAACTGGCATCCAATACTTTTCCTTCTTTAAATCAATAAGCGTCTTTTCATTTTTAGGGTCAATATAGCGTAAGTAGTACCAGCAAGAACCTGCCCATTGCGGCATTGTGTTTGTTTCTCTCCTGCCTTCTCCTCCGCATTTCGGACATTTTACGTTTACCCATTCAAAAATATTCGCGAGAGGAGACTCGCCTGTTCCTGTTGGTTCATAATGTTCCACTTCCGGTAATTCCACAGGTAAATCTTTTTCTGGCACAGGCACAATCCCGCATTTCTCACAATGAATAAGAGGGATTGGCTCCCCCCAATACCGCTGGCGGGAAAACACCCAATCGCGGAGTTTGTATTGAACTTTTTCCTTTCCTCCTGCAAACTTGGTGATTTCTTTCTTTGCTTTTTCACTTTCCATTCCGTCAAATTTTCCAGAATTGACAAGTCCTCCCGAACCAATATAAGCATTTTCTTTTATGTTTCCTCCTTTTATAACCTCTACTACTGGAAGATTAAATTTTTTAGCAAACTCAAAATCCCTATCATCGTGAGCTGGCACCGCCATAATAGCTCCAGTTCCATATCCCGAAAGCACATAATTGGTAATCCATACAGAAATTTCTTCTCCATTCGCTGGATTCTTCGCGAGAATTCCCGTATTTACACCTTCTTTCTCCGGAACTTCATCTGCCGCTCTTGCTAATTCTTTTTTTAAGGTCTTTTCAACAAATTTCTTAATTTCGTCATTCACTTCCCAACCGGTATCAATCCATTTCTGCGCGAGCTCCGCTGAAATAGCGACAAAAGTCGCCCCGAATAAGGTATCCGGTCGCGTAGTAAAGACTTTTAGAGAAGTTGGTAGTTTGCGGTCAGTAGTTTGTAGTATAAATTCAAATTCAGCGCCCTCACTTCTTCCTATCCAATTTCTTTGGGATTCTTTTATTGATTCCGGCCAATCCAATTCATCTAAGTCTTTAAGCAACCTATCGGCGTAATCGGTAATTTTTAACACCCATTGGCGAAGTGGCCGTTTTTCCACTATTGAGCCACATCGCTCGCATTTTCCATCTTCTAAATCCTCACTTGCAAGACCTGTCTTGCAAGATGGACACCAATTAATAGGCTCGTGGGATTCGTACGCAAGGCCTTTCTTAAACATTTGTAAAAACGTCCACTGCGTCCATTTGTAGTATGCGGGGTCCGTAGTATTTATTTCTTTCTCCCAGTCGTAACTAAAACCTATCATCTCCAACTGCTCTTTGTAGCGTTTTACATTTTTCTCAACCGCGATACGCGGATGAATTTTGTTTTTTATCGCATAGTTTTCAGCAGGGAGACCAAATGCGTCCCACCCCATAGGATGAAGAACATTGCAACCATTCATTCTCTTAAAACGAGAAAAAACATCTGTGGCAATATATCCTTTTGGATGGCCAACGTGAAGTCCTTCTCCCGAGGGATATGGAAACATATCGAGAACATAAATTTTTTCCTGCCCCTTTTTTTCGGTTGTTTTATATAGATTATCTTTCCTCCACCTTTTCTGCCATTTTTTTTCTATTTCATTGTGGTTATACAAAGTCATACGTTTGAGTATAAATCAAAAGAGCGGATAAGTCGCTCTTTTGATTTGGAAACTATTGTATACGTATAACTTTTGGTTCAACTAGAGGATATCTGTCTGGATCAATCGTTCGTGTATAACAGAAACGTCCCGCGTCATGCGCCCAATTATCCTCAGCGGGTGGAGTAAATTCCGGATAACGAAATTCCACACCTTTTCCTGATTCGCTTGGAAAGTTGAAATCAGCGCATAATTCAAAAGAAAGTGCTCCTACAACTGTATATTCATACTGTTCGTAACCTTCCGGCAATGAAAAATATGAAAGAGAATCTTCCAAGTCTTGAAGCCGTTCCGGCAATTTTTCCTTGTGTTGCCAATAAGAAACAATTTCAGTTTGGATATTCTGCAACTGGTACACTTTTTGTTGGTCAACTTTAAGTTTCTGCTGTTTTACCGGCGAACCAATTATAACGAACGCGAGCGACACTACAAGAAGAACGGCAACGCCAAAGAGTGAGCCGTAGAGTTTATTTTGTTTATTGCTCACCTTTTCCTGAATATCAGCAAGGTAGTACCCGAATACCGCAATTAAAACAATAAATACAGAAGCTACTTTCAGAAGAAAATTGCCCGTCAGACTGTCCCCGCTTACAAATTGACGCACCAATACAAAAAGGTCTATTGATATCGCTAGACCAGTTACAAAAAGTGTCAAATATATAAGCCACTTGCGAACCCACAGTTGTTTCTTTTCAGGAGCGGCAGAGTAGCTTTTATTCATCAACCATGAAAGAAAAATGTAGAGTGGAACAAAAATAATCAATAGAGATACTGGGACGCTCAACGAATCTGACGAAACTCCGTACGAAAGCGGCAAGTTCGGGAAGGAATAATTTATAAGGTCGAATAAGAGGTTGAGAAAACTGATAACCGCGACGTACAGCGCGACAATCACCCCGAGGTGAAGAAAGAAGTCAGCCGCCGTTGTCTTAGGCTTTGAATTTCCCATATCTTGTATTAGTTGATTTTCCATAATTATGTGGTTAATTTTTAATACTGTATCTATTATAAACGGTAATGCACTTAACGCCAAGAGAGTAAAAGGTATGCCTTTTTGTTCCAATGTCACTGGCTCATTCAAAATTATAAGGTTCAGCCTTGAAACAAATTACACCACATTTGGAAGCTCAACTTCCAAATGTGGTGTAATTTTATGTGTTTTAGGCATTCCGGACACTTTTGGACACTCAGTGTCCAAATAGTGTTTAAATGCTTGTCAAAATAAAAAAGAGACGTCTTAATTTAAAGACGCCCCAGAACTACTTTACAAAGATTTTTACAAAAATTTTCGCAGTTTAACCGCGGGAATTATACAATGTTCAATACTATTCGCGCTTTTTTCTAACATTCAATCTGAATACCGTATTCCCAAAAAACAAACCGTAGCAGCAATTATCCCCGAAATAGTCAGCATCCCTATAACCACGTAATAAACTATAGTAAAGAATTCCATTTCACCCCCCTTATTTTTAATTTGGAAACTAATTTTTCTAAGAAGAAAAGTACCACTTATAAAAGTTAAAGTCAATGTTTGAATCAAAATCTATATTTTGAATTCTACGACATCTCCGTCAGAAACGATGTATTCTTTGCCTTCGGTGCGAAGCAGTCCTCTTTCTCTTGCTTTCGCGAATGAACCGACCTGCAAAAGCGTTTCCCAATTAATAACATCGGCGCGGATAAATTTATCTCTAAAATCGGTATGAATTGCAGCGCCAGCGAGAGGTGCTGTTGAGCCCTCTTTTATCGTCCAGCCTCGCGTTTCGTCTTCTCCTGTTGTGAAAAAAGTTATTAGAGAAAGCATTTCGTATCCTTTTTTTATGAGTTTGTCTGTACCATCGTCTTTGCCTCCTAGTTCACTGCGAAATGATTCTTTTTCCTTCTTATCAAGGGTTTTTAATTCGTCTTCTATTTTTGCGTCTACAAGAATCCACGGTGAGTGTGTTTTTTTAAAAAACGCAATTAGTTTTTCAAAGTGGCTATTTTTTTCGCCATCTGATAAATCATCAAGATTTTTTCCGCCCGCTTTTTTGTTCAAAATATAAAGAATCGGTTTGGAAGTAAGCAAATGAAGCCTTCTCACCATCTTTGTCTCTTCTTCCGTGAAAGATACAGAAGAGGCAAGACCTCCTTCTTTAAGTGCCCGTTCAAAACGTTCAAGAATTTTAGCCTCAAGAACCATCTCTTTATCTCCCCTTTTCACGTCTTTTTCAATATTGCCGCGCCGTTTGGTAACAGTCTGTAAATCGGCAAGTGTTAATTCAAGATTGATTGTTTCAATATCAGAAAGCGGATCAATTGCACTGTTCACGTGGAGTACATTCTGGTCTTCAAAAATTCGCACTACCTGCGCAATAACGTCTACCTCTCGAATATGACTTAAAAACTGGTTTCCAAGACCTTCGCCTTCGGCGGCGCCTTTTACAAGCCCCGCAATGTCCACGAATTCAACTGCTGCAGGAATTGTCTTGGCTGAATTACTAAACGCAGAAAGTTTCCACAAGCGTTCATCGGGCACGGCAACTACACCTATTGAAGGGTCAATGGTGCAAAAGGGGAAATTCTCCGCCGGAACGGTTTTTTTTGTAAGAGCGTTAAAAAGGGTGCTTTTTCCGACATTCGGTAACCCCACAATTCCGATTGATAGACTCATAATAATTACGATGTGAAGAAATTTAACAATAGCACTACTCGCCTTGTACAAAGCTGGTAAACACTATTTGGACACTGAGTGTCCAAAATTTTGGTATTTATTAAAAATAGACACCCATTATTTCAAAAGCCCCTGCAATTCTTCTTGATGGGCTTGCATAACTTCCATAACCGCGGTCTGCTGGTTTTTTCCTTGTTTTATTTTCTCCTGCGTTTCAATGGCAATTTTCTTAAAAAATTCTGGATTTTTTTCTATAAGATTCAAAATTTGCTCCCGCTGCGTTTCAGAAACATTTTTGAGCTGTGATTTAAGAAACTGTTTTAAAAAGAAATTTCCAAACATAGTGGATAATTTTTAACTGTTAGCTATTAGCTTTTAGGGCAAATGCCAAAAAAATATTAATACAAAATAACCTCCACAGCTTATCAGGTTTCTATTATTGACGCAAAAACCAAATAAATTTTTTTATAAAAGCTAAAAAGTTATCCGCCCAACTGACGGAAAAATACAGCCGTATTTTATGCGCGCTTTTCAAAAGTTTCATCCCCCCCCCCTTTTTTTGAGTGAGCGTATTATTTTCAAAAGACTCTGCGCAGGCCGTTGAGGTCGAGCAGGAGGAAAAATTTCAGCAGAAATTTATTCCGTTCTTTTGAAAATAATATGCGAACGGTCTTTATTTCAAATATCCAAGCGCGCCGTATAGACCTCCAATCGCGCCAAGTTCTCCTTTTTTGATGACTGGAATATATGGAAAAGTTTCCAAAAGCTCCTTGAGATACTGCGTTGTTCGATGAAGATCTATACCAGGATGCCCAACAATCATAGGACCCCCCAACACAATCACTTCTGGAGACCAATACATAATCGTGTTATACAAACCGTACGCAAGCCTTTCTGAAAGCTCCTCCCACACGCCTTCTTCAGTAACATTTTCAGGATTTATGTTGAAACGCCTTTTAAGCGAAGAACCTGATATAAAATCTTCAAGAGTGCCGCATGGATTATCTCGCGGGAGAACTGCTCCTGAAAAATCAATTATATGATGTCCGGGTTCAAAATTGGAAGTTGTAGAATCAATTGATCCATCAACTATCCGTACCCCACCGACACCAGTGCTTATTGTTAAATACGCGACAATCTTGTACCCCCTCCCAGCGCCAAAAAGCGCTTCCCCCAATCCAACAATTGCCGCATCATTTTCGAGATAAACCTGAGCGCCAATAGCTTTTTTAATTTCCTCTTCTGCGGGCTTCCCTTCCCAGCCTTTTAGATGCGGAGACCGAACAAGTGTTCCCTTGTAGAGAGTACCCGCGAGACCGCCCGCCGCGGCTTTCACTTTTTGCCCTTCTGTCAATTCGCTAACAAGAGAAGATAACACATTCATTCCCTCTTGAAAATCAGAAGGCGTTTTGACAATTTTATGCGCACCTAAATGCCTCCCCCCTTCGGATATTCCAACCCTCATTTTAGTTCCCCCAATGTCAAAAAGTATGTACATCCCGTTAGAGATAGGAAGCGTTGTCTATACACGCCCCCGACATATAATTAAGTTGGTAATATCTAGACACAACGCGTATGTGGATTGAAACGCTTCCGTAGTGTGATTGATAGTTGTGAGTATACATATATTTACATTATTCTAAGGATTGACGCTAATTCTTAAATGGGTTATCTCTAACGGGATACATTTACAGTTGTTGTTTGAATTTCTCTATGAGACCATTTTCTTTCGGTGTTGTTCCATAAAAAGCAGCTAACCGTGTTACCGTCCAAAGAGAAAGAAAATACGAATAGAAAGCTTTTTCTAAAATAGAGCTTCCTTTGAGCTCAATAATCTCAACAGATAGACCTTTTTCCTTGTATATTTCCGCTGTAATATCCATCCTTTTCTGAACCTCCACGCTATCGGACAAGTCTTTAAGGAAGATAAAGGAAAAAATTTCCGAAAGATTTTTGGTTGCGTCTGTAAAATCAAACCCCGCAATTTCGTTGTGATTGAGTTCGGGAAACATATTAAAAAATGCTGGTATTTTAGGACTTTCGTTCATCTCAATCTTCCACATATACGCTAACATATGATTGCGGTTTGAAGAGTAGATAATCGGCACTTTTTGTTCAAGTCTTTTTGCAAGTTCTTTTCCTTCTTCCATAAGGAATGAAGGATCAACCGCGTTAGCTATTTCTCCTAGAGCAGAAAAAAGATCTTTCCGAGAAAGCACTTTTGCAAGAGCACGAACGGAAAAACCCAAAGCGTGGCGAGGTTGGATAAATTCATTTACAGGAATAAGAACATACGGAACTGTGTGTTCCCGCGCAAACTCAATTATTTTGCCCCCCGAAGAGATAATTACAAGATTAAGATTTTTTCGAACAGCTTCTTTTACAAAGCTAAGAGTTTCCGCAGTATCGCCTGAAAAGGAACTTGCGATAAGAAGACTCCTTTCTAATACATCTTCTGACACTATAGGAAGGTCGTAATCATAATGCGCAAGAAGAGGAAGGGTTGGGTCATAAAGTTTAGCAAGACCAGCCGAGAGATGAGAGCCTCCCATACCACAGAGAATAAAACTTTCCGCGGAACGTAAATGTTCTGCATATTCAATAACCGGTTCGAACAAAAGTTGCTCTCTGAAATTTTTTATCATTTCTTCCACTACGTTTTAATTATATCACGAAGAAAAAATATCAGAAAAGTTTAAGGACAGGGGTTTCTCGGACCCCCCCCGAAAAGTAAGTTTTAATTTTGACCCTTTCATTTCCTACACATCTATTAAATATTGTATTATTAATAATCAATGGAACTGAATTTCATTTTTAATTTGAGTCTGATTGCAAATATTGTAAGTAGTGGGGTTGTCGCTCTCTTTATTCTTTTTACTACCTACAAAGAAGATCCCGCCGCGCGAAAATTTACACAAATAGCGTTTGCTAATGCCGCATGGACATTATTTTACCTTCTCGGACAATTACTGCCCAATCCTCAAGATGCATTACTTGTTTTTAAATGGGGAATTTTTTTCCTTATCATACTTGCGTTCGCCTTTTTAGCTTTCACAATACGAAGTATAGAAAAATTTACAAAAAAGTCTTACAAAGTCTGGTTTCGGATTGGACAAGCGATCAAATTCTTTTTTCTCGCGCTTATCACCCTCGACATTGTTTTTGGAACAGAACTTCTTGTAAAAAACATTACTCATATAAAAACATGGGGTGTGCTTTGGCCTGATGCGGGACGCTTTTTTATCCCCTATCTTGTGTATTTTATGGGTTGTTTCACCATTGGGTTTTTGTTGATTCTCTTTGCGGCGACACACATAGAAGAAAAAGAGCGCAACAAAATCAAATACCTTAACTGGGCAGCTATCCTTGCAGGCATTGGTGGTTCTACATTGTATTTAATGTGGTACGACATACCTTTCCCTCCAGTTGGAGGATGGGTAATTCCTGTGTATATCTTAGGACTGTTTTACTCAATCACTAAATTCAAACTTTTCAATATGAGGGTTATTACCACAGAACTGTTCACCCTCACTATTTGGATGCTTATGTTTGGACAGATCCTTCTTTCAACCAACATAGAGCTTTTTATTCTTGATAGTGTTATTTTTTTAGTAACGATATTTTTCGGTCTGTTAACCATACAAAATAGTATCGCTACTGAAAAACAACGGGAGGAACTTGAAAAGGCAACAAGAAAACTTGATAAAACAAATCACAAGCTTTCCGACCTTAATCAGAATCTTCAACAAAAAGTTGACGAGCAGACAAAAGAAGTACGGAAAGCATACGAAATTGAAAAGGAGGCGCGTATTGAACTTGAAAAATTAGACAGGGCAAAGAACAGTTTCCTTCTCACAACCCAACATCACCTGCGGACGCCACTTACTGTTGTAAAAGGTTTCCTTGATCTTTCTACACACGAAGAAAACAATGTGCAAATTCGTTCGTATATGATAAAGGCGACAAAAGCAATCAACAGTATGGCAGAACTTGTAAATGAATTTCTAAACGTTTCCCAGCTTGAAGTCGGTGAGACGATGCTTAATCCCCAACCGACGAATATTGCTAATATCGTTTCAGAAATACAAGGTGAACTTAAACTTGCGATAAAAGAGAAAGATCTATCGTTTGCTTTAGACTTTAGTGAAGAAGCGCAACATACCAAGGCTATTATTGATTCCAAAATGATAAAAGCGGCGCTCTATAATCTTATCGATAATGCAGTGAAATACACGCCACACGGAAAAATTACAATTATCGGAGAAATATACACTCACCCTATTGAAAAAACAGAAATGCTGCGACTAAAGATTAAAGATACGGGAATAGGAATTAGAAAAGAAGATTTGAAAAATGCGTTTCAACATTCTTTTGAGAGAGGGGTAGAAGCAGAAAAAGCAAATAAAACTGGAAAAGGGATAGGATTAATTCTTTCCAAAAATATAATACAAGCGCATCGCGGAAATATTTTTGTTAACTCAGAGGGGGTTGGAAAAGGGACAACGCTTACGGTTGAAATTCCAATCGGTGTTAAGCGATTGTGGAGATGATGGGATTCGGCTATCCGTATTTTCTTGCTAGAAAATCGGACAGCCCGGCCTCGCGCCGTCGCGCTCCGGCCTTCGATTCCCACGAATGCGTCGCATTCTCCAAAATAGACACAAGAAAAAACTCCCCGAAGGGAGCCTTTTCTTGTGTTGTGGAGATGATGGGATTCGAACCCACTACCTCAGCTATGCCATAGCCGCGCTCTACCAATTGAGCTACATCCCCATTTCAATATAAGCAACTGCCTTAAGGAAATTTCCGCGAATGTCTCCCAGACATCCGATAAATTCTCCCTCATACGTGCATATTCACCTATTTTATGTCGGTTGTAAAAGAATTTTATAAAAATTTGAAAAAGTAAGCAAAAAACCACAAGAAAACCGAAAGAAAGCCTGCAGATAGAAACGAAATTTAAACTTGCCGAAGTATATATTATATGTTATTATCTAATAAGAAATTAGTCTGTTAAACTCTCAAAAAAGGAGTCTACCAATGAAAAAGGGTGCGGGAATTATTTTGACAAGCTGTATTAATGGAGAATTATACGCTTTTTTAAGAAAAGTCCCCATTATCAATGTGGACGCGAAACGTCAGGCATGGGGAGGAAGCTACGAAATTACTGCTGTCGGCAAGATGTTGCCGGAAGATAGTGATAATTTCACGATGTGCGCCTTACGAATATTAAGAGAAGAAACAGGCATAAGTTTTTTTCCTCATAAGCCTACGGAAATTCTTAGAAAGCGGACACGGATAGAATACTGCGAGATGGTCATTTACAAATCGCATATTCCATTCCAGGATATGATTGTTCCTATGCAAAAACACCATTTGACCCCCATAAATATTTCTGAAGTTGAGAAAACAAAAAGTTTGTGGGGCGATAGGGCAAACGGAAAGATGTCGTCATATGATATGGCATTTCTTCCCGAAGACGGAATCCGAATGCCTAAGCTTTATAAAGAAGCAGTGGAGAAGTCTTTTCCTTCTTTTGCCCAAGTATAATAAAAAACCCAAAAGCCCTGTAATTACAATTATGGGGCTTTTATTGTAATTGCGGGGATAGGACGAGGTCAAACTTTATTTTGGTAAACTCGACGAAAATCGAACACTCCTCGTGGCAAACTTGTGGACCCATGGAGAATCGGACTCCCGCTTGCGCAACTTGTCCTCCTAAATTTTGTGGACCGTGGGGAATTCGAATCCCCGACCTCTGCAATGCGAATGCAGCGCTCTACCAACTGAGCTAACGGCCCACACAGAAACACTTTAGCAAAATTTTGGAGGATGAACGAATGCGCGGTTATACCACTTAACTATGGACACTTGTCACTCACTGCGCTTTTTGGACATTGAATGTCCAAAACAGAGAAAATTTCCAGACTTATGGTTCTTCCGAGAGTCGGAATACCAGGATTTGAATCTTACAGGTTCTGTACACCTTGTGGATTTTTCAGAAAAAATCTCACAAGGTCTTTCGGCACTCCAAGTATTCGCGCCTCAACCTTTACCTACCTAAATTTTTCTGTCGGGATGCCGGGAATCGAACCCGATCCTTACGCACCCGAAGCGTATATACTACCGGTATACTACATCCCGAACCACACACGAATCGTAACGTACTCTTGAATTTTTTTCAAAAGAATTATTCGTCTGGTATCCGTAACACAGAATAACGGAGAGGAGTAAGACGAGCGGCAAGACTTATTGCAAGAGCAATGACAAGAAGATTTTTAATTATGTATTGCCCTTCAAGTGTTGGAATAAAGTTTGCTTCCCACATCACTTCAGGAATAAGAAAAAGCGGAAATACCATAATTATTA
This sequence comes from Minisyncoccota bacterium, assembly GCA_023137185.1. Lineage (GTDB taxonomy): Bacteria > Patescibacteriota > Minisyncoccia > Phycocordibacterales > JAGLPS01 > JAGLPS01. The sequence continues at coordinate 22,938 of JAGLPS010000018.1, forward strand.
TATGTGGAAGAAGCAGAAAAATCGCAAGACGTGTCCATTTTGGGATAAGAAAAAGAATACCAATAATCACTTCGTAAATGGAAAACCCAATAATGAAACTGCTGAATGTCATAAACGGCAAAGTTTGCTCCATTAAGTTTTCAATAAGAGGATTTGTGTAACCCCTGCCGATAATTTTTAAAATTCCAAACCAGAAATACACGACAAAAAGAGCGAGCCGCCCGAACGGAAGACTTAATTTTCGGCAAACCTTTATGACAAAGTGATCAATTGTGCTTATAAGATTTTTCATTGTTCAAGAATAGAATGATATCTCACAACGCTGCTTATTCACATACTATTATTCTACAACAACATTTGAACAATCTCCCCCTAACAGTTCTTACAAGATTTTTACAGTAATTAAAAACCGCAGATATTCGCTAATTGACAAATGTCTGCGGTAGTAATGTTCTTATAAAACATTTTCTATTAGTATAGGAGCGTTTGCGTTGGAAAAAGAATAAGTTGTGATTCCCCGCTCTTTTGCGATTACATCCTCGGGAAGCAACATCATCGGCTTTCCTACGGCTATGAACCTTCCCTTGTCGCGCAAAAGCGGGCGTATTGACTGGAAAAGTCTGTCAGGTTTCCAGTCAGACATACAAATAACCCCCTCAACGACAACTGAATACCGTCTCAAATTTCCCAGGTACCGTAAAAAAGTCTGGTCGCCGTCGTCTGGAATAATACAAACCCGTATGGATTTGTATTTCTCCAAGAGTTTCAAACACTTTTTTTGTTTGCGGAATTCCTGAATAGATCGGAAACACGCGAACAACACTCCACAACGAGAAGCCAGTGTTTTAATAATTGCAATTCCGACAGAGGTGCCTGTTCCCAATACAATAAATCTTTTTCTGTAGTTCTCCATAAAAAACTCCTTTCTTTTCTTTGTTTAAGAACAAAATTTAAAAGTTACACATTTACATCTATACTCATTTAGACAGATTTTTTGTAAAACATCAACAAACCGCGGTTGTTTCTTTTAAGCGTAGATTGCTATAATTTCAATGTGAATCTACATTTCATATACAACATAAGCATAATGCTGAATATCACAATGGGAGGCGTTACCGCCCTTTTTCTTTTTTTTACCGCGTATAAGAAAAATGATGTCGCTCGTAAACTCACCCATCTTGCAGTCGCCGACGTCAGCTGGGCAGCAACACATCTAATCGCTCAAAATACTGCCGATGCCGATTTTTCCCTTTTGATGAACAAACTATCGGTACTTTTTATCGCGGTTATAGCATATTGCAGTATTGCATTTTCAATTTTGGCCATTCGACAATTAACTGGAAAATTACATAAAGGCTGGCTGTATTTCAGTCAGATTGCAATGCTTTTTTTTGTTATGTTAATTTCCGCAGATATTGTCGCTAACACGGAGTTGTTAATCAATCAGGAAAACTATGCTCGCGCATGGGGGTCAATCTGGCCAGGAAGAGGAGTATTTTTTGACCTTTTCCCTGTGTATTTTATTGGCAGTTTTGTTGTTAGTTTTTTCCTTCTTTCAAAAACTTTATCGAGACCTGAGATAAATATCGAGGCAAGAAAAAAAATTCAATATTTCAACCTTTCTCTTTTTATGGCCTCTTTTGGGGGAATACCATATTGGATTAATTGGTATGATATTTACATCCCGCCACTTGGAGGATTCTTCATTCCTCTTTATATTTTTGGCCTCTTTTTTTCAATCACAAAATTTCATCTCTTCAATGTTCGTGTCGTTACCGCAGAATTATTTATTATAACCGTTTGGATGCTTATGTTCGGACGAATTCCTCTTGTGCAGGACAATACTTTTATTCTTTTTGACATTGGAATATTTATACTTACAGTTATATTCGGACTATTAACTATCCAAAGCGTAATCGAAAGAGAACAGCAGAGAGAGCGACTGAAATTGGCAACAGTAAAATTTGATAGGGCAAACCGAGAACTTTCCGATCTCAACAAAAATCTCCATCAAAAAGTAAAAGAAAAGAAAGAAAAAGTGTATAAAGCATATGAAATTGAAAAGGAGGCGCGTATTGAACTTGAAAAATTAGATAGGGCGAAAGACAATTTTCTACTTACTACCCAGCACCACCTTCGTACACCACTTACTGTTGTTAACGGATATCTCGACGTTATCCTAGGAGAGGAAAAGAATCCTAAAATTCATTCATATATGGTCAAGGCAACACAGGGTGTAAAGAGTATGATTGAGTTGGTAAATGGATTCTTAAATGTGTCACAACTTGAAATTGGTAAGGCTATATTAAACCCCCAACCAACACATATTTCTGACATTGTTTCTGAAATACAAAACGAACTACATTCAATAGTAGAAAGAAAAAAACTCTTTTTTACTTCTCATTTCTCCGAAGATGCGCAGAACGCAAAAGTGGCAGCGGACAGGAAAATGATTAAAGCATCTCTCTACAACATCATAGATAACGCGATAAAATATACTCAAAAAGGTGGCATTACAGTTACAGGCGAAATGTTTATTCATCCGATTGAAAAAAGTAAGATATTGAGATTGAAAATAAAAGACACGGGAATGGGGGTAAAAAAAGAAAATCTAAAAGGTGTTTTTGAGAAAATCCTTGAACGAGAGGCAGAAGCAAAGAAAGCAAATAGACAAGGAAAAGGCATCGGACTAGTTCTCGCCAAAAATATGATACAAGCGCATCACGGAAATATTTTTGTTGACTCGGAAGGGGTTGGGAAAGGAACAACGTTTACGGTTGAGATACCAGTAGAAGAAAAGATGCTGTAAAGTAACTTGCCGAAAGAGCGATAAACGCATAGAGTATGCTTATGTTATTAAAAAAGTTTTTATTCTTTTCTATATTTGTCTCTCTTTTGGGAGGCACTCTTTTTCCCGCCTTAGTTTCTGCGGAGAACGAGGTAAATATATATTTTTTCTATGGAGAGAACTGCCCCCATTGCGAAAAAGAAGAAATTTTTCTTGAAACGCTTAAAGAAAACTATCCGCGAATTACTGTTCATGATTACGAGGTGTATTACAACGAAGAAAATATCGACTTGTTAAAACAAGCCGCGCGAATTCTTCAAACAAACGTGAATGGAGTTCCCTTTACCGTTATCGGCGATATGGTCTTTGCCGGTTTTTCGGAAACCATTACCTCCACGGCGATAGAAAAAAGAGTCCAGGAATGTCTTGCCAGCATATGTCCTGATTCCCTTGCCAAACTTTTAGTAACTGAACCAGAAAGTCCCGAGATACCGATTATTGAACCTCCTGCCGGAACTTCGGAAATTGAAATCCCATTGTTGGGGAGCGTCAACCCCTTGTCCTTTTCTCTTCCTTTGCTTTCTATAATTCTGGGAATACTTGACGGTTTTAATCCCTGCGCGATGTGGACTCTTCTTTTTCTTATCAGCTTGCTTCTTGGAATGAAAAATCGAAAGAGGATGTGGATTTTGGGAACAACGTTTATCGTCACTTCAGCCGCAGTGTATTTTCTTTTTATGGCGGCATGGCTTAACTTAATTCTCTTTATAGGTTTTATCATTTGGGTGCGTCTCCTTATTGGACTTATTGCTCTTTTAGGCGGTGGACTGAACCTCAAAAGCTATTTTACGGAAAAAAACGCGGTATGTGAGGTAACAAAAGGAAACAAACAACAAAAAATATTTGAAAAATTAAAAAATATCACTCAAGAACACAATTTCCTTTTTGCTCTTGCGGGAATAATAGTTTTAGCATTTGCTGTAAATCTTGTTGAACTTGTTTGTTCAGCCGGATTCCCCGCGGTGTATACGCAGGTACTCGCGCTCAACAATTTGCCGATATGGCAATATTATGCCTACATTTTGCTCTACGTTACCTTCTTTATGACTGATGACTTGTTTATATTTATTGCCGCGATGATTACACTCAAAATGACAGGCGTCACCACAAAATACACACGGCTTTCAAAACTCATCGGAGGAACTTTAATGGTTGCAATAGGACTAACTCTTATATTCAGACCCGAATGGCTGATGTTTGGATAGAATTTGTAAAATGGCCACCTCCTTCCACCAGCTTCCCCTAACCAGCAGAGATGAGGGTTTCTTGTAGAAAAAAAGCCCGTCTAAATTTTCCTTCGGAAAATTTAGACGGGCTTTGATAAATGGTTTCATTTGCTCTCGTTTAATAACTTCGCCCCATAGAAGCAAAAATCGCTTCTCCTTCGCGGCAGCCCTTGCATAAACATTTATCGCCATATTCTGGCCGATATTCTACCTCATTAGTGCTTCCGCAAGTATCACATTTTTTTGCTTTCTTAATTTTACACTCTTCGCAGTGCCCTTCTGGCACTCTTGAGGGACAAACAGGCAATTTTTTGAAATCGTCTTTTGTTAACTTATGTCTGCAAAAGCAGCAAAAATTAGAGTCAGGAAAAAATATAGTCCGCTCGCAATTTGGACAAACAAATGCTTTCTCTCCCATTTCTGTCCTCCTTTTTTAGGGTTCAATTTTCTAGCTGAAAATTAGCACAGCAAACTTATAAGGTCAAACTCAAATTTCACATACATCCAAACGCTGTGGACCCTAGCGGATTTGTCCCGATATAATTTATTATATCGCGGATCCTCGATTTTTCTAAAAGTATCAACTTTTGGAAAATCGGGGAACCGCTGACCTCCTCATTGTCCCGAAGAACAAGAAGTGGCAACGACTATGTTCTTCGCGATCCCGTGAATAATGAACGATGGAGGCGGAAGTTTTTGAGCATTTTGGTGGACCCTAGGAGATTCGAACTCCTGACCTCCTCATTGCAAATGAGGCGCTCTACCAACTAAGCTAAGGGCCCACCAAAAGGCTCAACTAATTTGCATAAAATGCACTTTTGTTAACGGGATCTCGAAAAATATATTCACTTCGTTCATTATTTTTCGGGACAAACCTGCCTGCCGGCAGGCAGGTGAGGCGCTCTACTCCCGAAAATCACTTGAGATTTTCGCGGATCCTCGATTTTTCTAAAAGTATCAACTTTTGGAAAATCGGGACAACTAAGCTAAGGGCCCCCTTATTCAGAAAAGTTTTTATACTTTACTAAAAAATCCCCTGCGGGACAAAATCCATTCTACCTTATTTCCTAGTCAGCGCAAGAGTAACAAGATGGTCCAAAAAGTGAGGGAACTCCGTTCCTCCCTCCGCAAGCGCTTTTGGAAGAAGGGACTCGGGGGTAAGCCCCGGAAGAGTGTTTGTTTCCAAAAGATAAACACCGCGAGGAGAAATTATGAAATCCGAACGCGAGTAGTGGCGCAAGTGGAGCGCGTTATGCGCCTCTTTCGCCGCATATTGAATTTCATTCTTTACATCCCTTTCAAAATGCGCGGGACAAATTTCTTGGCTCTCACCGCTGTATTTCGCGTTGTAGTCAAAAAACTCGCTTGTTTCAGGCTGAATAATTTCAATGGGAAACAACGGATATAATTTTTCTCCTCTAAAATTTTCAACCACCCCACAGGAAGCTTCGCGTCCGCGGATAAATTCTTCAACAAGCGCCGACGGAGAATGCGTAAGCGCTTCCGCGACCGCGTCCTCAAGCTCTGGAAAGCTTCTGACAATCCGCACCCCGACCGACGAGCCTGCCGAAGCCGGTTTTACGACACAAGGATGCGGAAAGTTTTTAAAAATATCAAGAAGTATCTCTTTAGATACAGTGTCTTTTTTTACGACAATATGTCGGGGCATTTTAAGACCACGATTTTCAAACGCTCTTTTGGAGAGAACTTTGTTCATTCCAAGAGCCGAACCGAAAACTCCCGAGCCCGTATACGGAACGCTAAAATTATCAAGAAACCGCTGAACTTTGCCGTCTTCCCCATACGCCCCGTGCAAAGCGTTGAAAATGACATCTACTCTCTTCAACACTCTTTCAGGATTGCGAGGGACACCTCCGCTATGCCACGTGCCGTCTTTTGAAATCAAGATATCGTGACCAACATATTTTTCAGGTAAGTGTTTCAAAACACTTGCTCCAGTATTAAGAGAGACTTCATATTCATTTGAGGGACCTCCTCTAATGACTCCAACAACTATCTTAGACATACATACACTTTATCATAAATCCTGCAACCAAAACTGACACTGAAGAAGTGTGGTATTCCGACGACTTTATAAAAACAACAATACCGTTTTTACGCGAAATTTTCTGGTAATTTAAAAAAAAGCCGCAATTCGCTCATACACGAATTGCGGCACGTTTTTCAAAGACTCTTTTCTTTGTTTTTCTTTCGAGCTTTTCCTTTTTTCTTAAAAACTCCCTTACTTCCTTGTTTCTTTGATGTTCTGCCACGCTAAACCTCATTATGGTGACCATTCCACTGATACCCTGCCGTTCAAAAGCTGCTATAAGCTCTTCTGACAAAGGTCGAGTCTCTACCATTTTTATCCCACTTTTTCTCACTATCTCCTCCTTCCGTTAAGATTCGTAAGAACTTTTTCTTTATTATAAACGCTAAAATCAGAAAAATCTATTTCTTGGATTTTTCGCCTTTACTTAGAAGCTTAGCTTCCAAGTACGGTTTTGGATACTAAGTATCCAAAAGCTGTAAAATTATTACACTACATTTTGAGGCCGAACCTCCAAGTGGCAACCTCTAAAGAAAAATTTCCTCATCGCGCATCGTATAGTGGTTTAGCGGGTTAATCACAGTACAAGAGGGAGTAAAAGAAAAGCCGCAATATAAAAATATACTGCGGCTTGAATGTGGGAGAAAATCAGTCTTCCTGATCGGGACGTACCCGACATGAAATATGTTCTACCTTAAAAATACGTTTTTTCCCGCTACGGTCTCGATATTTTTCTGATTTCGGCATATCTTTTAATGCCACGTCCATCAGTTTGAGTAAATCATCAGACTCTTCTTTCACTATTACTCTCCTTTCTGAAAATGTACTAAAGTGCAATTATAACACACGAAAAAAGACCGCAATTTGCATATACGCAAATCGCGGCCGAGAAATACACGTTTATCTTTTGAAAAATATCGGGCGTTCGCGAATGTATTTTTCAGAAAGTTTTTCCTGCCTCCTTTTTTCTTTCAAAAACATAGTCACCTTCTTATGAACACGACGACCAAGAGGTGTTTCTTTCAGAACAATTATCTTGCTCGGAACACCAGCTTCGTCAAGGGTCATAATACACTTCGCTGAAAATGGGATTCTTTGCGTTTTTCTTCTGTCTGTCTTCATCGCGCCCTCCTTTATCAGAGAATTAACTGTTATGTAACAAGAACTTTTTTTAGTATACACACCTCATTCGGAAAATCTACCTCTTGAATTTTTTGTCTTCAAGAATTTTTATTGGATACCAAAATACCCCACCCTTCTGCCCCCACGCCAACTTTGTCATAGTATTTTGTTGCCTCAATAGCGTTATTCATACTATCTATTCCAATGACGGTTGTAATGTAGTGTTACTGCCGCACTTCTGAAAATACTCTCCCTACGAGAGATGTCTGACACTCTTTAATCTAAACTTATTTTACTGTGATTTATTATCACCTTACTGACCAAGATGGATCCAAAATACATCACATGATCCTCCTGTTACATATATGCAACTTTTACCCCTCCAAGGACATACAGAATACCCCCCATCCTGGCATGTTGTGCCATTAGGGTATTTTGCATTTTGTTGCAAAGGATTGCCTTCTAGCATAGTACGCAGAAGAAAAATATTACCTGATGCGTTGTATTGATAATCACCACCCCACGTTGTTGACCCATCGTTGCCGTATAAAGGATCTGTGGGTATAATTGATATATAATTTGGAACAAGAGCAGACGCCAGACAGTGTGTTTGGTCATCAATGAACGTATCGTTACCACTTAAACCAAGGCACGGCCATTCTCCATTATCGTCATAATATAGTGTGAGCGCTAAATTTAGCTGTTTTAAATCTGATATTCTAAGAACGTCGCGAGCTTTTATTCTTGCATTATTCAGACTTACCAAAACTATACTTGATAATAAACTGATTACAGAAATAACCACAAGAAGCTCAATTAGAGTAAAACCTAAATTGTGCTTCTTCTTCATTGGATATTAGCAAAAAGAAATTATTTACTGCTGTAATAAACGGACATCAAGAAGTTCAACTTCAAAAATAAGCGTAGCATTTTCAAGCGGATGCCCCGCCACTTTTCCATATGAAAGTTCAGGAGGAATCGCAAGTTTTCTAATACCTCCTACCTTCATTCCTGCAAATCCTTTATCCCAACCTTCAATGACCTGTCCTGCTCCAAGTACAAACTGGAATGGCTGATTACGATCGCGAGAACTATCAAATTTTGTCCCATCGGGAAGTGTGCCGACATAATGAACGGTGAGAACTGTGCCGGAGATAGCTTCAGCACCATCTCCTATTTTTACATCCTGAACAAGTAGTCCTTCTGGAAACTGCTGTTTTTGTTCCATACTTTTATCTGGTGTTAAGAATTGATCTAAGTTTCCCACGGCGCCAAGAAAAGAAAACCACTGCTGTCCGAAAACGAAAAAGATAATTCCTATAACAATAATAATTATCAAAACCAGCTGATTTTGAGTCAATTTTTTCATCCCGTACAAAATAGGACGCGGACAGTAAAAACCGCATCTCCTAATAACATATTCTTATAATATCGACTTAACATATATATTTCACTCTTCCGCTGCGTCCGCGATTTCGTACGGGATTCATAATAGTTTTTTTTAGTGTTTTCCACCTACTCCCATATACTTTAACTATACTATGCAGGGTTTGACGTGTACACCCCCACGCCAACTTTGTCATTGTCACAGTATTTTCAAAAATAAAGTAATTGTAAAAAACACAGCAATATCTTCGGTGTTATGAACGCATCGGCTTAGGCAACAAAATACTATGCCAAAGTTGGCGTGGGGGCTCTTTCCAAAAGCAAGATTTTCGCTTAAAATAGAAGATAATTAGTCCCGTTAGAAACTGCGGTCACGTGATATAATTATGAGTAAAATTAGAAATACAAGTCGAACATTTACAAAAACTAACAGCATACAGAGCGGCACAACCGCAATCTGTTTCTAATGGGATGAAAAAAATTCTTAACGTTCCCGAAAAACAACTCCCTATTAAGCCGCTAACACGAGACGAGCTTGAAGAAGACATTAAAAAGCGTTTATCCGTTATTACTGAAGAATTTACCAAAGGTTTGCAAATTCTAAAAGACCATCCATCTTCAGTAACCTTTTTTGGGTCTTCCTTTGTTAAAGAAGGAGGTGAATATTACGAAAAAGCAAAAGGGCTGGCTTCAAGGGTTGTCAAAGAACTTAATTATTCGATCGTTACTGGAGGAGGACCCGGCATTATGGAAGCGGCAAATCGCGGAGCATATGAAGCGGGAGGAATTTCGGTGGGACTTAATATCAAACTCTTAGAAGAGCAAACGACAAATCCATACGTCGCCGAAGAAGCTGCTTTTTATTATTTCTTTATCAGAAAAGTTTGCCTTTCTTTTTCTGCCGAAGCATATATTTTTTTCCCTGGTGGATTCGGAACGATGGATGAAATGTTTGAAATTTTGACACTCGTGCAAACAAAAAAAATCAAACCTGTTCCAATAGTATTGTTTGGAAAAGCATACTGGGACAAGTGGGAAACACTATTTAAGGAAGAAATTTTAAAACGAGGAATGATTGACGAGGAAGATATGTCTTTGTATACCATCACCGACAGTCAAGACGACGTTATTTCTTTGATTAAAAGCACGCCAGTGCAAAGTGGCGTTCCGTATAATACTAACCGCAAAAATTCACTGTAACTACTAAAAAGAAGCTTTCATAATAAAGTTTGCCGTCCGCTTTGCCCCCACACCTATTTTCCCGTAGTATTTTGTCGTCTAAGCCGATGTATTCACAATATCGGGAAGCACAGCCACACTTTTTACATTCACATTATCCTTGAAAATACTGTGACAACGGAAAAGTAGGTGTGGGGGCTTCCAATAAAAAACCCGTTAGTTTATAAACTAACGGGTTTGTATTTCATCTCAAAGAAAATGAAATACAGTAGAATTCCAACCGAAATTTTGTTGTTCTTCAATAAGCGCTTTTTCTTTAATTTGGAGTTTTTCAAGTGATTTTCTTGAAAAGCCATATCCTAAGCGTTTGTAGGCTTTCACCAAAGGTGAATATCGCTTATTTTTACCATAAAGAGAACCGGAAAACACCTTGTATCTGTCACCGTTTGGAAAATAACAACCAAATTCCCGCAAATTGTTCCCGCGCTCCTTAATAGCCTGCTTCATTGACATTCCTTTTTTGACAAGAAGAATGAATAACTGGTCTCCTAAATCAAGCCATCGTACCGGTTTCATTTGCTTCCCAAACTCGGTACATATTTCGTATTTTTTATTATCACTTTCCGCGTTAACATCAAAACCTATAATCAGGCGTATTTCTTGATCTAACAAAGGTCGCCGTATTTCTTTTGAAAAGCGGGCAAGAAATTCCCATTTTAGAAAATCTTGAAACGAATATAAATCCTCTCTCCTTTTTCTAAAATATTTGAGCGCCTGCGGCTTAAGCGCAATTGTCCCATTGTTCTTTTTTTCCTTTCCACTGATTCCCTCTTTCATACAATCCCTCCTTTTTGTAAAAAATTTTGTTTTCTCAAAACAGTTTCAAGGAAACTTGTACATTTATTTTGACAAGCGAGTATGCCGCGAAAGCTTCCGAGCTTTCATGGCATACAAGCCTGCCTACCGTAGGCAGGTCGAAGTCAAACTATAGGTCAATACCGCCCCGCCTACGGCGGGGCGAGAGACCTATATTCTAAAATATAGATTAACAGCTAAAATTAGCTTCTGTCAAATTTGTTCGTCTCCTTGTCGAACAACAGTATACTGACCGTTTTCTCCAACTTTAACAATAGTTGACGAAAGAGACGACTTTTTTCCCCCGTCCATATAGAAATCAATAGAATTGCCAAAGTATTTTTTTGCTTCTTCTATCGTTGTAGCAGGATTTTTTCCTTCGGGGTTTGCACTCGGCGCTATAAGCGGTCCAGTTTCTTTCAAAAAAGAAATAAGTCTTTCATCTTTCGGCAGACGAAAAGCAATTGTTCTTGTCCCTCTATGGAGATATGAAAACGCATCTCGGACGCAGGATAAAATTACCGTTACTTTTCCCGGCCAGACCTTTAAAAGAAATGCTCGCACATTGTTTGATAAAAAAATTCCAAAAGAGTCGAGAGTTTTAAGACTTGAAATAAGAACAATACAGGATTTGTCTGTCCTGCGTCCTTTTACCGTATATACTCTTTCAACTGCTTTGGAATTGAGAGCTGACGCGACAATTCCGTATAGAGTGTCAGTTGGAATTATTCCTACTCCTCCTTTCTTTATAATTTCTGACTCTTTTTTCATTCCGTTAGAAACCATAACAAAAATATAACACCCCCTTCAGAAATATGAAGGGGGTGTGGAAAAACCTATCCAAGAGGTATCATTGCGGCAAACAGGTAGTAATCACCAAACCATGTTTCTGATGAATCCGACTCCGCGACTGAAAACATAGGACATTCGTATCGCTGTAAAGACATTACTCGATTATTTCCTTCTAATACAGGCAAGGTAGCAAGTATAACCTTGTTAGGTAAATTACTTGATCCTATCGTGAGATAGAGAGAAATAAGGTCATTACGTCCAGCAGGAACCCCTCCGAATGAACTGATATGGCTATGTACTTCCTGAATAGTCGCCAGTTTAAATTCCATTAACACCATTGCAACCGCCTGTTTCCACTGTGTATCGTCATAGTGCATAAAAAATTCCGATTCGGAATTTGAAAAGCGCATAATAGAATCTATTTCAGCAAAGTTGTAATATTCTTTTGAATATGGAAACAGGAAGAAAAGATTACGCGCCCTGACTTGCGGAATAGATTTTTGGGGTTTCAAAAAATACCGGAAAAGTTCCACGAATTTTTTCCATTCCGACATCTTATGAAAATGCTCAATTGCTCGCCGTCTATAATAACCTTTCATCAATACGCGCTCCTGTTCTATTTCTGACTTTTCTATTAATCGCATTTTTGCCACCTCCCTTTTTGGTTTTATATGAACAAATTTAATTTTCTGGTATAAATACTACCACAAAAAAATAATGTTGCAAGCAAAAATACCGTAAAATGCTTCTACTAAGCCATTTCTCTAAGATAGATTAGAACTCCGTCAGGGTCCGAGAGAGAGACAAGACGAGTACTCCCCTCATCTTTGAATCGCGAAAAAGTAATTTCATTTTCATTGAGTTTCTTCAACACCGCATCAAAGTCTGATACCCCTATCCCTATCGTAAGACCCCGCCCTTTTTCATCTTCGGCAGAAAAAGGGCGCATTTCAATAGTGAGTCCTGATTTTTCAACTTTGGCAAAAACTCTGCCTACTTTTTCTTTAAGAAAACAGCCTATTACTTCAGTATAAAAATCAACTGATTTTTCAAAGTCAGACACAAATATTTTCACCGTTCCAGAAATAAGCATTTAGAATTATTTAGATTTTTTGGCAAAAAAACAAAAACAACTACTGCTTAGCGGTATGAATAACGCGTTGTGGAAATGGAATTTCTATACCCTCTTTATCAAAAGCGATTTTCAGCCGTTTCCGTAATTCTCCAGTCACGTCCCATTGTTTAAGAGGTTTAGTTTCTCCAAGAATTTTGATTGCGATTCCAGAATCCTCAAACGCGTCTACTCGCAAAAATTGCGGGGCTTTTTTAATATGTTCCTCCCAATCCCCATCTTCCGCGAGTTCCTTGCCAACTTTGTTCACTACCTTTATCACATTTTCTAAGTCGGACGCGTACGATACTGAAATGTTTAAATTCACCCTAGCATACTCTTTTGACAGGTTGGAAACAGTCGTAATTTCCCCATGAGGGACATGATGAACGGTTCCATCAAGGTCACGCAAAATTGTTTTTCGCAAACTTACATCTTCCACCAATCCGCAGATTTTACTGAAACAGACAACATCTCCTATTCTGTACTGATTTTCTACAATAATAAACAGTCCTGAAATAAGGTCTCGTATAAAATATTGCCCACCAAAACCAATCGCAACACCCGCGATTCCTGCTGCAGCAAGGATAGGGCCAATTTCAACCCCCAATTCGGAAAGAATCATAAGCACTATGACTATCCATACGGTAATCCCTAGAGTGTTTTCAAAAATTTTGATAATAGTATCTTCGCGCTGTTTTTCTTCTTTATTGTCTAAAAATTTATCGGAAACAATCAATCGGCGAACTGTTTTTTCAATAAAAACCGAGCTGAATTTTCTAACTACTAAGGCAACCGCAAAGATAAGAACTATTTGTAATCCATGCTCTTGAATCCATAAAATTATTTGATTTTGCATAATGTTACTATGTTAACCCTTAAGGATAGAAAAGCGCAACCTTTAATTCACTTCAAAAAGTTTCTAATCTGTTTCCAAAATTTCGGCTCCATAATAATTGAAAAAGAAAGATGTCCGCCCTTTTTGAGAGGAATAAACTTACAATTAAGTTTTGCGGCAAATTTTTCTGTGGGTTTGAAAGAAACCACTTTATCATCTTTCGCGTGAACTATACATATTTTTTTGGAATCAAATGTGTCAATTTCTGAAATAGGATTATAAAACTTTCCTTTTGAAAGCCGCGCCCAGTCCTTATCTTTAAATACATACGCTCCCCCAAATCCACATTTGATAAAGACGCCAAGCCAATCCATCGGCTCAACCTTACTTTTTACTCTCCAGTCAATCACAGGGGAAAGAGCAACAATCTTTTCCACTCTTTTGTCTCTTGAACAAAATATCGCGGCCGGACATCCGAAGCTTGAGCCGAAAATGTATACTTTCGGATTTTTTATTTTGTACGTTTTTTTACTCCATAAATCTTTGAATCCTTTAGGCAGTACATCAATCACGTCAAGAATATCAAGATGCGGAGATTTTTTTAAAAATGTTCCACGGCTTTCCCACGTTCCCCGATATCTCGGTAAAAACACCCAATATCCTTTTCGGGCAAAAAACTCCATCAATTCGTCACGCCGTCCGGGATATGACGGAAGACCTACACAAAGAATAAGAACCTTTCGAGAGGGTTTTGCTGGCGGAAGAAATTCTGCCACAATTTCTTTTTTTATAAGCGTTCTAAAAATAAACATATCTATTTTAACGATTATCCCGCGCTTCAAGAATAGGAAGCCCTGCTTCAGTCGGTACATAAATCACCTGCATATCATTGGTTCTCAAACCCTCAATCCAACGATAACGCAAATACTCTTCTTTCCCCTTAAGCCCATCAGCAATAATGGCGTTTGCTTCGGCAACACCTTTTGCCCGTTCAACTTCAGCCTGAGCATCAAGTGTAGCGGCTTCTCTTTTTGCCTCAGCTTCTTTAATAAGAATTTGACGACTCCATTCCGCTTCCTTCAACTGAGCTTTACCAGATAACTCTTTCTGCCAGACTCCATACAGAGGCATAACAAACATAAATAAAGCTATGAGAAAAAGAGTAAGCCCAAGCAGTGGAAAAATTTCTTTAAGACTCTGCCCTTCTCCGTTTTTTTTGTGAAATAAAATCATAATAATTTATAAATTAAATAATAATTATCTTTCATATATAAGAAAGTGTACTACTCATAACGTAATGCTTCAATCGGATCTAATCTAGCGGCTTTACGCGCTGGATAAAGCCCAAATAAAACGCCAAAAATAACGGAAAAACCAAGAGAAACAAAAAACGCTCTCATTGGAACATCAAAATTCCAGTCAAGTCCATAAGAATTTGCTCCGTATGAAATCAAAAAAGAAACGGCAACGCCGAAAATAATGCCCACTAAACCGCCGATAATAGTAATTAAAATAGATTCAATTAAAAACTGCATCATAATATCTCTGTATTTCGCGCCGACCGCTTTTCGCAAGCCGATTTCCCGAGTCCTTTCGCTTACAACAACATACATTATATTCATAATTCCAACTCCTCCCACAATCAAAGAAATCGCCACAATCGCCAATAATAATAAAGTTATCGCGCCAGTCACCGTTCCCATAATTTCCATTGATTCTGTCATTGAAACAACGCGAAAATCGTCTTTAGGCATACCCATCCAGTCAGTTTGGCCTTCTGGATGCGGCAAATTGTGGTTTTCGCGCAATATATAACGAATCTGCTCCTGCGTATCCTCTATCTTTTCCACATCAGCGACTTTATGCATCGTAAAAGTAACATGGTCTATACCCATAATTTTTTTATGCAAAGTCCTTACTGGCGCGTAAATAAAATCGTCAAAATCAATAACCATCACCGCGCCTCGTTCTTCAAGCACGCCAATTACTCGAAATTTTTCTTTACGAATTTTAATGTAGCGACCGAGCGGGTCTGATTCGCCAAAAAGTTTCTCTTTCATTTTGTAGCCCAAAACCGCCACTCGCGCCAATGATTTGTCTTCCGCTTCAGTAAAAAATCTGCCACTTTCAACTTCGCTCTGATCAAGTTCAATAAAACTGGCAGTGGTGCCAAATAAATAGGCTTTTCTCAATTCATTACCATAACTCACCTGCTCCTGCGCCATAATGCCGGCATAACTGTCTACCACATTAGGCAGTTTATTAATATCGTCTACATCATCCAAAGTTAAAGTCGTTACCTGCACGCCCATAGCCAAGTTTGTTCCTGACTGCATTTCGCTGGCGCCTCCTTTTTTTGAACTCGGCACTTTGATTTCCGTTTCAATCATATCCGAGCCGCCAAAGGATTCAATTTGGCCCAAAATCAAGCTATTAATTCCTTCACCGGCGGAAAAAACAATAATCACACTGGCGATACCAATCACCACGCCTAAAACAGTCAGTCCTGTCCTGACTTTGTTATTCCACATCGCGGTTAAAGAAATTTTGATTATCGCAAGTATTGACATTAGTTAATAGTTACCTGTTATTTGTTAAGCGTTAGTAGTTATTTGTTACTTGTCATCCGTTACTTGTTAATAGTTAATAATTATTTGTTATTAGTTACCTGTTACCTGTTACCTGTTACTTCATTCGTATCTCAGGGCCTCAATCGGGTCTAATTTTGCGGCTTTGCGGGCTGGGTATAGACCAAAAACCAGACCAACCAACATTGACACGACAACAGCCAAAATAATTGACAAAGGTGGAACAATAAATGCCCATTCATAACCCAAAAAATGAGCCCCCAGAGCAATCAAGTAAGAAATAAAAATTCCAATAATAACGCCTATCAAACCGCCCAATAATGTTACACTAATTGCTTCCATCAAAAATTGGTTTGAAATATCGGCATTATTGGCTCCAACCGCCTTGCGCAAACCAATCTCCCGCGTTCGTTCCGTAACATTGACCAACATAATATTCATAATGCCAATACCGCCAACAATCAAAGACATAGCCGCCATTGCCGCGAGAAAATAACGCAGAGCGTCAGTAATAACAGTTATCATATCCAATGCTTGAGCCGCGTTGCGCACGGTAAAATCATCGCCGCGTCCGCTTGAATCAATTATTCCATGCCTTTCGCGCAAAAGCGCCTCAATATCGCTAACAGCTATTGCTATATTTTCTTCATCATCGACTTTCGCCCTTATCAAACCAAGATGATGAACCCCCGCTACCAATTTCTGCATTGTTTTAATCGGCAAAAAAATCTGATCATCATAATCCTGAAAAGCGACTGTGCCTCTCTCTTTCATAACTCCAATAACTTCAAAACTCTGCTTTTTGATTTTAATTTTTTGTCCTACCGCTTCTGATTCGCCAAAAAGCTCTTCCTTTACCGTACTTCCTAAAACAGCCACGCGAGACAAATCCTTTTCTTCTTCTTTATTAAAAAACCTGCCATTCAACACTTCGCCACTTTCAACTTCCATATAACCTGTCGTACATCCGCTCAAATTAGTGTCATAACTATTCGCCCCCCAAACAGCCGTGCCGGTGCCTTTGGTATAGGCGACAACCGCTGTAACATTCGGAACATTTTTAGATTCAGCCATAGCCACGGCGTCATCATAAGTTAAAGTAGTGATTATAATTCCCATTATTGAAGCAGGCGGTCCGTCCTCTTCAGCCTTGCCGGGCAAAACGCCAATTAAATCAGTGCCCAATGTTTTTACCTGCGCCAAAATCAAGCTTTGAGCGCCTGCTCCGACTGCCATAATAATAATCACTGCGCTAACACCAATAATAATTCCCGTCATAGTCAAAAAACTTCTAACCTTGTTGGCCAGAAGTGCTCTGATAGAAACTTTAAAACATTGCCTATACTGGTTAAACATAAAATATGTTATTTCAACACTTCCCCGTCTCTTGCCAGTCTTCTTTTCGCCACTGAATAATCGTCTTCTATTTTTCCATCTCTAATTTTAATAATTCTTTTGGCATGCTCTGAAGTATAAGTTTCGTGCGTAACTAAAATAATCGTATTCCCCTGCTCGTTAAGATCTTGTAAAATCTCCATTATTTGTACGCCTGATTTTGAATCCAAATTTCCTGTCGGTTCGTCGGCAAAAATCACTGATGGATTATTCACCAATGCCCGCGCGATAGCGACTCTTTGTTTCTCTCCGCCTGATATTTGATTGGTATAATAATTCAAACGATGTCCCAATCCGACACTTTCTAAAACTTTTTTTGCTATTTCGTCAACATTTTTTTTACTATGCGAATAAGTTAACGGCAATTTAACATTGTCCAAAACCGTTGTCCGCGGCAATAAATTAAACGACTGAAAAACAAAACCGACTTTTTCATTTCGCAAAAAAGCCAGCTCATCGTCTTTTAACTTCGTTATTTCCCTACCCTCAAAATGGTAATCGCCGCTAGTCGCCCTATCCAAAAATCCCAAAATGTGCATTAAAGTCGATTTGCCCGAACCAGACGGTCCCATTATCGCCACAAACTCACCTTGCTTAATTTCAAAAGAAATTTCCTGCAAAACTTTAGTTACTATTTCACCATTACGGTACTCTTTTTTTAAATTTTCGGCTTTAATCACTTTTTTCAATAAACGTAATGACTTCGTCACCCTCTTTAAGACCGGAAATAACTTCTATTTCTCCATCGCTGCCGCGCAAACCAATTTGAACTTCTTGCTCTTTAACTTCCCCATTAACCAAAACTCTAATTATTTTATTGCCGTTTTTTTGTATCACAGCCCTTTGCGGAACCGACAAAACATTTTCTTTTGACGCCGTCAAAATATCAACATTAGCGGTCATTCCTGAAGCGATTTTTGGGTCAAGTTTGTTAAAAGTAATAGCCGTTTCATAATAGACAACTCCTGAAATTATCTTTTCCGCAGGATTGATTCTAATTACTTTTCCCGTCCATTTTTGGTCTTCCGTAAAAGCATCCAAAGTAATTTCCGCTGTATTATCAAGCTGGACTTTAGCTATATCAGCCTCGGAAATATCCGCTTCAATTTCAAATTTGTCAGCAGAAATCACAGACACCACTATGCTATTTGGAGAAGCGATTTCGCCAATTTCAATTTCTTTCTGCGTTACTACCCCACTGATAGGCGAGCGTAGAACCGTTTTAGAGAGTTGTGCTAAAATGTTCGCGGAATTGGCTTCCGCTTGTTCTACCGCTGCTTCCTGGGCTTTTATTTCTTCTGGCCGCGCAGGACTTTCCGCGAGAATTAATTGCGATTCTTCAAGAGTTACTGTTGCCCACGCGCTTCTAATTGATTTTTCATCAGTTGTTACGGCTGCAGTTTGGGTGTCTATATTTGAACGAGCGGTAGATACCGTTAATTTGTAAGCATCTATGGTTGTCTGACTTAAACCCGCATTTGCCACAAGAGTATTAACAGCCGAAGCTAGATTATCAAGAAACATCTTTACTTGGTTTAAATTATCCTTAGCTTTTGAAAGCAATGTGCTAAAATCGGCTGTCTCATCAAATAAGATAATCGCATTTTCATTCAGTACTGTCTGCATCCCTATACGTTGATTTTCCAGTGTTGTTTCTAGACTGGACGTAACAGTGAGGTTAAAATCTAGAGAAGAAGATTCCGGGTTGCTGAAAAATCCATCAGCATTATTACGAATAGCATTATCAATCGTAGTGATAGTTTCATTAAAAGTATCGAACGCTGTCTTCTTCGCGTCTCGCAAAGTATCTTTCGCGTTTTGCAATTCCACTTTCGCAACTGCGATGCTTTCAGGGGAACCTCCCGCTTTGAGTTGTTCTAGTTTTGCTTCCGCCGCTTTTGTACTCGCGTTAGCTTGATTAAGTTGAGCAACCAAATCCGTATTATTTAAAGTGACTAATACCTCGCCAGCTCGCACAAGCGATCCCACTTTTATGTATATATGATTAACCCGCCCGCTTTTTTCAAAGGCAAGATTGGCGGACGAAGCGGCCTTCACGCTCCCTGTCACGCTTACAATTTGCTCTATATCAGTACGCTCTGCAAAAACAGTAACAATATTTGGTTCTTCCGGACGATTTAAAACCGCGATTCCCCATCCAACAAGAAGCAGAATAATAAGAGAAACATACACTGCTGGCTTCTTGAGCCAAGTTAGAACTATATTCATATTGTCTTTATTATAGCACTGCTTTTGCCTTACGGCGAAATTAATACGCGTCTTCCAAGCGTTGGTAACACTTTCTTTCAATTCTCTGGAACGACATTTTACTTGGAAGCTCTACTTGGAAGCCGAGCTTCCAAGTAGAGCTTCCAAATGTGGTGTAATAATTTTACGGCTTTTGAACACTGAGTGTCCAAAAATCCAAAAAAGAAAATTACTCGGTGGTTTTTCCGTCAAATTCTTCTTCATCTCCTTCCGCCTGCGCCCTAGTTTTATGTAAAACCCCATCGCGATGATTCGGCGGAGAATACAAAGTATAAAGTTTCATCGCCTCCGTTTGAGAGGTATTAACAATGTTATGCAAAATGCCGGCAGGCACAACAACCGCAAACCCGTCTTTTATGGAATGCTCCACGCCATCAAGAATCGCTTTTCCTTCTCCTGCTTCGCATCGGAAAAACTGGTCAAGATGATGAACTTCCTCTCCAATATCTTCGCCCGGCTTCAGGCTCATAAGCACAAGTTGACTGTTTTTTGCCGTATATAAAACTTTCCGAAAATTTTCATTTTCAAGCGAAGCGTTTTCTATATTTATCACATAACCCTTCATAGATATTTAATGAAACCGTAAACTAAAGTACAGTTTGAATTTTTCTTTCCCTCGCTTCTCGCTGTTCCTCTTTTACCATACGAACAATAAAGTAGATTGAAGTAACCGCAAACAATGTCCACCATAACCATATAAGACCGACAAGACAGTCATAGAAGTAGAGTCCAAACAAAATACCCAGTGAAATTAGGCAGAGCTTAATAATACCTACCTCCCACCAACAAAATGTCCAGGTTCTAAAAATTTTCATAGTTTTTATTAGTTATTATAATAATTTTATTATAACACCAAACTATTCTTGTTTACTGGCTATCTGCCTGCCCGACCATTAGGCACAAAGTTGGAGCCAGTTTTAAGTTCGTATATTATTCCTTTCTGCGTATTTTAGCCCTACTAAGTTCGGTAAGGTATTGTTTGCGTAATCGCACATTTTTTGGAGTAATTTCCAAATATTCATCTTCCGACATTATTTCCAATCCCCGCTCAATAGTAAGTTTATACGGTGGCACAAGATTGATAGCTTCGTCAGACCCCGCCGCGCGAATGTTTGTTAGCTGTTTTCCTTTGGTCGGGTTTACCGACATTTCCTCTCCTTTTGCCGTATTGCCAATCACCATTCCTTCGTACACTTCTGTCGCGGGACCGATGTATAATATGCCGCGTTCTTGCAAATTCCACAGAGAAAAACCGAGCGCCTTGCCTGACACCATAGATATCATTGAACCTACCACCCGTTTTCTAATTTCTCCCGCGTATGGTTTGAAACCAAAAAAGCGCGAGGAAAGAATCCCCTCTCCTTTGGTATCAATCACAAACTGATTGCGGTACCCCAAAAGTCCCCGTGTCGGACCTTCGAAGAAAAGACGAATAACTTCTCCATGCGCATTGATATTCTTTATGATAAAACCGCGCATACTTAAACGCTCTATAACAGCGCCCTGATATTCGGTCGGAGTGTCAACAATAACTTCTTCAAACGGTTCAAGTTTGACTCCGTTTTCTTCGCGAATAATTACTTGCGGTTGAGAAACCTGAAGTTCATATCCCTCACGTCGCATATTTTCAAGCAAGATAGCGATGTGAAGTTCCCCGCGTCCAGAAACGGCAAAACTGTCCTGTGAAGAAAAATCAACACGCAAACCGACGTTTACCTCAAGTTCAAGCTCTAAGCGTTCTCGTATCTGCCGCGAAGTGACAAATTTTCCGTCCCGCCCTCCAAATGGAGAATTGTTGACAAGAAAATTAAGTTTTATTGTCGGTTCATCAACGGCAATCGCGGGCAATGGAGTGGCATTCTCGTTTGTGGTAATTGTTTCTCCGATATCAATATCCGGAAGCCCCGCGATGAGAACAATATCCCCTGCCTCCGCTTTTTCAGCGTCAACTCTCTGCAAACCTTTGAATGTGAAAATTTTTGTGATTTTTCCAGTTCGGGTTTCGCCATTTGGTTTTTTAACAAATACGTTTCGTCCGGGCAAAACAGTTCCTTCATATACGCGTCCCACGGCAAGCCGCCCCATATAATTGTCATAGCCAAGGTTGAACGGCTGAAGCATAAGCGGCACGTCGGAAGAAGCCTTTGACGCGGGAGCGACATATTTGAGAATAGTTTCCAAAATCGGAGTCAGGTCTTTCGCCTCGTCTTCAAGTTTAAGTTTTGCGACACCATCGCGGCCAATGGCGTACACGACGGGAAAATTCGCTTGCTCATTTGACGCGCCAAGTTCAAGGAAAAGTTCTAACACATGCTCTTCGCAGAGGGCGGGGTTTGCCGCTTGTTTGTCTATTTTATTAATAACGACAATCGGTTTAAGACCAAGCTCAAGAGATTTTTTTAACACAAAGCGAGTCTGCGGCATCGGTCCTTCTTGAGCATCAACAACCAAAAGCACGGAATCAATGGAGCGCAATACGCGTTCCACCTCCGAGCCAAAATCGGCGTGGCCGGGAGTATCAACGATATTTATTTTCGTTACGGGACGTTCGGAGGTTTCCGAGGGATAAAAAATAGCCGCGTTTTTGGCGTAAATGGTAATTCCGCGCTCTAGTTCCAAATCATTGGAGTCCATTGAGACTCCTTCGGCAACAGCCCCCGTTTGGCGCATCAAAGCATCGGTAAGCGTCGTCTTGCCGTGGTCAACGTGGGCTATGATTGCGATGTTGCGAATTTCCATATTTTTCTAAATAATAAGCCCCCGCCAGCCGCTGGCGGGGGCTTATTTCGAGAAATCTTTATTTCTTTTTTACCTTAGCGGCTTTCGTTGTAGCTTTTTTTACCAATTTTTTCAAAGTCGTTTTTTCTGTTTCAGTGGACTTTTTTGCGGAAACTGGCGCTTTGGCGGATGTTTTAACAGGCGCCTTAACACGAGCTGGTTTTTCCACAGCCTTGAGTAGAGTGTCAAGCTTAGTATTTACAAGTTCTAGCTGTTTTTTAAGCTCATCAATTCGTCTGTCTCCAGCGCCGGATTGAGAAGAAGGCGCTCGTTCAAAGCTTCTTTTTGAAAAATTGCCTGAAGGAGCATCTCCTTTATTTTTGCTAAAACAGTCATTGCAGTAGACAGGTTTTGCGCCGGTTGGGCGAAAAGGAACCTCGCAACTCTTGCCGCAATTACTGCAAGTTGTCCTGTGCATTACAGTCGGTTTATCCCACGACTTGCCTCCTCCTCCGCCTCTATTAAAATTTCCACCACGTCCGGAATCTCTTCCGCCAAATCCGCCACCTCTCCTGTTGCCATCAAAACGACCGCCTCCACCTCCTCTGTTAAAATTTCCCATATATTATAGTTTTAATTATTAAAGCCATTAAAGAGTCTGCGCTTTTACAGACCAAAAAGCAAAGAGTACTTGAGTTTTCTGACCATCTAAGCACTTAAAAAACCTATTTTTCTTGACTATAGGATGCAAGCCAGTCCATAAGTTTTTTTCGGTGTTTATCGATAATCCAATCGCCTTTTCCCTTAAAAAGTCCAGGATGCGCGACTTTAAATTTCTCGAGAGCGGATAAAGATGCTCGGGGGAAAGTCTCTGGGATATTGCTATTGTAGTATTGAACAAAAGCTGAAACAGTCGTTCCAATCAAATGAGGGTCTTGTTCGGTACTCTTCTCCTTCATTAAGTAACACTAACACAAATATCCCCCAAAATCAAGGGAATCAGGTAATGTCTAAATACTTCTGACATTTTTGATAAAAATTAGTTCAATTTCATCTTGCAACGCGCCGTAATTACGTTCCCGAAATTATCTGAAGGCTCCACTTCCAATTATCGAGGTTCAACCTCGATAATTCTCCCTACCCCCTCGCGCGTTTGCGCGCTTTGAGAATTCTCACTATTGAAACAATCACGAAGATTGAGACGGCTATAATGTAGATAAGCATATCAAACATATCTCCGTACGCTCCGCTGACAACGCCGAGGCTGTTATTTCCTCCGCCCGGATACAAAAGATAACCAATGGCCATAGCTGGAACATACCACACTGCGAATTTAAACCAGCTTTGGAATACTTCCTCTTTCATACGGTATGTAATGAGGGAGAAGAGAAGGATTAGAGGCGATACTAAAAACAGAAATCTAGCTAAAGAGTCAAAAAAATATCTACAGGTTCGCATTGAATGTGTAATTAAATATATTGGAGCGCATAATCCAATTTTTTCCGCGCTTGAAAACACAAAGACTAACGCAATTAAACCAATTGAAAGTATTAGAACATTTCTTTTTAAAGACTTCATAAATTTAATTAATACCTAATAATAACCTCGCCCTTCTCTGTTTCCAAATAAGGAATCACCAAACCGTTTATAATTTCTCTTATTATCGCACTTTTTGAGGATTATCGAGGTTGAACCTCGATAATCTCTCTTGTGAAACCGATTGAATGTATGTGGTGAAAAGATTGTTCGTATTTATTTTAGTAAATCATCAAAATCGCATCTGATTAGATCTTCTTTCCGAAGAACAATCTGCTCTTTCTGGTTTAGGTTATCAGCAGTAACACGAACAAGTTTTGTTGTCAGGGTGTCGCCAACAATTTCATAGTTAATTTTCTTCAAATAGATCTCAATTTTCTCGTAGAACAATGATGCATATTCCTTCTGTTTTTTCTCCGATGTCGACCTGCTGCTAGAACCATTTGTTGAAAACTCAATGTTGTCACTCACTATATTGTTAATCGGGAATGAAACTTCGATGTCTTTGAAAAGAAACCAGTACTCGCTCAAGTTGCATATAATACGCACGCGGTTACCCTCTTTTGTACTGTATTCAAAAATAAAGGAGAACACATCGGTGCAAAAATCTTCAAAAACACGCACCCCCTCAAACTTTGACACAGTTCTGATTTTATACGAATCGCGTAACTGAAAGAATGTGTCGTGCCAATTTGCGAGCCAGTTTGTGACAAACCGAGAATCAAAAAATAGCGGTGTTAAATCATTTTTTAGATTTTCCTCGCTTACATTATTCATCTTCACCGCAAGTTTAGTAAATAATGTCCGATAGTCTTTCGCTTCAGCGACATTTTTTGCTTTTAGATAGTCGAGGTCGGGCACGATTTTCTTGTTCATATACCAGAGCAAATCGTAAATATCACGTCCTTTTTCTTCGTATATAGCTTCTCCCACACCTCGTGTCCCGCGCAAGAAGATCGCAGCAATTTTACTCGCCATGAGAGAAGAAAGGTTGTATGTTCGAATTACAAACGACAGCTGTCCGTGATTCTGTGGCATTCTCTCTGTCACAACGTCGCCGGGTGGAGTAAACGGATTGAGGTCAATTTTCACGTAGATCCATTCGGAAGCGTAGCCCTCTATCAAACTACCAGCTCGGAATTTAAGTGTTATACCTCGATTGTTTGTAATAGAGATTTTCAAAAATTCCGAGTCAATACTGTAAACTTTTGCAAAGTGTTTTTCGGCTTCTTCTTTGAGTCCATTGAGAAAATCGTTATCAATCTTGTGGCTTACCTCAAAATCCAAGTCTACGGACATACGATCAAGGTCATAGCAAATACGGAGTGCCGAACCGCCATACATTATCCATTTGTTGTATTCGGGATGGTGATAGATGAAATCGAGAACATAAAACTGCAACTCTTCTTTAAGAGCATTGAGCCGCGTCTCGGGATCAGTAACGCTAAAGCCGTAGGCCGAAAGACCGTCAAGGTTGCTTTTCAGGACTGTTAGTATCTGGTCACTCATAAGATGTGTTTTTTAATTTTTTCGTAGAATTTTTCCTGTTCCTCTTTGTTCATCTCGTCAATATCTATTCGCAATTCTTCAATCATTTTCTTAATCTCATCAACAGATACTCCACGAAACTGATTCGTTCTAAAATATAATAAATCAAACAACGCTTTTGACGGAAAAGCGATAAAAAAATCAAATTTTCCTTTCACAAGTGAAAAGTCCGAAAAAAATTCTTTTTTTATTGACTGATATGAAAAGGTTCCAACTTTTGTTTCGTAATCTCTCGTTACCTTCGGCGTGATTGATGTAATTGAACGTATAACTTCTGTTGTAAGGTTATAATATTGAAGCGCAGCCCAAGAGCTTACATACGATGGAGTACGGAGAATGTTGGCGATATAAAAAGAGTACGAAATATCACTTTTATTTTTCGCAAAAAAATCAGATGAGATATACAAGCCATTTTTAAGCGATAAAATATCCTTGCGCTTCAAAAAACGACTAATATAAGTGTTGACCGTGCCATTTTTGAGCCCAAGCTGACTGCCAAGCTGATGTACCATATTCTTATTGAAATGGGGTAAATTATTTAACTGTTCCAACAGGTTTTTCTTGCTTTTCATAAATATAACAATAGTGTACCAAAAGTGAAATACACTGTCAACACCCCCGCCGCCGCCTTTCGGCAGTCTTGCACTTAAGACTTCGCGTAGGCTGTGTTGTACTTGAAAGCTATAAGCTTCCAAGTTACTTCCAAATTGACTCCAAGTGGCAAAACCCGCTACCCTCTCGCGCGCTTACGCGCTTTGAGAATTCTCACTATTGAAACAATCACGAAGATTGAAATGACAAAAGTATAGAGCATAAGGTTAAACGTATCCGCATATGTCCCCCCAACACCAAAGCTATGACTTGGTCCGCGTCCCGGATACAGAAGATAACCAATTGCCATAGCTGGAACATACCACACCGCGAATTTAAACCAGCTTTGGAATACTTCCTCTTTCATACGGTATGTAATGAGGGAGAAGGGCAGTAAAGTAATCAAAAGAATAAAAAGAACATTTTCTACAGTGTCAGACGCCGGTATAAAACATCCCATATCTAAAAATTGGCGGCAAAACCCTAATTCCTCCATCGCCAAAAGAAGCACCGCGAGCAATACAATACCAAAAAAAAGAACAGCTTTTTTTATTGATAACTTCATAAAAAATTTTTAATACCTGATAATAACCTCGCCTTTTTCTGTTTCCAAATAGGGAATCACCAAACCGTCTACAGTTTCTCTTATTATCGCACCTTTTGAGGATTATCGAGGTTGAACCTCGATAATTTGACTCGACAAAAGAAACCTCTGCCCCTTTACCCCCTCGCGCGTTTGCGCGCTTTGAGAA
>JAGLPS010000019.1 GCA_023137185.1 Minisyncoccota bacterium
AGCTTTGGAATACTTCCTCTTTCATCCAGAAAGTGGCAAGTGAGAAGGGTAATGTTAAGAAAGAGACAACAAGTAAAATTGTCCCCAATAATTCCGAGAATTTGTCAAAACATCCCACATAATCACCAAATGTATATGTTTCTACACAAATACCAAATTTAACAGGATTAAGTAATATGTACGATATTACCAGAGCAAGGATGGGAGAGAGAAACACAATTTTTTTACTTAAAGACTTCATAAATTTAATTAATACTTAATAATAACCTCGCCTTTTTCTGTTTCCAAATAGGGAATCACCAAACCGTTTATAATTTCTCTTATTATCGCACCTTTTGGTAGTTTTTTCTCAACAGATTCAAGATTGATGTCATTAGTGTTCTTTGAAACAGATATTATTTTTGTCCTATCTCTTGATGGTTCATAAATAGCGATGAGATTGTCCATTACGGTTTTTAAATGGGAAATAAAGATTAAAGACTTTCCTGTTCTTGGGTGTTTCGCGTAATGGTACCTTGCGAACGCATTTTCATTATACACCGCCTTCGTCGTTGTTCCGTACGTGAGCAAATTCAGAGAAATTAAAGACTGGCGTTTCTTTTCAGCCAAATCATAACTAACTGCAAGGGTGTTCCCCCACTCGTCCGTTATCGTGGTGGATTTATCTCCAAACAAAACCACGGGTTCTTGCGTTGTTTCGTCAATGCCCGTTATTTCTATGCCGTTCTTTTCCATAGAAAAACCGATTCTCGCTTCGGGAGGAATGTCATCAACAGGAATCGGGGGTAAGGTTACAGTGCCTCCGATCACGGGCTCAAGCGAAATGTCCGTTTCTCCGTCATTGTCAAAATCCACGTCAAGAGAAGACGCGTTCTCTATGGTGCCAAGAGGAAAAGATATTGACGCTTTCGTTGTGGTCGCAACTGGTATTGATTCAAACATAGTCGCGGCAATAATAACGCCATTGGAAGATTCTTCTATTTCAAGGTCAAAGGACCCGCTCGCGAATCCCGAAAGATTTATAACAGGAGCAGCTTGTTTTGGTATGGAGATATATTGGACTTCTCCAAAGTGTTTATACCTTCCCCCGGGTATAGCCGATGTCGTTGAACTAAGTGTGTTTCCAAAACTGTCTACAGCCGTCATACCCAAAGGAGAGTGAAGATAGAAATACAAGCGGTTGTCGGATTCTCCCACCGATGGCTGGTAATCGGTAACAAATTGCGGAGTGGTAGTCGTCCCCTCAATTTTGTTTTTTATGAGCTCAACTAGCTGTGGAATTTCTAAAATGTTTTTGTGCTCCCTTGGAACATGAATACCACTAGATAAAACATTGTTGTAACTATTCAAATTCACCCACCACCTTTTAACGTTCGGGCTTGAAGTGCTCATAGCAAGAGCGCTCGGCGTAACAACTATCCCATCGCCGTCAACAACAAGCTTAGGTTTATAATCCCACACAAGTTCGCTTTCCTCACAGAAAAAGTTATCCCCAATCGGCAAATAAGAAACGCATTTATTTTTCCCTTTATAAACTATTGACGACAACGTCTCCTCGCCCCAGCCGGCAATTTCGTAAATATCAATACGCGAAGGCGGAATAAAATCGTCTATTTCATTATGCGCGCTATCGGCGTACGCGAGCAATTGTTCGTTCAATACTTCCGGCGATGACAAATCGGAAAATAGCGGGGATTCCCTGCCATCGCCCTCCTCGCCTTTTAGAAAACTCCAAAGTTCCTCCTTCGTATCTATTGTATCGCCGTATTCAGCCACAGCATCGTCTATTGGTTCGTACCCGCTACCTTCAAACCGTATGGGAGGCGTGGTTATTCCTCCGCCTTCACCCAGCCAATACGAAGCGGATGGTAAAAGAGGATACGCGCCCGGCATATTCTGCGCAAACTCGCGCGCCGTGCTCCTTGAAACCACCGCGTCAAACCAGTCTTTAGGCAAACCCTGGTCAAAGCCGTGAAGAAGCGCGCCTATCGCCATCGGCGTTCCCGCTTGCGGAACCGCCACCAAAAATACGTTGTCAATTTTTTCAAGAAGCGGGCTGTTTTCATTTTCAAGTTTTTTCAGCAAATACTTTACTACCAGTCCCCCGTTTGAATGAGCAACAATAGACACTTTTCCCGTCTTTGACGTTTCAGCGAGCCGATTGAGTTCCTGAATAATGTAAGGAGTGCTAGTCGCCCGCAAATCTCCAGAATAGTAAATTTTTTCGTCCACTTTGTTCCCATAAGAGAGAATGTCATTAAGCGAGAGCCGCCAATCGTATGGCACGGTCGAATAATCGGCGATAATACGCTCGTCGTTTTTCCAAGTTTCCAAATCGGAAAGAAACGACTTGTAAATATTCCAAAGAGGAATAAACCCAAACGCGCGCACCTCGCCAATCACGTCCTTTGTGTAAATATCAAAACGCGCGCTTTGTCCGTTTTCATCCAAAAAGAGCGCTTCAACATCGCCGTTGTTATTAGGTTCCCAAAGAATATCCGTGCCGCCGCTATAGTCGGGTTTGTACAAGCGACTTGCTTCAAGTCCCGGCAAAAACAGAACACTTGAACAACATTCCGGCGCGAGAATATTAAGAGGATACTCGGTAAGCCATGGGTCAAAATCAACGTCGCCGACAACTCCGTCCCCCGTGCCCAAAGGGTTCACGGGATTTCTCGGTCCGGACGCATCTCCCCACCAATTATTGGTGGCATCCGCGATATCAGGGTTTGCGGACGGCAAACTGGAGTAAAAATTGACGCCGTAGTTTGAGTTTCCGGCGATAGAACTGTCATGAATTTCAAGAATCGGTCGGATGTCGCAAGAAAAAACTCCGGCGCAGACGCCTAGCACACCATCAAAATTATTCGTAATGGTCGTGCTCGCGATACTCGCCGAGCCACCTGTTAACTTCACACCTGCGATAATAAAATCTTGGATCACGGCGTCTGCTAATTCAAGATGTCCTCGCTCGCCGCTTCCGGCGCTGACCTCAATTCCAACTCTTCCACCCGAAAGAAACACGCGATTCGCACTCGCGATCGCGTTGACACTTATGTTGATTGCCAATCCCGACCCCGCGTTGGTAACAGTTATATTTTCAAATGTCGCGGTCGCGTTTCCGACTGTAATTCCCGAGCCACCAGTAAGATTTTCAATAGTAATATCGGAGAACAAGCAGGTTCCACCCCCGCCACAGGACAAGCCGTCGTTAACATTATTCAACGTAATATTTTTAAATTCATACGTTCCATTATTCGCGATAACAGAACGAACTGAATCAAGAAAATGCGTGTCTTCAAAAACAGTATCCGCGCGCGTAGCCCGCAAACCGTCATTACTGTATTTCCACACAAGCCCTTTAATTTTATGGGGACCGCTATATTTAGACAGGTCAACCAACCATTCGTCATTCGGCGCCCCTTCCGAAAAACCATCTCCATTTGTATCACCACCCGCGCTGTCATCCTTGAGCGAAGTAAAAAATACAGGATTTTCGGTAGCGCCATTCACGATTAAGACGCCGGTCTGACGGACATACATTCTGGCATTATCCCCAAACTTCACAATCGCGCCTTCTTCAATGGTAAGAGTGGCACCGTCTTGAACGCTTACGATAGTAGAGTCGCTTATGTAATACGGACTGTCCTCGGCATTCCACACAGTATCTGATGTAATAGTTGCGCCAGAGACGTCTGTTGCTGCCCGCACGGCAATCGGCAACAGCAATATAAGTGCGAAAACAGCCAATTTCAAAAACCATATATTTGTGCGTTTTTTTATGTATTTCTTGGTATGTTTGAGCATTTTGTTTTCCCAAATTTTCGAGTATGTGTATACTATCATAAACATAATTACGAACGTAATTACGAACGTAATTACACCCTTGAAATTATCTGAATGCCCTACTTGGAGGTTGAGCCTCCAAAGTTCACAAAGTTGAGATTTTTAAATAAGCTCAAAACCCAGAATTCCGTATTCTTCTATCTTCTCTAAATAGTCGGGGTACGAAGCATATCTTTTTCTTATTTGTTCGGCACTATTCAAGTTAGGCATAACTTTTTTTATTGGGACTTCGGTAAGCATATCCTCAATGGTCGACCAGTGGTATTTTCTAAGTATTTTTTTAGAGAAAACATCGTTACCGCACACAAACTTGATTTCACCCCCCGCTTCAATAGATTGATACTCTTTTGTTCCGGCGCGTGTTTCTATGGCTTTAACACCGTTTTTGATTTCTTCAAAACGCTCTTTGTCTACCTCTCTGAATTTTAAAATTGGTATTCCCATTCTCAAAAATTATAGCAAAATAACAAAACAGTCTAGTTCGCTTTGTACATTCGGCTTTGCAAAGTTCAGTGTTTTTTTATCGAGTTTTTATCGAGGTTTTTTATCGAGGTTCTTTTTTATCGAGGTTCAACCTCGATATTTCACTTTATTAGTTTCTTCCATAATTCTAAGTCCTTCTTTTAGGTCGATGTTTTGCAGTCCTTGTCATAGTGGCACATATTAGATTCAATTTCTTTTTTCTGCGCCAACTTTTGATTTCAGCTTCTCTTTTTAAAGCCGATGACCTGTTAGGATGTTCCTCTGTATACACAACACGTACAACTTTTTTGGAACTTGTGTAGTGCCCGCCCATTTTATTCTTGTGTTCATTAAAGCGACGTTCTACATCAGTTGTTATTCCTGTGTAGAATGAACCGTCACTGCATTCTATAAGATATACAAAATACATATTTCATCTGCCCTTCAAAGCAAAGCTTTTCAGGACATTGGGTTGCATTTGTCCCTTGCCCTTCGTCGAAGACTTCTCAAGGACTGCGTCGCTTCGCTTCTTTCCCTGCCCTTCGTCGAGGACTCCTCAGGACATTAGATTGCATTTGTCCCCTGCCCTTCGTCGAGGACTCCTCATCAGGACTGCATCGCTTCGCTTCTTTCCCTGCCCTTCGTCGAGGACTCCTCAGGACACTGAATTTTTATAGTCGCTTCGCTCGTTAAAAATTCGTGCTGCGGGACTTGGACTCGAACCAAGATACTCGCCTTCAAAGGGCGATGTCCTACCATTAGACGATCCCGCAATGTGTTATTCAGAATGCCCGATTATCTTAATAAGCGCAAGCTCAAGTGGGAGCGTTTGAATGTATGAATACTGCGTGTTTTCGTACGCAGTCAAAAGAGTGTAAAGCGTAGCTGATGAAATATTAGAATCCTTGTTCTTGCTCAAGTCTTTTAAAAACTTAAAGTCCTCGTCCGTTAATTCTTCTTTGATTTCCTTTTCCATTTCAGGAGCAAACCGCAAAAGCAACACATAGCGAACATTGCGGAGAAGGAGTTTCAAAAATACCTTCATATCAATATTCCCCTCCGCCACTTTCTTGAGAGCCATAAGTCCGTCCGGCAATTTTTTCTCGGAAATGCTTTTTATGACCGTGTTTACAAGCCCGGATTTCGGCGCGCCGGTTACCATTTCCACTTCTTCAACGGAAACTTTTTTGTCCTTTGAAGATGTGATTACTTTTTGCAAAATTCCCAACGCGTCTCGGAAAGAGCCCTCTGAAAGAAGCGCGATCAAATCAGCAGACGAAGGCTCAAGCGAGTACCCTTCTTTTTTTGCCACATCCGTAATCATTTTTTTAAGAGTCTCCTGATTCGGTTTCTTGAACGTGAATGTTTGGCAGCGGGAAATGACAGTTTCCGGAAGTTTTTCCATTTCCGTCGTCGCGAGAATAAAGACGACATATTCCGGCGGCTCCTCCAAAGTTTTCAGAAGCGCGTTGAAGGCTTCTTTGGTAAGCATATGCACCTCGTCAATAATGTAGACTTTACATTTTGAATCAAACGGAAAGCTGGAAACCGATTCGCGAAGCGCCCGCACATCATCAATGCCGCGGTTTGATGCCGCGTCTATTTCATAGAGGTCGTTTCCGCTGCATCCGATTTCCGAAGAGAATATGCGGGCAACACTTGTCTTCCCCGTTCCACGGGAACCTGAAAAAAGATAGGCGTGGGAGAAGTTTCCTTCTTTTATCGCGCCCTGAAGCACATTTACTACGTGATCCTGCCCAATGACTTGGGAAAATTTTTGAGGCCTGTATTTGCGATAGAGTACGCTTTGAGACACTCCGATAGAATTTTTACTATTATTGATAGACATATTAAATATATGATTGCCCCTATTCCTGTCTGCGCTTATCAAATTATAACGAAATTCTAACAGAACAAGTAGCCACAGTATATCAAAAGAAAACCCCCTTACGCATCAAGGGGGCAGTGGCTATTATTTTATTCGGAGAGGTTATGGCCTAGAGGGGCAAAAGCGGACCCCAAATCAAAAGAAAACAAACTGCAAAGATCAAAATAGCAGCCAATATGAGGGGCTCAGAAGAACCGTCGTATTTTTCCATATTAGGAATCCAATATTTAGAGTTCCTAATATAAAAAGTAATACCAATCACAACAATGCCAGTAATTATCACTCTAATACAATATGGTGATGAAACAAGAGCCTCCGTTAAGATTCCCATTTTTCCTCCTTCCATCCATATATAAATGAACTTAAAATTGACTGTATAGAATTAAATAGAAGAAAGAAGTAATTGTCAAATTATGAATTTTAGTTTGTCTGTCTTGTTTTTAGATAGTTTTTCACCACTTTTTTTACCTCTTCTGCGTTTTTTACTTCCATAAGCCGCATCCGCAATTCTTTTGCCCCGTTCCAGCCAAATACGTACGCTTTGAAATGTTTTTTCATAACTGAAAAATTCTTTTTGCTCTTGAAAAGTTTTTCAAACAAAAGCGTATGCTCCACCATCACTGAAAGACGCTCCTGAATTGTGGGAATATGTCCCGGTTCCAATTTTGCGAGATTTTTAGAAAGCGACGCACTCACTTCGTTCGACCTATTTCGGCTCTGCGTCGCAAAACTTCGTTCGTGTGTTTTCAATTTTTTTTCTCTATCTTTTTCCAACAGCAAAATTGGAACGGGATGCTCAATTTGCCAACGAGCTTTTAGCTCGGGCAAATTGGCAAACATCCAAGGCGCGCCGAAAATCGCCCGTCCGAGCATTACGCCGTCCGCGCCTGTTTCTTTGGCTTTCTTTTTCGCGTCCGCGAGACTCATTATGTCCCCATTCCCTAAAATAAGAGTTTTGCTTTTAAGCGAATCGCGAATTTCAACCGCTCGTTTTATCACGTCCCAGCGCGCGGGAACGTCAGACATTTCTTTGCGCGTTCGCGCGTGAATTGTAATAGCGGCCGGCTCTTCGACTAATAACTCCAGAAGCCACGTTTCAATCTCATTTGTCTTGTATCCAATTCTTGTTTTAACTGACACGGGAATCCGCCGACCGGCGGATTCCGCGCCTTTTTTTGCCGCCTTTATAAGTTCGCGCGCGAGCTTCGGATTCTTCATCAATGCCGCGCCAGCCCCCTGTTTTTCAATGCTTCTGTCAGGGCATCCCATATTAATATCTACCCCGTCAAAACCAAGCTCAACGGCAAGCTTGGCGGCTTTGTGCATATTTTCGGGCTTTATCGTAAAAAATTGCGCCACAATTGGCCGTTCTTTTTCTGTAAATTTTAAGTTAGTCATAAGCGCCTTTTTGCCTCCCTGAAACAGCCCGTCCGCAGAAACAAATTCCGTCCACATTACATCGGGCTTCCCATATTTGGCGATAACACGCCGAAAAGCCGCGTCCGTAACATCCGACATCGGCGCAAGCGCTATAATTGGCTTTTTAAGTTTTTTCCAAAATCCCTGCGACATTGTTTTTTACACTACCACAACTTTAAAAAAAGAATCAAAAAAACCCGTGAGAAATTTTCTCACGGGCTCAAATACGCAGTTTTGTAGAAACACTCTTCCCTTTCTTTAAGAAGGTGAAGATAAAATTCAGCATTTCCATATTTTGTAAGAATTAATGTGGCAATTGATGTACCGTTAACTTCCACATCCTCGGTTACAAATACAGCATCAGGCACAAGTTTTTTGAGCCTATTAAGCGGCTCCGGTAGAGAGGAAAAAAGACTAAAGGGTAAGGTAGTGCGACGATATTTAAATCGAGATTCTTTCTGGTCCTTAAACAAACCGACTGAACGACAATCCCAAAAAAAATCTGTAGAAATTTCGTTGGCATACCTCTTCACTGATTCCTCGGTCAGCGGCTTGATACGAAGCGCGTTAAGAGCTTTCATAAGCACCTTTGCTTGTGCGCTTTCGCGCCGTGCCTTCCCCGGACTAAATAAGCGGCCACGAAAGGAAGCGAGCCTGTCTTGTATGGGTAGATTGTTGATGAGTAAATAGACAGGAACCCTTTTTAAAAGCTGCTTGTGTTTTGTCACTTTGCCCTCCTTTCTTTATGAAAAGAATTTAACCTAAAACTAGTTATAGCACAAAATCATCTTTTGCAAAGGAGAACCCATCCTATAAGATGCCGCTTGTACTACCTCATTGCGCAAGCGCTATAATTGGCTTTTTAAGTTTTTTCCAAAATCCCAAATTCATAGCTTCAAGATTAACACGTTCCCACAATATAAGCGTGGAAATACTTGACGTACTATTTTAAATATGATGTTATGTAAAAAGATAGAGTCAAAAGAATCTTAAAAAGATGTTCTTTAACAAGGAGGAAGTAAAAATGAAAAAAGTTAATAAGTTTTGGCTTGTAATCGCGTTTTTAATGATTTTGAATTTGAATCTAGGAAATTGCAAAGCGGCAATCCCTATGTTTGATAACACAGAAGCAGTCCAAATCTTTCGGACAGAGTCTGGAAAAATACCATATCAGGTAATAAAGAGAGGGTTTCAAGAACAAATTGCTCTTCTTGGAGAGAGATCGATAATGGTGTTAGACGACTGGAGTACAATTTTTCACTTACATCCTAAAAACCACAACTTCCTTACAGTATACGGACCAATAAAAATACGCGTAAATTCTTCGGAAGAAACAATCATACTGAAAGGTAAGATTGAACAAACGATACAGCTTCACAGTACTATTACAAGCATTCAATTTCAGGCAAGCAAAAAAGTAAAAATTCTTCTTGTTTCTCGGATGCCCAATCCGTTTGTTGATCAGTTTTTGCCAGTACCATAAAAGGCAAACCAGTAAAAGTGGAGAAAGAAATTTCTCCACTTTTTTTATGCAAAGAAAACCCGTCAATTATACCTAGATTGAACCTCGATAACAAAGCACTCCGTTTTTGGACACTCAGTGTCCAAAAACCCAAGTGTCCAAAAACCCAAATTACACTACACTTGGAAGCCGAGCTTCCAAGTTGGCAAAGATTGTTAAACTCGCGTAAAAAAATTTGACAAAAAGGATATTTGTGCTAATATAGCAAAAGATAAAGAAGAGTACAGTCCTTTAAAAAACCGTTAAAAGGAGAGCTGCGATGGATACTGTGATTGATAATTTGGGTACTTTGAATCTAGATTTAAAAGACGAAAAAACGTTAAAATACCTGATTGGACGTTGCAAGTCGGTGGAGAATTTCGAAAGGCTGTATGGGCAAATTTCGCCTTATTATTCAAAAGCCACAGCAAAGGTCGGGGGAGCGTGGAATAAGTTCATTCTGCCTGAAATTGAGAAGCAAATCCCAAATTGCAAGTCAGTGGAGGATTTTGAAAGGCTGGATAGCCAAACTCCGCCTTATTCAGAAGCCAAGAGAAAGGTTTGGGGGGCGTGGCAAACATTCGTAAAATCTGAAATTCAGAAAACCATCGTTTAGACTCTTAATTAAAACTTGAAAGCGGGCAAGGATATAATCCTGCCCGCTTTTTTTGTTGCACTTTTCCGAGAGAACAATAATCTCTTTTCTGAAGTAGTATAGAGATAAATCCGCTCAATCCTGCCTTCCGCAGGCGACAGCGCAACCACAATAGGTTCAATCCTCTCGGAGCTTAGCCCGAGGGAACCTTGATTTTACTTAAAGTACTTTTTTTCTCCTTTTCTTTTCCGCAAGGCATTGATAACCGACGGCAAGTTTCTTCAAGAAGAAGTTTTGTTGTGTCCCATCCCATACAGCTGTCTGTTACCGACTTATCGTGCAGAATATCCGCAGGATTGTCTGGTGTTGATTGTCTACCTTCGGTGAGATGACTTTCAAGCATAACGCCAGCAATAACATCATTTCCACTTAACCTCCTTTTTATTATCTGCTCAAGGACCTCCGCAAAAACAGACTCCTGTTTTTTGTAGTCTTTTTCCGAATTCCCGTGCGAACAGTCAATAATAAGTTTCTGTCTTAACCCTTTTTGCGTAAGACACGCAATGGCGGATGAGACAGAGAATTGGTCATAATTGGGAAGAAAACGAGGCTCCCCTTTCACACCGGCTGACTCTTTTCCTCCCCGCAAAATAATGTGAGAGTAAGAATTTCCCTTCCCGCGAATTTCACAAGGGAAACCTTCATCATCAATCCCTGGAAAAGTATGTGGAAACTTTGTTGTGTATGCCGCATCAACCGCTACTTGAGTTGAACCTCCTTCACTGTTCTTGAAACCAACAGGCATCGACAGAGCGCTTGCCATTCGACGGTGCTCGCTTGAAGAAGCTGTGCGAGCGCCAATCCATACGTATGACACCAGTTTGCTTATGTAGTGAATAAAATAGGTATCAACAGGCTCCGTTGCGATAGGAATACCAATTTTAGTTATTTCCCTCGCAATTTTCCAGGACAATTCGTACCCTTCGGAAAGTTTGTACGAACCGTCAAGACGCGGGTCATTTGAAAGTCCCGGCCAACCAGTGCCTGTACGCGGTTTTTGGAAACATACTCGCAGTACAGGAAAAATTTCTTTATGAGCCTTCTTCGCAAGCGCTTTAAGCCGCCTCGCGTACTCAAGCGCACACTCCGTGTCGGTAATAGAACAAGGACCTACAATAACAAGAAGTCTCTTGTCTTTTCCTTCTAAAATATTTTCAATCGTCGTCGTTGCACACCCAACAAAGGCAAGCATTTCATCATCCACGGGGTGCTTTTCCCATAATTCTTTTGGAGAGATTATCCTTTTCATACTCTCGACACGATAATTATTAACTCTAACTGTCATTTAGACCTCCTTTTTTACTTGGGTTTTTCCAAAAACTACAAGTCACAAGTCAATTTCCAATTTGAAAAGAACAACAAGCTCTTTTTCAGAGCCTGTTGCCAAACTCTTGAAACAAAAATTCAACAATTGACTCTGAAACAAAAACTATTTAAAAAGAAACTAAAGAAATACGAATTTCTAAAGCTGTTCATATTTGCTGCCCAGTATAGTCCTCCTTACAGAAGAATGCAAATTTAGCGCAAATCATCTTCACGTAATACTACTTTTGAACCTGGACGAAGAGCGCCAGAAATAATTTCCTCAGCGATTACCTTTTCAATTTTTTCCTGAATCGCGCGATTAAGGGGACGAGCGCCAAACTGCGGATCACTTCCTTCTCTAACAAGAAAATCAATTAGAGCGGGAGTAATCTCCAAGTCATAGCCTTTTTCATAGAGTCGCTTTTTAAGCTTGTTGAGCATTAACTCGGCAATTTTCTTGAGATGTTCTTCTTGGAGCGGATGAAAAATAATAATTCCATCAAACCGATTTAAGAATTCGGGTTTGAAAATTCTCTTTTGGATAAGCGCGTCAATGAGTGTTTCTTTTTTCCGCGCAAGACTTTTTCCCTCCTTAACCATATTCCAGATAATATCGCTTCCAGCATTTGAAGTTGCGATAATAATGAGGTTGCGAGCATTTACTTTTTTGCCGAACATATCTGAAAACATTCCTTCATCAAGAACCTGCAAAAATAAGTCGTGCACTTCTGAATGTGCTTTCTCAAACTCATCAAGAAGCAAAACACCATACGGATATTCGCGAACCATAGAAGCAAGAACACCTGCCGTTCCCGTTGTGAAAGAGCCAATGAGACGATCAAGAGCGTCAAGAGAGTTGTATTCTGACATATCAAGCCGCATCATTTTTGCCTCATTTCCAAAAAAGATTTCCGCGAGCGCCTTAGAGGTTTCTGTTTTCCCAACACCTGTGGGTCCCAAAAAAAGAAACGAACCAAGTGGGCGATGGGGATTCGCAATCCCAGAACGAGCCCGTTTCATTGCTATACTCACCGCGCTCACCGCCATATCTTGTCCGACAATTCTTCTGTGAAGAACTTCTTCAAGATTCGTAAGAATCTTTTTCTCGCTTCCCTTTACCTCGCTCGTGGGGATACCTGTTTTTGATTCAATAAGCGCGAAAACATCTTTATCTTCAATAATTTTCTTTCCACTTTTTTTAACAATAGGTACAAGTTCAACCAGCAAATCAAGCGCTTTTTCTGATAAGGAACCGCTTGTTATATAACGCTCCACGCCGTAAGCAATCGCCCGAACTGCCTGATATGTAAAAAAAACTTTATCTTTATCCTCAAAAGTTAACGCAGCGCTTTCAAGCATTTGGAGTATTCCTGAAAACCCTTTTTCTTCTATCCGCAGCTTCTCAAATCTTCGCTCAAGTCTCTCATCACGAACAATTGTCTGTTGAAACTGAGCTGCGTCTGCAAGCGCGATGCACTGCAAAGATTGGGACGTAAGGAATGGCTCAAGCAACGCCGTGGCATCGCTTCCCAAAGAAAGAGCATTTCGTATAAACATCGTAAAGTTGGGTATCACCAAAATTATATCTCCAGCTTTTTCTGCCTGATTAAGAAGTTTGAGTAATTCTCTTTCAAATACCGCTTTTCCTCCACACACCGCAATAAAATTTTCAGTCTCAAAAACTTTTATTTGTTTATGTTCAATAGGAGAAAAAACCGTGCGTCTTTGAATTTTTGCGGCAATAGCCGATAACACTTCCATTTGAAAAGAGGGAGTATCGCTTACAAGAACCGCGTTAGCTTCCCGTGCTCGAGACAAAATTGTTTCAAGAATTTCTACCTCCCTATCAAATCGTCCCGAGGATGAAGGTTCAATAGTTCGCGCGTATTTATCAAGGAAAAAAGTTTCTCCGTATGACCACGCCGAACCGATACTTTTGACACGAGCAAGATTCTCTCTGCTCCACCAACGTTTTTTTCTTCTTGCCCATTCTCGCATATTCTCAACAAATATTACTGCGCCAACCCATTCTTCCCGCTGAATATTTTTTGAAAAAAGAAAATTGGAGAGTTCAGCATCTGATTCAAAAAGCGCTTCGGCATACAAAGAGAGGGAAATGTGTGTTTTAAAAGACAAATTATTGCCCATAACCTTACTGGATCTCTCGTTAAGAAAAAACCGCATCTCTTTTTGAGATAGCCCAAGGCGAGTCGCTATTTCTTTTCCGAAAGAAGAAACAAAAAAACCTTTAGTGATATCCGATGAATTTGTTTCGAAAATTACCGAGGCAACATCAAAACTTACTGTTTTTTTCTGAGAATGGAGAATGTCTATATCAGAGAAACGAAAGGCATATGAACGGAAAAAGACTTCAAGCATAAAAAAAGAAAGATACACAGACAAAAAAAGGAAAATGCCCCTTGTCGTGACTGAAAGAGAAACGCTGGGGACAAAAACAAAAACGAAAATAAAAAATAATACGAAAACGAGAGAAACGCGAAGAATAAGAGCGCGAATAGACGAAGGAAGTATTTTTTCAATAAAAGCCGCGGGGGAAAAAGGACGGGAGAGCTGTGTGATTTCTTTCCAATTCATATATTAATGCCTGTTATTCCCATTAAAAAAAGAGTCGGAACAAACGCTGGTAGCAATATCCAGACTCCAAAAAGCGCAATGCCCAAGACAACTGCAAGTACGATAGTGACAATTCCTGCTCCTATTACAAAGATTCGAGCAACTACTCCGACTATCCGCATCAACGTGTTAACAACAAACGTTTCAAAAAAAGCCTCAATATCAAGACCTTCTTTATATTGCTCCCCCATTCGTCTAAACGGACTGAATAAAGTTCTAGCAAGTACCGGAATAGAAAAAAAATGATAAAAAAACCAAATAAAATTTCTGAATACTTTAAAGAAATCTTTGATGGCGCGCGTATAGTGCCATACAAGATAATGTGGAATAAATGTAACAAATCCGCTCATATGCGTTTATTATACCTATTTATAGAAAATTTTGTTTCCAAAACGGAGGTCAAGATATTCAAAATCTGACAATTCATCTCGATTTTCTCTCCAAAAAGACTTCAGATTCGCGAGAGTTTCATTAAAGTCGCGCTCGAGAGTGAAGATTATTTTCCCCTCGTTTGTTTCTAACACGACACTGTCATCTTCAAACACCTCAACAAAAACCGAAGGGAATCCAATTTCCTCAACTCTCTTCACAAATGAGGACAAGCGGAAAAAAATTTCGGGAAGAAATACAGAGCGAAGCGGCTCATCATTTGAAAGCTGTCCCAAAAAACGCGTGTACACCTGCGAGGAAAATAAAGGGGACTTTGCAAATATAAAACCTCTTTCATCTAAAAAGTAGCAGTCGCTATTTTCTTCTTTGCTTTGGCACCAGAGCGCTTCGGGAAGTCTTTCTGAAATCAGCACCGATACAGCGCGCGCGCCTTTTATACGAACAATGACATTTTTAATGCGTGGAAAATCCTGAAGAATTTTTCGTTCTATCTCTCCCTTGGGATATAAAAGAATATTTCTCTTTGAGAAGAAACCCAAATACGCACCGGAAGTGTGTTCAAAGATAATAGGTTCAATATCGGAAAGGGAGGTAAACACATTTCCCTCTAGAGAAACATCTTCAATAAAAAAAAACGGACTACAAGAAATCGATGAAAGAGACCATACAATACCAATAACAGCAGCAAAGCCAACACAACAGCGTAAAGTTTTAAAATTTCTTCTTTGTTTTGCCGCTTGCCGTGACCTTCTAAGTGAGCGTCTCTTTAACATGAGACTTTATTATGATTTTTTGAGATTTTCCTTGCCTTGCATATATACTCTAAGCGCTTCAGGAATAGAGATACTTCCGTCTTCTCTCTGGAAATTTTCAATTAAGGGTATTGCGATTCTCGGAGTCGCGATTGCCGTATTGTTGAGAGAGTGAACAAACTTGAGTCTTCCGTCACTGTCTCGATACTTGATGTTGAGACGTCTTGTTTGAAAATCATGAAAATAAGAAGAAGAATGCGTCTCCCGATACGTTTCCTGTGACGGTATCCAGCTCTCAATGTCGTATTTCTTTACCTGCCCCAATCCAAGGTCGCCTCCACAATTAATGACAACGCGATACGGAATGGAAAGCTTTTGTAAAATTTCTTCCGCGTTTTTTGTAATTTCCTCGTGAAAAGACACGGTTATATTGTGATCGGCTTCGCATAGCACAATCTGCTCAAGTTTGAAAAACTCATGAACGCGAAAAATTCCTTGGACGTCCCTTCCATAACTTCCCGCTTCCCTTCTAAAACAAGGAGAAAACGCAAGAATTTTTATCGGCAGTTCGCTTTTATCAAAAACCTTGTCCATAAAATACCCCATTGCTCCGACCTCCCCTGTCCCGGCAAGATAATCCCCGTCTTGAGTTTTGTACAAATCATCTTCGCCTTGTGGAAGATATCCGGTACCCATAAACGCCTCGCGTCGAAGAAGCGACGGAGCAATCATAAATTGGAAACCTTTGGGTAAAATAGAATCCATCACGAATCTCCACAGCGCGACATTAAGCAGTGCTCCGTCTCCTTTCAGGAAATATCCGCGGAATCCTGCTAGCTCCGCGCCTTTTTTGGTATCAAGTATATTCAAACCCTCCATCAAAATTTTGTGGTCTTTTGGTTTAAATGAGAACCGCGGTTTCTTACCCCACGCTCTAATTTCTTTATTGGATGTATCGTCCTCGCCCTCAGGGACAGACATATCCGGTATATTCGGAACAGAAAGCATAAGCTTCTGCCATTCTTTCATTATCTCTTTTAGCTCTTCTTCAAGTTTTGAGAGCGGCTCTTTCAACGCTTGCATATCCTGTATAAGCGCGGCCTTTTCAACTATGGAAGCTTGCGCTATTTTTTGGTTATAGGAATTCTGCTCGCTTCGTCTCTCTTCCACCTCAGAAAGAAGTTTCCGCCGTTTGTCGTCAAGAGAAAGAAAAGCGCCGACATTGAAAGAAATGTGTTTTTTCCGAGCCGCATCGTCAATGAGGTCTTTATTTTCTCTGATAAAGTTAATATCTAGCATAAAGATAGCTGTTAGCTTTTAGGAATTAGCATTTAGGCAAATGAAACAAGGAATCCTGCAAACTACACGCTATTAATTACAAACTGTTTTATAATAGTATCAAAGCCTGTCTAAATAAACAAAAAATGAATCATCCTATTAAAACATTAGCTTCTCAAGAATTTCCTCCGCTTCTTACGGAAATCCCTGATAAACCGAAGCAGCTTTTTCTTCGCGGCGTGTTGCCAAATCATCAGAAAATTCTTTCTGTTGTCGGCGCGCGAAAATACAGCCCGTACGGCAAGGACGTATGCGAGCGGCTTATTGAAGGACTCCGCGGTTACAGTATAGCCATTGTATCCGGCCTTGCCCTTGGCATTGATTCAATCGCCCACCGCGCCGCTCTTAAAGCCGGTTTATACACACTTGCGATTCCGGGTTCCGGATTATCGGACAATGTGCTATACCCAAGTCTCCACCGTAACTTGGCAAAAGAGATTCTTAGCTCTGGCGGCGGACTTTTATCGGAGTTTGAAGAAGAAACAAGAGCCGCGCCGTGGACATTTCCGCGACGTAACAGAATTATGGCGGGAATTTCGCACGCGACACTCGTTATTGAAGCCGAGAAAAAATCAGGAACACTTATTACTTCTCGTCTCGCGACAGAATATAATCGCGATGTATTCACCGTCCCCGGTTCTATCTTTTCAAAAAACTCCGAGGGACCGCATATGCTCTTGAGGCTTGGCGCTACTCCTATCACATCGGCAGAAGAACTTTTAGACGCGCTTGGTTTTGAGAAAGATGAAAAAGCGGAAAAAAACATTGACTGCTCGCCACAAGAAAAGAAAATTCTAGAAATTTTACACACACCGCTTTCCCGCGATGAGCTTATTCGTCAAAGCAAGATGACTGTAAGTGAAGCTAACACCTTGCTTTCCATAATGGAGATAAAAGGGCTTGTTGAGGAAACGCTTGGAGAAATACGACGAAGTTGATTTTTTTACCCTTTGTGTTAAAAAGATATAAATTGTTCTAAAAATACACAATAAAGGAAAGGGGGTGTTTGATGATAAAGTCAGCTGGCTTAATCATTATTACACAATTGCCGTCTTGCAAAGGTAACGTAGCGATTCTTCACAGGCGAGGTATTTTAAACGAAAAATTGACACCTCAATCGTGGCCAGGAGGATATCAGGTTACCGCAACAGGAAAAATAGAAACTGGAGAAACTTCAGACAACGCTCTCGAAAGAGAGACTGTGGAGGAACTTGGAAAAGAGTTTTCTCTGTCAATTCCCTCTGAGATGATGAGAGTATTCAGAAGTGACATACGTATTATCTATGCAGTGTGGATCAGTCCAGAAAATCTTCCTCAAGTGTCATTAAGTCTTGCCTCTGGTGGACTTGTACCTATTACAAGAAAAATGATTCCCCAGATTAAGAACCTCCTTATGTTTGACAAGAAAAAGGGGGTTCAGGATGGAAATGTAATTGCGATGTTTCCAGACGAAAAAGAAGCACTGAAATGGGCTTTTAATAGAATTTCCATCCCTCGTTAAGTACAAAAAT
This sequence comes from Minisyncoccota bacterium, assembly GCA_023137185.1. Lineage (GTDB taxonomy): Bacteria > Patescibacteriota > Minisyncoccia > Phycocordibacterales > JAGLPS01 > JAGLPS01. The sequence goes on from JAGLPS010000019.1 coordinate 17,702, forward strand.
AAAACTTGCCCATCGTGCATAATCGCACGATGGGCAATCCTTTTTATAGATAAAAGTTTGCAAAAAAAATTAGGTTGTAGTACTAATTGGTATCAATGACTAAGTTGTTAATTGTAGAATCACCGGCAAAAGCCAAAACCATCACAAAGTATCTTGATGATACATATACCGTTACCGCGTCAGTCGGGCACATAAGAGACTTGCCAAAAAGCAATAAGAAAGCCGTGGATATAGAACACGGTTTTGTTCCACATTACGAAATTTCCAAAGGAAAAGAGAAAGTTATTTCGGAAATAAAAAGTCTCGCAAAAAAAGCAGAGGAGGTGCTTCTCGCGACCGACCCCGACCGCGAAGGAGAAGCGATCGCGTGGCATATAATTCAAGCCTGCGATTTAGAAAATCAAAAGTTAAAAGTCAAAAGGATTGTTTTTCACGAAATTACCAAAGACGCCGTCAACGAAGCATTAAAGCATCCCCGAGATATTGATAACGACTTGAAGGAAGCTCAGGAGGCCCGCCGTGTTCTTGACCGCCTCGTCGGCTACGACTTGTCGGGACTTATCTGGAAAAAAGTTAGATATGGACTTTCCGCGGGACGAGTGCAATCCCCCGCTTTGCGAATCCTCTCCGAACGCGAGCGCGAAATCGCGGCTTTTATTCCCCAGAAATATTGGGTTATTGACGCGGACACAGAAACTGATAAAAAAGAAAAAATTACTTTTACCTGCGCGAAAGAACCCACTGAAGAAAAAGAAGCGGAAGAGATTTTGAAACGAGGAAAAGAGGCGCAATGGAAAATTGTTGATGTTAAAGAAACAAAAGGGAAACGTGCACCGAAAGCTCCTTTTATCACTTCAACTCTCCAACAAGCCGCAAGTTCCCGTCTTGGATTTTCGCCATCACGCGCGATGATGCTTGCCCAGAAACTTTATGAAGCGGGATTCATTACATATATGCGCACCGATAGCACTACCATAAGTGGTTCTATTGCCACTCATATCGCGGAAGTTATCAAAAAAGAGTTCGGAGAAAAATTATACACGCCGCGTGTATATAAAACAAAATCAAAAAACGCGCAAGAAGCGCACGAAGCAATACGTCCAACTGATGTACTGAAGAGGTTTGCTGGACACAATGACGCGGAGAAAGCGCTCTACCAGCTTATCTGGGAAAGAACTGTCGCCTCTCAAATGGCAGACGCTATTGTTTTGAAAACCCGCGTCATCGCGGAAGGAGGAAAGGAAAATCCTGAGTTTACGGCAAATGGTTCGCGAATTATTTCACCCGGCTGGCTCCTTGCTGACCCGCGCGCGCGAGGCGAAGACGTAGAACTGCCGAAAGTGCAAGCTCAAGACAATCTCTCTCTGCTTAAAATACGCTCTGAAGAAAAAGAAACGCTTCCCCCGCCTCGCTATTCAGAGGCCGGCCTCGTAAAAGAGCTTGAAAAGCGCGGTATTGGTCGCCCTTCCACTTACGCGGCTATCATAAAAACCATTCAGGAAAGAGGCTACGTTGAGAAAATAAACCGCAGTCTCAAAGTAACAGACACAGGCGAAGTAGTAAGCTCTTTTCTAGAAAATAATTTCGCAAAATACGTAAGCGATACATTTACCGCCGAGATGGAAAACAAGCTTGACGCAATCGCCGATGGACAAGCCACATATACAAAAATACTTGAAGACTTTTATGCCCCATTCGCCAAGGATGTGGAATCAAAACAGGACACGGAAAAAATCACGACACTGGGAGACGCTGAACCTCATCACAAATGTCCTTTGTGCGGAGGAGATATGATTATAAAACTCGGACGAACCGGAAAGTTTTTAAGTTGTAAAAAATTCCCAGAATGCAAAGGCGCGCGAACACTGGAAGGAGAAGCAATGGAAGGACCAAAAGAAACTGGAGAAAACTGTCCCGAATGCGCAAAAAGCCTGCCTGTTGAGAAACAAGGAAAACTTGTAGAGCGTATGGGACGATTCGGAAAATTTATCGCTTGTAGCCGTTATCCCAAATGTAAGTACGTCAGGAAAGACCCCGCTCAAGAAGAAAAGGCAAAAACAGGAGTTAAGTGCCCCGAATGCGCAAAAAGCCTGCCTGCCGATAAGCAAGGTGAAATTATGGAGCGTCGCGGACGATTTGGACCTTTTTTCAGTTGCAGCAACTACCCTGATTGCCGTTTTAATATAAAATCAAAACCGACAGGAAAATTGTGCGAGGATTGCGGTTCTCTAATGATGGAAGGCACGAAGACTATCCCTGAACGTTGTAGCAACAAAAACTGTCCAAATCACAATCCTCATAAAAAAATAAAGTAATATTAAAGCACGCAAACTGCTTTGCGTGCGCAACTAGTCTGAGTGAGCCGGAGCGATGTTTCTGTAGCAACAGAAACCGCGAGGCGGGTGAGAAATGCTGGGAGCATTTCGCAAGACCTTTTGAGACAATTTCTGAATTGTCCAAAAGGTGTACAGACTCTGTAAGAGTCACAAGTCATTCAAGCTCCGTCGAGCTTGAATGACTTGTGACCGAAGACTATCCCTGAACGTTGTAGCAACAAAAACTGCCCAAATCACAATCCTCATAAAAAAAACTAAAAGCCAAAAGCTGTCTTGGGAGCTTGTCCGCCAAACTTTATTTTGACGAGCGAGTATGCCATGAAAGCTTCCGAGCTTTCATGGCATACAAGCCTGCCTGCCGGCATAGGCAAGGTCAAGGTCAAGTCAAACTTATAGGTCAATACCGCCCCGCAGGCGGGGCGGGGCGATTGGACAAGCAAAGCGGGCGAGTACCGATAAGACCTGTGGACACGGCGTGTCCACAGGTCTTTGTTACTCCCATACTCCCATATTACCCTGCGGTTTTTGCCGCAGGGACATATATTACCTAAACTTAAAATACGATGGGAAGGGAAAATTTGAGACAATGTGCTTTTTATCCACTTATATTCCATTTTTCCATAAAGTTAGGCGAGTTGCTTTTTTGCCCGCCTCTCCTAAAATAGAGATATGAGTGCCCGAGATATTCTTAATCTCCTGCCCGTTCCTCCGACAGAGAAGGATACGGCACTTATTGAACACGCTTATATATTTGCAAAAAAAGCTCACCAAGAGCAAAAACGATACGAGGGAGAACCTTATTTTACGCATCTTTTCGAGACGGCAAAAATACTCGCGGAGCTCGGTATGAGCGCTGTAACAATCACCGCGGGACTCCTTCACGATGTTGTGGAAGACAAAAAAGCAACCTCTGAGCAAGTGGAAAAAGAATTCGGAAGCGAGATTCTTTTTCTTGTTGAGGGAGTAACGAAGGTTGGAAAAATTGAATACCACGGAATAGAACGCTACAACGAAAGTCTGCGGAAACTTCTCGTCGCGACATCACAGGACATTCGCGTCATTATTATCAAACTGTGCGACCGATTGCATAATATGCGAACACTAAACCACCTTCCAGAATATAAGCAGCAGCGAATCGCGAAAGAAACATTGGATATTTATGTTCGTATCGCCTACCGATTGGGAATAAGAAGGATACAGCGCGAACTTGAAAATCTTGCGTTTCCTTACGTATACCCCAAGGAATACAAAGAAATAAACGAATTAATAAAACACAAGGAAAAGGAGGACGCGCGGCAACTTGAGAAATTCCAGAAGTCTCTTCGCAAAGCGCTCGCGAAAGCGGGCATAAGAGACTTCAAAACCGATTACCGAATTAAGAGTATGTACAGTTTGTACAAGAAATATTTACGAAAGAATAGAAATATTGAAAAAATTTATGACATTCTTGCGATTCGCGTCATCGCGCCTACTATAGAAGACTGCTATAAAGTTCTTGGGGTAATACACAGTGTCTGGAAACCAGTTTTAGGACGAATCAAAGACCACATTGCCTTTCCCAAAATAGACGGTTATCAGAGCATCCATACAACTATTTTTACCGGCGATGGAGCTATTGTTGAAATTCAAATAAAAACAGAAGAAATGTATAAACGGGCAGAATATGGTATGCATTTTATATATAAAAATGAGTATGGAAGCAAAGATGAAAACAAGGATCAATCAACATTCGCATGGGTTTTGAGACTTCTTCCTTCTTTGTTTTTCAGAGGAAGAAATGAAAAACCAATCCAAAAAAAATTAAAACGTTCTTCAAAAAATGGAGAAAATAATGATATTCCAAAATGGGTAAAGGAGCTCGCGGAATATCAAGCTTCCTTGTCTACAAACAAAAAAGACTTCGCAAAAAATCTGCAAGCTGATTTTTTTGATGAGAGAATTTTCGTATTCACGCCAAAAGGAGACGTGATTGATCTTCCGATTTATTCAACCCCTGTTGATTTTGCCTATAATATCCATTCGGACATCGGCAATCATATGAGCGGAGCCAAAGTGAATGGTAAACTTATTTCCTTTGACTCATCGTTAAATAATGGCGATATTGTGGAAATCATTATAAAACAGTCCGCAACGCCATCACATAAGTGGCTTGAATCAGTAAAAACGACGCTCGCTCGGAAACAAATCAAGTCTGAAATCGCTCGCGCGGAAGAAAAAAAATATCAATCTAAAACTAAGTTTAAATCTAAATAATTCATCTTGTTAGGTAAATATATTTGGTATAACATTTTGAATGCATCTGCGCGACAATCAGGTTGCCGTAGAGCAATGCCAAAACTCTCTCGGTCTGAGGACGTTTGTCTCTGAGAGATTAGTTTCAATGAGCTGGAGACTCGAAAGTTACTACAGAGTGAAGTTCTTGATTGAATAAAGTTCTTCTTCTTTTTTCTCTTCTGAGGATCTATCGTCTGCTGGCTTGTCCAGAACTTCTCCGACAGAAGTCTGAGCTGGCGTTTCTCCGTTCTGTTGCAAATTTGCTATATGGCGGTCAAGCATTTCGGACGGATTTTTTTGTTGATTTGAACGGATAAGGCCGAGGATGTTATGCAGGTCGTCATTTGAGAAAAAATCTATAAGAAGTTTGCCGCCGTTCTCCTTTCTCTCAATAGTTACCCGTGTTCCAAGGCTTTCGGCAAGATGTTCTTCAAGCTCCATAAGTTCCGGGTCAGGAATATATTTTTTCTTTCGTATCCGTTCAACCGCGATACGGCGAGCCATTGATTCAGCGTCGCGCACACTAAGTTTTTTGTATACGATTTCTTTGAAAAGAGTCACTTGCTCTTCAGGTCGGTCATCTAACATCAAAAGCGGACGAGTGTGACCTTCGGAAATCTGTCCAGCGCCCAACGCGTCAACAATCTCTTGTGGAAGAGAAAGAATCCTCATTGTATTGGTAACATACGCGCGACTCTTTCCTACTTTTTTTCCAATCTGCTCGTGTTTGAATTTAAATTCGTTTGCAAGACGGTGGAAAGCCCGCGCTCGGTCAACCGCGTTTAGGTCTTCGCGTTGGATATTTTCAATAATTGCCAATTCAAGCTTAAGAAGGTCGCTTTCTTCACCCATACGAATCATTACCGGCACCTGTGTCAGTTGGGCTATTTTTGCAGCGCGCAAACGGCGTTCCCCAGAAATAAGCTCGTATTCAACAGCTAGTCCCCCATCTTCTTTGGAAACTTCTAACCTTGTTACCACAAGAGCTTGAAGTATCCCGTATTGTCTGACAGAATCAGCAAGATTTTCAAGTTGAGCCTGGTCAAATTCCCGCCGGGGTTGGTAGGGATTCGGTTTTATTTTGTCTGTCTCAATCCAAAAAATTGAATCGTTGTAAAATTGTGACATATCAGTTTATTAAAACAATTTTAGCATATTTTTTTCTAGGAGCGAAAATTCGTGGAGTATTCTAAAATTGAAACAGAGGCTTATTTGTAGTAACGTGTATCGTATGCCGAGGTGGCGGAATTGGTAGACGCGCACGACTCAAAATCGTGTGGGGAAACTCATGAGGGTTCAAGTCCCTCCCTCGGCACAAATTGAGCAAAGCGAAAGCTGTGCCGAGGGAGGCGCAGCTTTCTTTCTGAAGAAAGCGTCGCGCGGACTTGAAGCCCGATTGAGATTTTCTTGAATCCAAAGGATGAAAAGAAAATCCAATTGGGGTACTGTTCCTGTAAGGAACAGTACCCCAACACAAGTAGTCAAGGCGAAGTTGGGCGCGGCAAAATCGTGTGGGGAAAGGCTTGAGGGTTGAGGCGCGAATACTTGGAGCGCCGAAAAATCTTGTGAGATTTTTTCTGAAAAATCCACAAGGTGTACAGAACCTGTAAGATTCAAGTCCCTCCCTCGGCACCAAGTCAAAATTTGGAAGCTCGGCTTCCAAATGGGAGTCTCAAAACGTGGTGTAATAATTTTACAGCTTTTGGACACTGAGTGTCCAAAACCGTATTTAGAAGCTTTGCTTCCGAGAGGCTGAAGTGTTACTAACGCTATGGTAATAGGTGGTGCGCAATTTTGACTTTTTAATTAAAATATTGTTATATTCAGACAGTCTAATATAGCCATCGTACATTTTTACCAAAGAAAGGAGGTTGTCTATGAAGAAGATTTACGTGGTAATATGTGTCGCCCTTCTCATATTTTTTGTCATCGGGTGCGAAGAGAGACCTGAACTGGTTCATGAAAGGGAAGAACGCCAACGAGCGAGAAATATTAAGTACGGAATTTTTGTAATCAAAACCGTTGAGTATATAAAAGATCCGCGAACTAATATTTGTTTCGCTTACTCTTGGGGAGGACAGTATAATGGTGGACAAGCTCTCTCAACAGTACCTTGCGAAGCAATCCCGCCCGAATTGTTAACGGTGGCAAAGTAAACATCTCCAATCCCTTCCCCGCTATTTTTCGGAATAGCGGGGTTTTTGTTGAAAAAAAAGTAGAAAAACTGGTAAGATTCATTTTATCGCGAGTATAGTTTAGTGGTAAAATGGCTGCCCCGAACAACTTTGCTCCGCAAAGCATACGGGGTAAACTTCCCAAGCCCCTACACCAACTTTTACATAACATACGCGGGTATGGTTCAGTGGTAGAACACTTGCTTCCCAAGCAAGAAACGCGAGTTCGATTCTCGCTACCCGCACAAAAAGGCCGCATTATTATTTAGAAATAATGCGGCCGAAAACTTGATACTTAAAAGGAAGAATTAAAAAATACACCTGCCCATTTTTTGCCGCCCTTTGTTACTTTGGATTCTTTTATTTCGATGCGTTCCACAACAATTTTGTTCTTAGCAGATTCTTGGGTAACGTACTGTACTACATCCAGTGCTTGCGCGGTGGGGCTAAAATTGAGCCAACCTTCTTTGCTTTTTCCCCCCTTAAGAGAAGCTTTTACAAAGTATTTTCCCTCTGCACACTGAGTACGAGGTTTTGATTTCACTAGTTTACCGACAAACTTATTACTATCGGTAAAATTTATGGAAAACTCCGTACTCCTACCGTCAAGTAGTTGTCTGAACTGTTGAACCGCTTCCATAACCCACATTTCATTTTCTTCAACTGGACGAGGTGTACAAGTAAAACCGTTTGAGACACTTCCGTCATCCCAATAAATGAAACGTGAATGAGATTCATTTTCTATGAAACGTGTTCCCATACATGTCTTTATCACTGGAATGTTTTTATCATCAGAGACGACAAACTTCCGTCCAAAACGATACACCGGATCATCTTGCAGTCCTTCGGGGAAAGTATAATCACCAATAAGTTGTTCCTCGCCAATTGCGTAAAACCATGGCGTTAGAGCGCCACAGACAACTCGACGCTTGAAACCAGTAAGTTTTGGGAACGTTTCTTTGACGTTTATGCTACTAGTCCAATATTTGGAGAAAACAGCACAGGCTTGCTTAATTGTTTCCCATTCTGTAAATATTGAGCCCTTGCGATTCGAAAACTCATTAATGACAATTCCCCACCGCCCGTCAGGTGGATTTTTAACTTCAAGCACTTCAATATATCCCCCACTACCAGAACAACCTCCACCAGCGTATTTGTGCTGTTTAATTTTATAGCGAGTGTATCGTCCATAACTCCCATGAGAGACATTGACACGACCAGTTGAGGGTATGTCAATATTACGAATGTTATTTTTGATGAATTCTTTAATTTGCTCCCTCAAACTCTTGGGTTCTGTAGGACAACTAAATTCAATATGCTGCCCAATACCGGTTCTTGCTTCGCCAAAAGTATAACAAGAGAAACGGTCAGATGTACTCATAATAACCTCCTTTTTGTTTTTAAGTTTTTGAAGAACAATATTCACCGAAAAATTACCATTATTTTACTTTAATGTCCAATTTCTATATATTATGTTCTATGCAAAAACTTTTAGTAATTCTTGGTCCTACGGCTTCTGGAAAAAGCGAGCTCGCGGTAAAACTTGCCAAAAAATTCAATGGTGAGATTATTTCCGCCGACTCTCGGCAAGTATACAAAGGATTAGATATTGGAACAGGAAAAATAACAAAAAAAGAAATGCGGGGGGTCCCGCACTATCTTCTTAACGTTGCGTCTCCTAAAAACACATTTACCGTCGCGCAGTATAAAAAGCAGGCGGAAAAAGCCATAAACAAAATTATTAAAAAGGGAAAATTGCCAATTCTATGCGGTGGAACGGGATTTTATATTCAGGCCGTCGTGGATGATATTTCCATTCCTGAAGTAAAACCAAACAGCGCGCTTAGGAAAAAGTTTGAGAAAAAAAGTATAAAGGAGCTCGCTACAATTCTCAAAAAACTTGACTCCAAACGGCATAAAACAATAGATATTAAAAATCCAAGACGCCTTATTCGCGCGATTGAAATAGCAAAAGCGCTCGGGAAAGTCCCCTCTTTAAAGAAAAAAAAGAAATTTGATGCATTGCAGATTGGAATAAAAACAGAGGATAAAATTCTTAAACAGAAAATAAACAAACGAATTAAGCAGTGGTTAAAACAAGGGCTGATACAAGAAGTAAAAAAACTTCACAATCCGCCCACCCGCCTCATCGGCGGGCGGGCGGGCGAAGGGTTATCTTGGAAACGACTGGAATCTCTCGGTTTAGAATACAAATATGTCGCCCTTTATCTCCAAGGAAAACTTTCCAAAGACGAAATGCTAAAAAAACTTGAGACTGAAACATGGCGTTACGCAAAACGCCAAAAAACATGGTTCAAGAAAGACAAGAGAATTGAGTGGGTTGAATCGAAAGAAAAATCTTAATTATCAGTTGCTCGGAAAGCCCCCGGCTTTCCTTGCGAATAATTGCGGGAGTGGCAGGAATCGAACCTGCAGTCACGGTTTTGGAGACCGTTGGTTTACCATTAACCGACACTCCCAGATTAGTTTTGTCTCCCTACGAGAGACGCCCCGAAAGAGCAGAGACCGCCGTTATACCACTTAACTAAGCTCCCATAAGTAACTTTGAATAGAGTATCGCAAAAATTGGCTTCTTACAACGCGGGAATCGCGGAATGTTTTCCTACCTTATCTCTAAATTTTTTCATTAACTCCAACGTTACTTGCCCTGGCTTTCCACCTCCGGCAATTTTCCCGCCAACATTAACAATAGGAACAATCTCTTTGTTAGTAGCTGTTATAAACACTTCGTCAGCCGTATAGAGATCTTTCAAAGTTACATCCCTTCTAGTAACCGCGTATTTTCCTTTTGCCAAAGAAATAACAAAATTTCTGGTTGTTCCAATCAAAATATTTTTTTCGGGAGTAATCAACCTTCCTTTTTTAACAATAAAAATGTTACTGGTGCTTGCTTCAAACACTTTCCCGCGCAAGGTATAGAGAATTTCAACCGCTTTTTCTTTAAGACGCTTTTGCTGCAAGCTCACGGCAGTAATATAGTTTAATGTTTTTGCTTCAGGAAAAATTCTTTGAAATTCCTCCACCATCAGTTTTCCACCCTTTTCATAAAGAGGTTTTGGAAAGGAAGTGAATTTTTCAATGATGATATAAAATGTCGGCTGTTTCTTATTAAAAAATATCCCTTCTATTGCTTCTCCCCCTGTAAGTATAAGACGCACCTGGTCATTGGGCATATTGTTCTTTTTGAGAAGCGTTATAATAATTTCTTTTACTTTTTTGGGAGGTACGGAAAATTTCAATCCGAGAAGTTTCGCGGAATTAATAAACCTTCGTATATGCATATCAAAAAGAAACGGTTTCCCATTGTATGCTCGCATCACATCAAAAATTCCAAAGCCGCGAATAATGCCGATATCGTTTATTGAAACCTTCGCGTCCTTTTCAGGAAGAATTCTTCCATTCAGATAGCAATACTTTTTAGCGCTTCGTGAAGCCATAATAAGTTTCAATTATATGGGATTTCAGAAAAAAGAGAAAGGGCGACCAGATTTTGGCCGCCCTTTAAAACAGAAGCAATCAGAGCCTGGCAAGTTTCCCATCATAATCTCTACAATGAGAAAAATCGACTTTGCCCCAGAAATCAAGAGGGATTGGAATTTTTCCTTTACCAGAGACATCAATGATGTATTCGGGAACAGCAATTCCCGAAAGTCTGCGCCGAATTTCGCTCACAATCATTCTCTCTTTCTCAAAGGAGCAAACATACCTCTCTATGCCCTTCACATAATCACACCGATACAGGTAGTAAGGTATAACGCCCATATGATAGAGCTCATTGAGAAGATGTCCCATAACCTCAACATCATCATTAATGCCTTTGAGAAAGACTGTTTGAGAAAAAACAGCGGTGCAATTCTTCCGTATTCGTCTTATTACATCCCGCACATCCTTCGTCAATTCGTCAAAATGGCTTATATTGATAAGCACATAGAGTGGTTTTTTCAACGATATCCGGCAAGTCATTCTAAGAAGATTTTTAAGAGGCGTTGTTTCAAAACTTTTAGGCGAATGAATCGGCAAACGAGTACCTATTCGGATTACTTTTACACTTTTTATTTTTGCAAGCTCAGGCAAAAGTCCAAGTGTAATGTGCGGTGTGTATAATGGATCTCCACCACTCAAGATTATATCGTTTATTTCCGGGTGATCGCGAATGTAAGACAAAGCGGTTTCTATTTCTTCAGGACTCAAATCACCTGAAGTGTCCCCTATTTGCCTTGCGCGCGTACAAAACTGACAGTGCGCGGCGCAGCGGTAAGAAACTTTGAAAAGCGCGCGATTGCGAAACTTGTGCGTAATTCCCTTAACGGGAGAGTATTGAGATTCCTCTCCCAAAGGGTCGAGATTTGCGAAAGCATATTCCACAACCTTTTCCGTATTCTCTACAGTAGGGTTCTTTCCAACAGAATGAAACTGCAACGAGAGAGCTTTACTTCCTTCGTCTATAAGACGTTTGAGATGAGGAGTAATCTTTTCTTTCATTAGGGGCTCCTTTCCAATTTTTTTCTTAATTTTAGGCTCTATTCAAATGTAAAGAACATATTAAAAGAGAAAAGCAATAGAGCCTTCTCTCACACTAAAAATACAATATCACAAGTTACATTAAAAAAAATTATTGAATAACCTTGCGTGAAAATGTGTACTGAGAGAAACTTGAATTTTCAAAGAAACAAAAAGGGCTCTATTGTTTGCACAACAGAGCCCTTTAGAAAAAAAATTATTTTTTTCCTTTATGATAAGAATTAAACCGTATTCCACGACAGCGCGAGAGACCCCACGAATACCATGGGCACGGCTTTTTCTTCGAAGAACTACACGACCCTTTACTGCATACAGAAGCGCGTTTCGGCTCAAATACCGATGAGTTAAGGCCAATTTTTACTATCTCTTTTATTTTCTCAAGCGATAGCTGAGTTAGTGGCGCATCCGACGCCGTTTTTGAACCGTTCAGAAGAACTTGAAGCTTTTCGTGGAAATACCATTCTTCGGCTCCAGAAATTTTTCCCTCCGAAACAAGATAACTCCATGGAACTGGATCGTGAATATTCTTAACCGCCCTCTCCTCAACACGAAGAATACGGGCAACGTCCTCGAGCCTGATGCCCATTCTCTGGTTTGTAAAGATTTGGGTATGTCCCGACGGCTGTTTTTGGATAACCACAGAAATATTACCTCCTGCGCGACTCCGTGCGAATTTGCTTATAATAGGATCGCCGGAGACAACCGTGGCAAGTTTAAGTTTTCCGCAAGCGCTATGGATTTCTTCAACTAGCGCGTTTTTAAGAAATTCCGTTTTTGTTTTTGTCCAGAATTGTCGTTGCTCTTCATACTTTGCCGTAATGCCTTGCATAACCCAATTTATTACTTCTCCGTTTGCGTTTGGTTTTTGTTCGTATAGAAGCGTCGCCAAGTGCGCGATGTCAAAAGGATGCCCTGAACCCTCAAGGTCATTGCTTTTCGCAAAGGCAATGATTTTGTTCAATGACGGACAATCATCTACTTCAAGCTCTTTCGCAACCAGAGTTGATGAACATTCATTTTTTTTGCGTTTCTTTTTCTCTGTCGGGTGTTCGTCAAATCTGCCGCCGCCGCAACCTATACAAAGAATTCCTTCTTGTTCGCGCTTTGCGGAAGAGCGATTTCCCATTTCTTTCCTCCAGAAATTAATTTTCGCATCCTGTATTTCCGGGAAAGTTTCTTCACCAAAACGGAGCAGAAGCCAGATAGCAACAATTTCGTCAAGGTGCGGACGTTCGTGCGTGATAATTGTGTGAATTTTTTGGGCCATTACAGCCTCCTTTCGTTGGGAGCTAAGCGCTCCTAGGTTTACGTAAATTCACGTTTCAATTTTTTCTAAAGAAATTATACTACAAAAATAGTTTTAAGTCAACAAAATAAACCTCGGAACTGGAAACCTCCTTTACTTTTTTCTTTTTTGCATTTACATTATATGAGTATCTCTCTTCGCGAAGGCGAAGAGAGATAGAAAAAAAATATATGCGCAGGTGGCGGAGTGGTCAATCGCGCCTGACTGTAAATCAGGTGGCTTATGCCTACGGGGGTTCAAATCCCTCCCTGCGCACAAAATCAAATTTCAGCAGGTTCTCCTGCTGAAATTTGTATTTCTAGTAGCACACGCAGTGTGCGATGGGATTTGAAAGATTTTGCGGGGCTACCCATTCAGCAGAATGGGTCGCAAAATCAGGGCTGAGAAATTTTTTACTGCGGCGGCAGTAAAAAATGTTCTTGGCCAAATCCCTCCCTGCGCACAGATTGAGCAAAGCGAGAGCTGTGGCTGGGAGGCGCAGCTTTTTTTCTGAAGAAAGCGTTGCGCGGATTTGAAAACCTTTTGAGGTTTTTTGGAGTCAAAGACGAACAAAAAATCCAAAAGGTGTACAGAAACTGTAAGTTTCAAATCCCTCCCTGCGCACAAAATCAAATTTCAGCAGGTTCTCCTGCTGAAATTTGTATTTCTAGTAGCACACGCAGTGTGCGATGGGATTTGAAAGATTTTGCGGGGTTACCCATTCAGCAGAATGGGTCGCAAAATCAGGGCTGAGAAATTTTTTACTGCGGCAGCAGTAAAAAATGTTCTCGGCCAAGTCCCTCAGCGCGCACAAAAATTATACAAAAATATTTCTTCAAAATTTCGCCTGACATCGCGGTTATCTGAAGTTGCCGAAGGCAATTTTGGGATTTTTCGCAGGAAAATCTCAGATAATCGCTGTTAGGCGTCCCGAGCGGAATGAAATGGAGCGAGTGCCTGCAAGGCGTGGTCGGAGTAAAATCTTTGATTTTACGGAGAAGTTGAATTTATGGGCTCTGAATATTTTCTTTTATGAAGAGTTTTATTTTCGATTTTATTTGAGAAATTATCTTTTTGTAACCTTTGTCATCTATTCCTTTAGGATCTTTAATGTCCCAAAATTCTGCTTTGTTGCTTTTAAATAAATATTCAGGAATTGTTTCAAATTCAGCCATGACTATTATTTTATCGAACTCTATAACCATTTCTGGAGTTAATTGAGTTCTGGCATTTTCTGCTATACCAATTCCTTCTTCTTCCATAAATCTAATAACCGGTTCTGCCAAGGGAATTTCTTTGAGTTTTTGTCCTTCTTTTTCAAAAATCTTAGTTCCTACAGAAAATGCTTTTATTCCTGAATATTTATTGAACAAAGCAGCAGCCATTTGGCTTCTTCCAACATTTCCTCTACAAACAAAAAGTATTTTCATAAAAAAGATATTATTTTAAAACTTTATAAATATTGCCCTAAATTCAATTTCGCCTAACTGATTTTTATCTAAACTTTCTGTTCATATTACACTACATTTAGAAGCTGAGCTTCCAAATGTAGTGTAATATGAATTTTATCTACTTATATCTACTTGAAGGCTCAACATCCAAACAAGCCTCAAACCTCCAATGTTTAAAGTGCATTCAAAAAATTTTGTAAATTCTCGGCGATCTTGACGCTTTTATCAGACGCGATATTATTAAATGTATGAAAGAAGAACAAATCTCCAACAATGAGCTTGCGGCGATGGTAAAGCGCGGTTTCGACGAGACCGCGACCAAAGCTGACCTTGCGGACGTTAAAACCGACCTTATGAGCGTTAAAACCGACCTTGTAGGTGTTGAAAAACGCCTCACTCAACGTATAGAAATTCTTGAACACCGCGTGCTTAACAAACATTCCACCCGCATTGATATTCTTGAAGACAATATGCGGCAGGTTAAAACAAAATTGGGCATAGCGTAATATTGAAACTATCCAAACAGAAAAAACCTCAATTCATCGGGTTTTTTTAATGGCAGTTTCAGCAACGAGATTTTCAGTAATTAAACTCCCCCTTCTTCCTTTTTTCACATCAAAAATAAATTCTCCGTTTTTTACGTCAACGGAAACAGTGCCCCCTTTTACTATACCTTTGGAAATGATAAGCGAAGCGACTTGATTGAGAATTTTTGTTTGAATAAGTCTTTTAAGGGGCCGCGCGCCATATTGCGGATTGTGTCCCTCCTTAGCAAGATATTCCATCGCCTGCAAACTCACATTAAGGGTAATTTCTTTTTGATTGAGACGTTCTTGCACAAGTTTAATCTGAATTTCAACAACTTTCTTGGTAGCTTCCCTGCTCAAGATATCAAATACCACAATGTCATCTAGACGGTTTAAGAACTCGGGACGAAAATGATCTTTTAGAGCGTCCATTACTTTGCTCTTCACTTCTGTGTATGTTTCTCCTTCGCTCTTTCCCCCAAATCCGATTTTTTCCATTTTGTCTATATATCGCGCGCCGATATTCGAGGTAAGAATAATAACAGTATTTTTGAAATTCGCCGTGCGTCCTTTTGCGTCGGTAAGTTGTCCGTTATCAAGCACTTGAAGCAAAATATTAAATACTTCGGGGTGCGCTTTTT
Organism: Minisyncoccota bacterium; assembly: GCA_023137185.1. Taxonomy (GTDB): domain Bacteria; phylum Patescibacteriota; class Minisyncoccia; order Phycocordibacterales; family JAGLPS01; genus JAGLPS01. Next base: position 32,932 of record JAGLPS010000019.1, read on the forward strand.
CAATCTCGTCAAAAAGAACCACAGAGTATGGTCGGTGGCGAATTTTTTCGGTCAAGCCACCTCCTTCATCGTGTCCAACATAACCTGGAGGCGAACCGATAATTTTTGAAACTGAGTGTTTTTCCATAAATTCAGACATATCAATGCGAATAAGCGCCTTTTCATCATCAAAGAGAAATTCGGCAAGCGCTTTCGTAAGCTCTGTTTTTCCAACGCCAGTCGGACCTAAAAACAAGAACGAACCAATCGGCCGCTGCGGATCGGAAACTCCCGCTCGTGAACGTTTGATTGTCTCTGAAATTTTAGTTACCGCTTCATTCTGTCCCACTACGCGTTTCTCTATTTCTTCCTCCATACGAACAAGTTTCTGGGCTTCGCTTTCAAGCATCCGAGACATCGGAATTCCAGTCCATCGTGAGACGATATCAGCAATGTCTCCTTCCGTCACTTCTTCTCTGAGAATTCTGCGGGAGCTTTGGAGCCTTTTTAGCCGTTTTGTTTTTGTCTCCAAATCTTTTTCAAGTAATGGGATTTTTCCATAGCGAATTTCAGCCGCTTTTCCAAGGTCAGTACGAATTTCGGCGTTTTCAGCCTCGACTCGCGCTTCATCAAGTTCTTTTTTTATCCGCTTAATATCGGTTACCATTTCTTTTTCATTTTTCCACTTGAGCTCAAGTTCTGACGTCTTTTCCTTAAGGTCAGCAATTTCTTTTTCAATCTGTTTGACCCGCGCTTTTGTCTTGGTATTTCCTTTTTCTTTTGCTGCTTCTGTTTTTAGCGCTTCTCGTTCAATCTCAAGTTTGGTCACTTTCGAGCGGGTTTCCGCAAGCGCTGGCGGCATATTTTCAAGAGAAATTTTCAAAAATGAAGACGCCTCATCAATAAGATCAACCGCTTTATCTGGCAAAAACCTATCAGTAATATAGCGAGCGCTTAAGGTAACAGCCGATTGAATCGCTTCATCTGTAATATGAACTCCGTGATAAAGCTCATAGCGTTCTTTAAGCCCGCGCAAGATTGCCGTAGTGTCATCAAGAGAGGGTTCAGAAACGTGAACTGGTTGAAAACGGCGAGTAAGAGCTGGATCTTTTTCAATATGTTTTTGATATTCTTTCAGTGTTGTCGCGCCGATAGCTCGTAATTCCCCGCGCGCAAGCGGAGGTTTGAGCATATTGGAGGCATCTATTGAACCTTCCGCAGCACCTGCGCCAACAATTGTATGAATTTCATCTATAAACAAAATAACTTTCCCTTCGGAACGTTCAATCTCCTTAATAATATTTTTCAGGCGTTCTTCAAACTCTCCTCTATATTTCGTTCCAGCAACTAAAAGTCCGAGATCAAGAGATACAAGTTCTTTCCCGCGAAGTGATTCTGGCACATCGCCGCTCGCCATTTTAATGGCAAGACCTTCAACAATCGCCGTCTTCCCGACCCCAGCTTCACCAATAAGAATTGGGTTGTTCTTTGTACGTCGGGACAAAATCTGAACAATGCGGGAAATTTCGTTGTCCCGTCCGATTACCGGATCAAGTTTATTCTCCGCCGCAAGCACAGTAAGACTTCGTGTATAGCGAGCAAGCGACTTAAATCGTTTTGGCTGTTGAATATCTGTGACGTTGCCTTTCTTCAGCTCTTCAACAATTTTAAGCACTTCCTGTTTATCAATCTTAAAACGCAAAAGAAGTTCTTTTGTTGCTCCAGGAATTTCCAAAATAGCAATAAAAAGATGCTCGGTAGAAACAAAATCATCATTAAGACTCGCCGCGACTTTAACGCCCCCTTCAAGCACATGTGCAAGATCGGGAGTAAGGTAAATCTGGTATGACGAAGAAAGCACACCATGACTTTCAGTGCCTTCAATCGCTTCAAGTAACGAGTCCGTAAGAAGCACATAATCTATTTCGAGCCTGTCTAAGATTGAAGCGACCATACTTTCTTCCTGCAAAATAAGCGCGGTGAGAAGATGAAGTGGATTAACATGGTTTTGACTTCGTTCAATGGCAAGTTCATGGGCTTTGCGAATAGCCTCTTTTGCTTTGGTTGTAAATTGATTAAATGGTGGTGGCATAGATAAGATAATAAATACAATAAATTAATGAAGTTTGTCAACCCCGTAGTGAATTTTGGCATAGCACTTTGAGTGCGCCCCGCGGCAATCTGATTGCCGCGGGGCAATGCCAAAATCTACTACAGGGTCAATTACAGCGCCTGCGTGGTTGTCGCAGTGATATTTATTTTCTCTACCGGCAGAAATGCTCCTTTCATAACAGAGGAAGTCTTGATGCCCACCATTTCTCCGGAAAGGTTTATGAGAAGCGCTCCAAGTGTCTCGTTGGAAACATTTATGTCTGTATTAATTAGTGAAACAGTATCCCCTACAGTATTAACACTTTCTCCTCTTATGGATGAGGAAAACCCGGATACGCGTCCCGTAGCAACTATCGTACTTATCTCTCCCCCCAAGAGAATGACACTCTGCCCGAGCTTAAGCGGCTTATTTGATACAACAACCGGATAAAATGTATACGGGGTGGTTGTTCCAAAGGATGAAGAAAGATATATGACTCCATTAAGCGTATCTCTGCGAATGACAGAAACTGTTGTCGTGGCGGCATCATAAAATTTTGCCGTGTATATTGTGCCCTCAACAAAATCACGCAATGAAGCAACAATTATACCTCCGCTTGAGAACACAGTACCAAGTGTATAAAACGACCCTTCTTCAGAACCACGAAAAATTCTTACCACACTCTTTGAATTTTTATCAATCGAATCAATAACAAGCTCCTCTTCCTTTACTATTATTGTTATTTCCTTGATTTCCTTCGTTTCCGTTATTTTTCCGGGAATTTCGACAGGGACTACTCGTTCAATAGTTTTTTCAACGACACGATTGATTGTCTGAGTTATCTCCTGCGGAGCTTCGTTCAAAAGAGAAACAGTCATAATTCCTGTCGCAATTGATGTGACAAAACTTAATAAAAGCGTTAAAAGAATTAATTGTTGTTTAGTTAAATCCTCCATAGATTACTCATTCATAATAACAAAACACTTTAACGAACACCAATACTATCGCGCTCGCAAAACAATTGACGGAAGGGCTTTTAATAACACGTCTATATCGTTTTTGCGAGTTCCCCGCCCCATCGTAATGCGAAGGCTTGAAACAGCGCATTCTTTTTTGCTCAACGCTTCAATAACGTAAGATGAAGCCCCTTCCGCAAGTGTCCGACAAGAACTTGCGTACGCGACAGATATTCCTAGCGCGTCCAAAAGATATACCGCGAACTCGGCGTTCATCCCCGGAATACAAATATTTATGTTATTAGGAAGCCTTTCCGCACAGCTTCCATTAAGCGATGCTTTTGGAAATTGTTTTAAAATTTTTTCTATTGCGTAATCCCGCAGAAAAGAGAGATATTTTGCTTCTTTTTCTCTGTCACGCGTTGCCATTTCTAAAGAAACGGCCATACCTACAATACCCGCGACGTTTTCAGTTCCCGACCGCAACCCATATTCTTGCCCTCCTCCATACATAATTGGAAGCAAACGGGTACCGCGTCGCGCGTATAACATTCCTACCCCCTTAGGACCATACACTTTTGACGCGTCAAGAGTCATTAAATCAACGCCAAGCGAGGAGACATTCAAGGGCAGGTAGTTGGGAGCCTGACTTGCGTCTGTATGAAAATACAAGGAAGTACCTTTTTCCTCTTTATATTCACGAATTACCTTACCAATTTCACGAATCGGGTTTACAGTGCCAATTTCGTTATTCGCATACATTACTGAAACAAGAATAGTTTCTTCCCGCAATGCTTCTCTGATTGAGCTGGCAGTAACGAGACCGTTTTCGTTCGGGTGAATAAGAGTAACATTTCCTCCGACAGCCTTAATTGCCTTTGCAACTTCTCGCACCGCGGGGTGTTCAATCGTAGTTGTAACAATGTGAGGAGCTTTTTTCCCTTGATATGAATTAATCACTCCCCAGAGAGCCAGATTTGCCGATTCTGTTCCGCTTCCGGTAAATATAATTTCCTCCGAACGACTTCCCAATATACGCGCTATTTTTTTTCGCGCCTGTTCAACCGCTTTCTTGGCGTCAATTCCTTCTTGGTATAATGTGGCAGGGTTTCCAAAATGCTCCGAAAAATATGGCCCCATAGCTCTTTTTACCTCCAACAGCACTGGTGTTGTTGAGGCGTAATCAAGAAATATTCTTTTCTTTTTTCTCCAAAAACCCATACGCGACATTCTACGTATTTATTGCATAAATTTCAAACTCCCTTTTCTTGAGTAACGTATTTCCCAATCTGCCCTTGAAACAAGTGATACCTTTTTTGGGCATAGATTTTGGACACTCTGTGTCCAAAATCTATGCCCAAAAAACCAACAAATAACGTAACTTTCCAGAAACTCGCGCAGTCCCGCCCAGTATGGTTTCGCCCAGGGCGAATTGGCGGGACGAGCGGAGTACATAATTTTCGCTGGAAAATCATAATGCGTTTTCTGGAAAATTATGTTATGAGTGCTATAATCCAGTAGTTAATTAACTCTTAATTTTCTATGCTGACAACAGGTATCATTTTTTATATTGTTTCGGGATTTGCACTACTTGTGTTAGTCTGGTTACTTCGTTTAGAAATTAAATTCAAACGACTACTGCCGGGAAAATCCCACAATCTTGAGGAATCTCTTACGTCCATTCAAGACGCTGTAAAAGAGCTTAAAAAATTTCAGATAGATTCTGTCGCCTATCTCGGTACTGTAGAAGAAAGATTGCAGTGCAGTGTCCAAGGCGTTGAAACCATTCGGTTTAATCCGTTTCAAGGAAGGGGTGAAGGTGGAAAGCAAAGTTTCGCGACAGCACTTATTAATGAAAAAGGTGATGGAGTGGTCATTTCAAGTCTTTATTCACGCGAAAGAGTAAGTATGTTTGCAAAACCTCTAAAATGCTTTGTGTCAGAATTCGAACTTTCAGACGAAGAAAAAGAGGCGCTACAAAAAGCCCGAAAGAGTTTCTCCAATCATAAAGATAAAAATGGAAAATAAATCTGGACAAAAGAATTCGATTCCTCTAGGCGGACAAGCCTTAAACGGGCAAGCTCGCCCTCCTGTTATCGCAGTGATGGGGCATATTGACCATGGGAAATCAACGCTTTTGGATTACATTCGTAAATCAAACATTGTTGAGAAAGAAAGTGGCGGAATTACGCAACATATTTCCGCGTATGAAGTGTCGCATAAAACAAGCGACGGGAAAGAAGGTAGGTTGACATTTCTTGATACTCCGGGGCATGAAGCATTTGGAGCTCTTCGCGCGCGCGGCGCGCGCATCGCGGACATGGCAGTGCTTGTTATATCTGCTGAAGATGGAGTAAAGCCACAGACCCTCGAGGCGTTAAAAGTGATAAAAGAATCGGGTATCCCTTACATCATTGCAATAAATAAAATTGACCTTCCCGGGGCAAATGTAGAAAAAACAAAAACCGGTCTTGCCGAGAATGAAATCTATATTGAAGGATATGGAGGCTCAATTTCAGCGGTAGAAATTTCGGCAAAAACAGGACAAGGGGTGAACGACCTGTTGGATATGCTTGTTCTTCTCTCCGATATGGAAGAATTAAAAGGCGACCCGCATAAAAATGCGAAAGGGTTTGTGCTTGAAAACAATCTAGATAGCCAAAAAGGAATTTCAGCTACGTTAATTATCAAAGATGGAACGCTTCAATCAGGGATGTTTGTGGTAGCGGAAAAAAGTTATTCTCCTGTCCGTATTATGGAAGATTTTTCTGGCTCTTCTATAAAGAAAGCAAGTTTTTCAAGTCCTATACGAATTATCGGATGGAATGCTCTTCCTCAAGTAGGCACGTGCTTTGTTTCTTTAAATTCTAAAAAAGAAGCAGAGAAATATATTGAGCAAAATCAGACTGAAATCCTAAACCAGGAACAAAATGAAGAGGATACACGGACTATTATTCCTATTATTATAGAAGCCGACACATCAGGCTCGCTTGAGGCAATTGCCGCGAAAATCGCTCTGTTTTCAAATGACCGCGCGCGATTCAAAATAACACAGAGCGGCGTTGGTTCAATTTCCGAAAGCGATATCAAACTTACCCAAAATAATAAAAACACAATTGTTATTGGATTCAATGTAAAAACTGACTCTCTTGCCCGAAATCTTGCCGAGCGTTCAGGGGTAGATATCCAGATATTTACCATCATTTATGAGTTAACTGATTTTCTCGAAAAAACGCTCCAAGAAAAAACTCCAAAAGTTGAGAGCGAAGAAGTTATTGGGAAACTGAAAGTTTTGAAGATATTTAGTCAAGAAAAAAACCATCAGGTTATTGGAGGGAAAGTTCTAGAAGGAAGTCTGAAAGTCGGAGGAGAAGTAAAGGTAGTGCGCAGAGAAACTTTTCTTGGTGAGGGAGAAATACGACAGATTCAAAAACTTAAAAACAAAGTGAGTGAAGCGACAGAAGGAGAAGAGTGTGGTCTTTTAGTGGAGTCAAAAACAGAAATTGCCATTGGTGATGTGTTAGAAAATTTTGTTCTTGTTGAAAAATGAGTTTCAAATTTGAAAAAGGAACACAGGTTTTGAGAGACGTCGCGGCAGAATTTGTTTCCCGCGAGTCAAACAGAACATCCCTCATTACTGTCACCTCTGTCTCCCTATCAACTGATTTCTCAAAAGTTATATTTTTGATAAGCGTATACCCAGAAGAAGCGGAAAAAGAAGCGCTTGACTTCTTAAAAAGAAAAAGGGGAGAATTGAGGACATACCTCGGAGCGAAAGTAAAAACAAAAAGAATACCCTTTGTCGATTTTGAAATAGACAAAGGCGAGAAAACGCGTCAGCGACTTGACGAGATTCTCTAGAACAGTATTTACATAATAAAAAAGAAATCTTAAAGAAAAAATATGGCCTGGTAGACAAGTGGTAAGTCGAGAGTCTGCAAAACTCTTATGCGCGGGTTCGATTCCCGCCCAGGCCTCCAGAAAACTGGTTGCAGTTTTCGTAGAGGACTAGGGAGTACGTAAACTGCTTTACGTGCGTCGGGAATCGAAAGGTGGAGGCACGTTTTTCTAGCAAGAAAAACAGCCGAGCCAAGGTCATGGAAATGTGTCTGCGACGGCAGACAAATTATCCCTGACCGATTCCCGCCCAGGCCTCCAGAAAACCGACTGTGGTTTTCGCAGAGGATTGGGAGCATGTAAACTGCTTTATATTCATAGGCTTTGTACCTTTTGTTTTTAAGGCAATCTGCCCGGGTGGCGGAATGGTATACGCGAAGGACTTAAAATCCTTTGTTCGAAAGGACGTGTGGGTTCGACTCCCACCCCGGGCACAATGGCACATTATGATATGAAGAAAAAAGAAACATACGAATCTGTACAGTAAAAAGTGTCACTAATAGAAAAATCTGGTAAAGTAGTAAAATATTCCCCGCCCATAGCCATGCCCCGTACCTCCCGCAGCGGGATGGTATCGGGGTCAATTGGTAGATTCGCCAGCTGGCGGACTTTTAAAGAAAATGAAGCAGTTTGATTGTTTGAAAATTTAATCATCCGCCCATAGCTCAGTTGGTAGAGCAGTTGCCTCTTAAGCAAATGGTCGCAGGTTCGAATCCTGCTGGGCGGACTCGCGAAGCGAGTCCGAGACGGAGGCTGACGAGCCGAGTCGGGCTCGCGCAAAAATTCAGCAGAATTTTATGTGTGAGGACACAAAGACTTTGCGAAGCGATAGGACGTCCAGAGAAAGCAAACTGCTTTGCTTTCGTCAGGATTCGAAGTTGCCTAACAAGCTAAAAACTAATAAACTACAAGCTGTGGTTATGGGCAGACGGGAAAATTCAAGTAGTACAGCAAAGCTGACCACAGGATAAATCCCGTACAAAGTGCTGGGGTGGCGAAATTGGTAGACGCGCTAGTCTTAGGAACTAGTGGAGCAATCCATGGGAGTTCAAGTCTCCCCCCCAGCACAAATTGAGCAAAGCGAAAGCTGTGCCGAGGGAGGCGCAGCTTTCTTTCTGAAGAAAGCGTTGCGCGGACTTGAAGCCCGATTGAGATTTTCTTGAATCCGAAGGATGAAAAGAAAATCCAATTGGGATACTGAAACTGTAAGTTTCAAGTCTCCCCCCAGCACTTTGTACGGGATTTGAAATAACTTGACTTTTTTAAATATTTGTGACACTGTTACAAATAGAAGATAACGCTTTTTGAAATCGGTTTTTACATCCTAAAGGAGGGTGCAAAATGAAAGAAAAAAAGAAGGAGCTTTTGGAGATAGCCTTAAACAAGGCTTTGGAAAAGAGAGAAAAAGATAAAGAACGGAGAAAACTAAAATTCATACAGTGGATTGTTGCGTTGTATAGCATCGCTCTGCTATTTTCTTCCCTTTTTCTTCTTGTATCTCTCAAAATTGGAGGAATTCTGTTTATTGTAAATGTAATCTACTCACTTGCTTCATTCAAAACCGTTTCCTCAAATGAGTTGGGGGTAGTACGTCTTTTTGGAGAAGCCGTGGCAGAATTAGAGTCAGGACTTTGTTTTGTGCCACTTGGTATTTGTGAACTCAAAACATATCCTAAAAGCACTCAAGTAATAGAAATAGGTTCCCCTCTTGAAGATGATGAGGGAAAGCCTATCCCCAAAGAAAAAATTCAACGGACTGGTGTTGTGATCAACGACACTCCTTTTAGAATCCCTTTAAAAGGAGATCCAGAGAGTAAAAACGTTATGGACCATGCTTTGACAGTTGATTCTCGAGCGCAAGTTCAGTACGTCGTCGAAAGCACTATTGCTTTTGACGAACAAAAGAGAGACCCCAATCTTGCTAACAACGAATTAATTGAAGTTCTCAAAACAGCCGTTCAAAAATTATATGGTGACAAAACACCAAAAATGGTACTCGAGCTCATCAGCAGTGGAAGAATCAACGATGTGCTCCAGGAAGAATTGGAATGGCTTATCGGTGAACCGACATCACAACCTCCTTCGGTTCTTTCAGGAAAAGAGCCTGAGGAAAATAAGGAGGAGACCAAAGAAAAAGAATGGGAATGGGTTGAAAACAAAAGGCCATGGTGGGGAATCGACATACTGAGTGTGGGTATCACAACATTGGGCCTTCCGAGAAGGGTGAACGAAGGCCTAGCTGATGCAAGAAAAAGAGAAATACTTGCAGAGGCAGACGAAGTGCAAAGAGTTAAGGCTGGTACGGGTGACGCATTTGCACTCAGTGCACGTCTTGACGCGGAAGCAACCGGCCTAAAGAAAAAGGCTAAAGTCGGGAAAACTGTTGAAGGAAAGAGAGTTATTGAACTGGAAACAGTTCAACAAACTTTTAAGAACACGGAGAAAATCATTGTCACCCCTTCTGAAGGGTTGATGTCCACAGTAATGGGATTATCCCAAGCTGTAAAAGAAACATCCTCTTCTTCCAAAAAGAGCGCCATTGAAAAAGAAACCGTAAAAAAGTGAGTCCCTTAAAGTGTCCGCCCCACAAAATTTTGTGGGGCGGTTTTTGTTGACTTTTTATATAATTATGCTATACTGCTATTTAGCATCGGACATTGAAAATTTGAAAAAAGGAGGAGATAAAATGATTAACCCAAAAAAGTGGATGGACGCCTTAAGCAAAAAAATACAGTATCTGAACAACAAGTGTCGGGAAAAGATTTCACTTCCAACAAAAACAAAAAGGGAGGCAAAAAAAAGTCTTCTAACACGATGGTACCTTTTACAGAAAGAAAAATACGGAAAAGCAACAGATTGTATAGTTATTGTCGTTCTTGCCTGTCTTATTATCACTGTTACAGCCATCTTTAAAAACCCAGGAATCTATCGCCTCTCGGCAAAAACAGAGATGTGGACTATTTATTCATTGATTGGAATTGCCACTATTATTCTTCTACTAAAGAGTGGTGGAGGACAAGCTGGAAAAATTATCTTTTCTTGGTTCAAAGGAAGATGGGGTGATTTGGTAAATCTGTTTGCATGGCCGGGAGTTATCTTCGCGGGTCTTGTAATGTTCAACATCTTTCTCTGGCTTGTATTCCCGGGATCATGGAATGCATGGTTTGAAAACAAAAGATGGTTTTTTGCTTCAAGCTTGTTGATTCTGACAATACCGATATTCGTCAGAACAAAAACGATAGGAGGATATACTGTAGCAGCAATACTCAGTTTTCTTATGACAGGAGGATTTATGCGCCACAATGAAATTCCTCCTTCTATTGCCTACGTGGGTAACTTCTCCCAAACACAAACAAAAGAAGTAAAAGAACTTCCATGCCCAGCTCGAAAGGGAGATTTCTGGATTGCTGCTCCAGCTAGCGGATACGGAGAATGTGTTGGGATTCCAAATAACTCTTCCGCGAAATTCCGCGCCGATTTTAAAGTATCTATGCAAAGAATGGACACAATGGAGGAGTATCCTAATGTGGATTACAAGACATTCAGTATCCAGAACTTTAAGGGAGTGCGATTCAAATCTCTTACAGGAAAAGACAAACAGGTTCTAATGCGTATTGAACCTAAGTCTTAGTTACCTTGTTCTTTAAACCCAAAACGGGAAGACATATGTCTTCCCGTTTTTTACTTTTAAAATCTAGGTGCAGTTTTACGGAAAACTTGGACTATAAATTCCAAAAGTGCCAATGAGTACCTGTACTATTCCATAGACACTCCCCATTATAAACATTCCAATAAGCCCCCACATAATTGCTCGTTTTCCTTGAAGACGATCGTTATCGGTCAAACCCCCCTCACCCTTTCCACTTATCACATACTGCACTACCCCCCAAACAAAAACAATCATTGCGACTGCGAACAAAAGTCGGATAAAAGGGTCAATAATGACTTCAGAAACGCTGTTAAGAAAGGGACCAATTGACATATCGAGCTTTATTGAACTGAAGGAACAGTAACTGAAGTTGTTTCCTGAATACCAAGTGCTTGGTTAATAAAGGCTACAATACCCCAGATTGACGCCATCACAAAGAGCGCGATTACTCCCCAAAGCATCATTGTCTTTCCTTTTGTTTGTGCTTCTTCATTTCCTCCAGCAAGAAGATACATTGCCAATCCCCAAAAGAAGAAAAGAAGCGCGGCAGCAAACGCGATAGGAATAAGAAGATCAACTATTGACCCAATTGCCTGAACAAGTGTTTGCACATTGCTTAAATTCTGAGCAAACGCGATTACAGGCGCCCCCAAAATTGCAAAAAGTGCTATATTTTTTTTCATTTTTTTGTATAAAGCTAATAAAAATAATACGAAAACGACCTCATTTTCTAACAAATCATTCTTTATAATACCTTAATTTCAAGCGAAGAACAAGGAGACTGTGGATAAATACCAAGGAGGATAAAGCAATTTTAAGGTATTTGTTATTCAAAAAAAAGACCGACCTGATTCACCGTCTAAAAAATGTCTTCTTGGAAGAATGTGATAATCCCCCAAATCGAGACCATAACAAAAAGAGCGGTAATCCCCCATTGCATAAGCCGTTTACCATCGGCGCGCGCTTTCTCGTTATCAGCATTAAGAATAAACTTTGCCAATCCCCAAAAGAAGAAAAGAAGAGCGGCGGCAGCGGCAATACGAGTAAGGTCATTAAAAAAATCTACAAGGTACCACAAAATCTCTTGGATATTCTCAAAGGCTTCTGTAATGAATGGGAAAGAAACTAAAATGGAAATAAATATAAGAAAAATGGAGAATGAATATATTTTCATAAGACCTTAATTAAAAACGTGGAGCAAGCGGCACACCAAATTGAAAGTCAAAACTTCCCGCAATGATACTTGCAAGCGCCCAGGCCGAAAGAATTACGAACAGACCTATAATTCCCCACAGCATAAGTTTTTTTCCTTCTTCAACCGATTCTTCACTTCCCCCACGAGAGAGAAATTTAGCCAAACCCCATACAAAAAGAAAAAGAGCGTACGCCACCGCTGCCGGAAGCGCCAGATTTATAATTCCTATAACAATCCCTACAAAACCGCTAAAATCCTGCGGCTGAGCAAACGCCATTAGAGGAAAAAGAAATGAAATTAAAAGCAAAAAATATCGCATAAATTAACCTGTGATTTGGCTGATAGTATTTTCAATAACCTGCGCTATTACCCACGCGCCAAGCAGGATAATCGCTCCGATAGCGCTCCACAAAAACGCCCGTTTTGCCACCTCCAGTTTTTCTGGGTTTCCTTGCGCCGTGACAAAAAGAAAACCAGAATAAATAATTGCCAAGACTACAATCACAGCGCCTATTGGAATAACTATATCCGTGACAATAACCTCAACAAATTTGCCAAGCGTATCAATACCTCCCTTGAGAGGATTTTCAATTCCCTGGGCAGAAACTGCTAAAGGCAGAGTGCCTGCAATAAGTGAAACAAGTGATATATATGCTTTTTTCATAATAGGTAATTAGAGATATGAATAGCTTTCTTTGACAAGAGCGCCGAGAATAGTGTGAACGATAAGCCACGCGCTTAAAATAATAATAAATCCCCATAACACTTTCCAAAATACTAAATGCGCCTTTTTTATCTGATTCTCACTGCCTCCTGCCGTGAGATACAAAAATCCAGCGTACACAAACGCGATAACAGCAAGAGGAATTGAGATAACAACAAGAAAATTAACGATACTGTCCCCAAGTTCCAAAAGAGACCCGAAGTTGCAATCAAGACCGTCACACGGAACAATCCCCTCTTGAGAAAATACGAGTAATGGAAAAACAAAAAAGAGAATACTCGCAAGAAAAAAAGACTTTTTAAAAATAAGTGATTTCATTGGCTGCTTCTAAATAATTCTGCCATTTCGGCATGAGCCCGCAATACCGCTTCAGTTGTCGCCGTTCTTCCTCCTGTAACAGATTCTATCATAGATTGGAAAATAGCTCCTGTCGCTGTATTTTCAGGGTCAAGCCATGCTTGCGAACGCAAAGCGCTCTGATAAAAAATACTAGAATACGCGTCCCCTTTATTTTGGGACAATAAATCACGGCGCGCGGGAGGAAGAGTGGTTTCGCCGCTTAAAACGCTCGCAACCGTAGCTTCAGCAAAAGCATAGGCAACTCGTATTGAATCAGTAATGTTATCCGATGTTTTTAACACCGACAGCGCGTATACTTTGCCAAAAGTGCTCCGAGTGTCTTCGCCGCGCGCTTGTGGAAAAAGTGCAACGTCAAAATTAAGATTTGGATTTTTATTTTTGAGAGAAATAAATTCGCTCGCGAAACCAAAATATATCGCCAAATCGCCTCCTAAAAATGCGTTGTCAGAACGTGAAAGAGAACGATTCCATGAATAGAATAGTTTAATAGGATTTGAAAATTCGGTAAAGAAATTTATTGCCGCAACAGCGGGAATAGTAGGTTTGCCAAGTTTCTCTCCAAAGACAAGGGAAACTATTCCATCTGCTTTGCGTGTTGTAATCGGACTGCCTGCCTGAATAACAAGCGCGCTAATAATATCTTTTGCATTCACTACGTTACGATACTCACCAAACGCGATAGCGCTTTCAAGAATGTTAAGAGACTGGTCTTTCTTTGTGAGTATCGTAGAAAGATTGAAAAGTTCGTCCCAATATTGCGGCGGACGACTTATTCCAGCGTTTGAAAAAAGAGTTCGATTCCAATACATCACGAGAGGGTCAACAAGAATCGGAAAACCCATTACTCCTTCAGGAAAAAGATATAATTCCCCTTCTTCTATAAAGGTATCTTTAAATTGTCGTTCAGAAAAAGATTTGTAGGGTACCGGAAAGATTTTGTTTCTGTGCTCCCATAACGCATCTTGAGGTAACATAACAATATCAGGACCTCTGTCTTCAGCAAGAGCTTCAATAAGCTCTTTTTCTATGGTGAGAGCATTTTTTTGCACGTAGGTGACGATAACTTCTTTCTTTGTCCCCAGAAGAGAGTGGCTCCGTATAGCCTCAGCAATCACAGATTCTGAAATTGTGCCCCATACTTCAATATTGCCGTTGGGGCCAGGACCACTTCCTCGGTTTGTCGAAAATATAATTACCCCAGTAACAATAAATACCCCGAAAATAATGAGTGTGATAAGTTGAAAACGTGTCATATTTTTTTAAATATAAGTCCGTAATGATGAGCGCCTGCTGGCATACGGCGGTCAAGCGCAAAACCGATTTCTTCAAAAATTTCTTGTGCTCTTTCCGAAGTCAGTACATTTTCTGGTGTCGGTCCCATATTTTCAAACGACGAAGTCCAGTCAATCACAAGCACTCGCCCTTTTGGTTTTAAAATCCGTCTCGCTTCTTTTACAAGTCCCGCTTTATCAGGCGTTTGGAATAAGACATTAGAAAGAAAAACAGCGTCAACAAAATTGTCGTGTAAACCGCTCCCGCCAGGTTTTTCTATATTCCCCCATATTGTTTCAATATTTTTTTTATATATATTCTCTGCTTCATTTTTTAGCTTCGCCAAAAGGTCTTTCTGAACATCAACGGCATACACTCGTCCTTTCTCTCCTACTATTTTTCCCGCGGCCAAACTGTAAAAACCCGAACCCGAACCCAAATCGGCAACACGCATACCAGGCATAAGCCCAAAATTGGCAACATTTTTTTCAGGGTCAGAAAACATAAAGACAGCTTGTTAGTCCGCCAGCTGGCGGAGTAACTTATTAGCTCGTCAAATACAACAAGCTAATTATATTATAGCGCGCACAAATTTTACTTACCACATATATCCAGACACATCTGTGGAAACCTTGGCTTTCTGAAGTTTTTTCCTACAAACCAAACAAGCTGTTAGAGACAGATAAGAGAGGCGATACTGTCTTTGTCCCGCAACTTCATAATACGAACACCCTGCGTTGAACGACTTAAGAGTGGAATTTCTTCAATTCCAACGCGTATAACTTGGCTTTTCTTGGAAATCGCGACAATTTCACTATCTTCCTCTTCAACAATTTTTGACGCAACAAGTTGGCCGGTTTTTGTGGTTACATTTGCCGTTTTAATTCCTGAACCTCCGCGTTTTTGTATTTTATATTCTTTAATGGATGTTTTCTTGCCAAACCCGTTCGATGAAACTACCAAAAGGAACGGATTTCTCATATCTTTTGTTACAACATACGCGCCAACAATAAAATCGTTTCTAGAAAGGCGGATACACCGAACACCACCGGCGCTTCGTCCCATTTCGCGAATATCGGATTCTTTAAAGTGAATTGACTGACCCTTTCCTGTTATTGCCATAATGGTTTCACTCTTTGCTACAAATGAAGCGGAAACAAGCTCATCTCCTTTTGGCAATTTAATGGCTATAATACCGCTTCTACGCACATCGTGAAAACTTTTCGCCGCGACTTTTTTTGCAGTTCCTCCTTTTGTTACCATAAGAATAGAAAGGGGGCTTTGTTTTATCTCTATTGGCATCGAAAGCACGGAAGTAACTTTTTCCTCGGCTTCAAGTGAAAGAAAGTTTAGTATTGATTTTCCTTTAGTCGCCCGTCTTCCTTCCGGAATATCATACATTTTTATCTGATACGCCTTTCCCTTGTCAGTAAAGAAAAGCAAGTCGCTGTGAGTAGAAGCATTAAGGAAAGTTGTTACAAAATCCTCTTCTTTTGTGTTTAGGTCAACGACACCCACCCCCCCGCGTTTCTGTTTTTTAAACTCATCAGGATTAGTTCGTTTTATATATCCGCCAGAAGTCAAAACGAGAGCATTTTCTTCGTCAGGAATTAAATCCTCTGGAGAAATAACACGCGCACCTGATTTGATAACTTTGGTTCTCCTCTCATCTCCGTACTTATCCGAAATATCCGCAAGTCCCGCTTTTATAATTGATAGAATTTTCTTTTCGCTCGACAGAATCGTTTTGAGTTCAACAATAAGTTTTTGCGTTTCCTTTAAGTCATTCTCGATTTTCTTGCGTTCAAGACCCGCAAGTTTCTGCAACTTCATTTCAAGGATAGCGGTAGCTTGTCTGTCGGAAAACTTGAATGTTTTCATCAGTTCACTGTGCGCATTTTCCACGTCTCTCGCGGCCTTAATGAGCTTGATAATCTTGTCTATATGGTCAAGCGCCTTTTTAAGACCTAAAAGAATGTGTTCCTTCTCTTCGGCTTTGCGAAGGTCAAATTCGGTTCTTCGGCGGATAATAATAATCCGATGTTTTATGAATTCTTGCAGAATGCCTTTAAGAGCAAGCGTATGCGGAATGCCATTTACAAGCGCAACAACATTAAAGTGGAAAGTATCTTCAAGCGCCGTATGTTTATAGAGATAATTGAGCACTTTTTGCGGGTAACTTCCTGTTTTGAGTTCTATGACAATACGAATGTCCCTTGTTGACTCGTCGCGAAGCGCTTTAATCCCTTCAATTTTTTTATCCCGTACAAGCTCGGCAATTTTTACAATCAAATCCGCTTTATTTACCCGATACGGTAATGATGTAACGACTATCTGAAACGAACCCGCTTTTGGTTCAACAATTTCAGCAACACCACGTGTCACTACACCGCCCCGTCCTGTAGCATAGGCATGGTGGATATCTTTTTCATTAAAAATAAGGCCTCCTGTTGGAAAATCAGGACCTTTAATAAACTGCAGCAAATCTTCGGTTGTCGCGTTTTTGTTATCAATGAGATAGACGGTTGCATCAATGACTTCTCCAAGGTTATGAGGTGGTATATTTGTAGCCATACCAACAGCAATACCAAGAGTGCCATTAAGCAACAAATTCGGAGCGGCAGATGGAAGAACAGTCGGTTCTTTTTTAGTGCCGTCGTAGTTTGGGCGAAATTTTACTGTCTCTTTTTCAATGTCTTTCAAAAGCTCTCCGGAGAGTTTAGACATTTTCGCCTCTGTATATCTCATTGCCGCCGCGGAATCTCCGTCAATGTTCCCGAAGTTTCCTTGTCCCGCGATAAGCTGATAACGCATCAAAAATCCTTGTGCCATTTTTACCATTGCGTCATAGACAGAGGCATCGCCGTGAGGATGATAATTACCGAGGACATCTCCCACTACAACCGCCGACTTTCTGAATTTTGATGTTGAAACAAGCCCCATTCGATGCATTGAATAAAGAATGCGACGCTGAACCGGCTTAAGTCCATCCCGAACATCGGGTAATGCCCTTGATGTAATAACAGACATCGCATAATCTAAATACGATTCCTTCATTTCGGAAGTTATGCTTCTCGGTACAATATTTTTGGAGCTATTTTCCGCCCCATTTTCTTGTGTATCTTTCTTTTCCGTCATACAAATTTAAAAGCTACTGTGTAAGTGAGGAGCGCCATGTAAATAGTTTATTTACATGGCGTCCAAGCAAAATCATAACAAAAGTTTACTTTGTAATTATAGCATATTTCCAGCCTTTTACCTACTAAAAATTGTATTTTTCTCCATTACTTCGCAGCCTTTTTGTTACAGAGAAAATTACATTTCATCAAAAAAAATGTTGAGTGGAGATGATGCAGCGGATTGTTCCACGCCCTTATCTATGCGGAGAGAACGGGTATATAAAATAGTAAGCCACACAAAAACAATAACGCCTGTGAGAACAACTGCTGTAATGATGGCAATGCGTTTGCGAACACTCTCCGGTTTTGCTTTTAAATGTTCAAGAATATTAGGCATATGAAGGTGAAATAACAATAATATCTCCCTTTTTGCCTTCTACATCCTTTCTTTTAAGCGTTACTTTCTCCTGCGGTTCTACTTTTTCTACTCCTCCCTCCTTGAGAAACGTGTTTAACAACTTGTTCTGCTGGTCAAAGTGCATTGGAATAATAATACTGGGTTCAAGACTTACTGAAAATTCATACGCTTCCGCGGGAGACATTACCCCGTCTCCTCCAATAGGAACAAAAAGAATCCCAATATCCTCCATTTCCTCAAGCACTTCAGGGGAAAGATTTTTGTTTGAAAGGGCGCCTAAAAAACACAGACGAATATCTTCCAATGTAACCATATAAATGGTATTGATTCGCTTCTTTTCTCCGTAATGCGAAACTGAAGGAAATCCTTTTATAATAACTCCCTTCACATCATATTCTCCGGGACCGGAAATAATAAACGGTTTTTTCTCTCCGAAAACAAGACTGTCAACTCCGTTAAAGTCTTTGTCTCGAACACTTACCAGAGCTATGTCAGCCCCAAATTTCGGAGATTTGATTTTAGATTCCTTTGAAGGCGGATTAAAACCTAATACCATATCCCCAAACTGGACTTTGAAAGATTGCAAACCGTAATATGTAATAATCATAGGAAAAAGTATAGCACAATATGGCACTTTTTTTCGTGAAAATTGAAAGTCAACTTGGAAGCTCGGCTTCCAAAAAAGAGCTCCGAAATGTTGTATGGGGCAGCCTTTAGCTATTAGCTCTTAGGCGGAAGAATTTTTCCTAATAGCTATCTTCCTAAAGGCTAAAAGCTATACCAGGGGGTTTACCCCCACACCTGTTTCCCCGTTGTCACAGTATTTTCAGGAATAATGTGATTGTAAAAAGTGTGGCTATACTTTCCAATGTTATGAATACATCGACTTAGGCGACAAAATACTACGAGAAAACAGGTGTGGGGGTATACAAAAGTCTTTTTCTCCGTATAATAGGGAAATCTGTCTTTATTATGTACTGTCTTAAAGAGACAGGGTAGTTAAGATATGTTCTTTATTGGAAGCGACCATTTATCCTCACAGCTCTGCTGCGGGAATCGACGGACGGCAAACTTTATTATTAATCGGAAAAGAGTAGCCTCATATTTGAGAACAGAGAGAATCGGCACTATGAACCTCTTTTCTATACAACATTATAATGGAAAATGAAACACAAACTTCGGCAGACGCCCTAGAAACGCCTCACGAAGAAAAAGATAAGAGCAAAAAAAAGGACTCATTGATGGGGTCTTTATTTTCATCCACCCCAAATCCCCCACTTGTCGGCGATCTTGTGGAAGGTTCTGTAATTGGCGTAACCAAGGACGCGGTGTATGTTAACCTCCCCCCATTTGGAACAGGAATTATTTTTGGTCGGGAATATCTAAACAGTCGCGATGTTATAAAAAAGATAAATATCGGAGATAATGTCGCTGGCAAAGTAATCGAAATCGCAAACAAAGACGGTTACATTGAAATTTCTCTGAAAGAAGCCCGCCAAGCGCTTTTATGGAGCGAGGCAGAAATATATATTAAAAACAAAACTCCTCTTGAGCTTGTCATAGCCGACGCAAATCGCGGAGGACTTATTCTTGAATGGCAAGGAATACAAGGGTTCTTGCCTGCCTCCCAACTTAAAACAGAGCATTATCCCCGCGTAAACGACGGAAACAAAGACAAAATCCTTGAAGAACTTAAAAAATTAGTCGGACAAAAAATTTCTGTCTCTATTATTTCCGTTCTTCCGAAAGAAGGAAAAATGATTTTTTCGGAAAAGGACCCCGAACAAAAGAACAAGGATGAAATTGTTGACAAGTACTCTCTCGGAGACGAAATTGAGGGCGAAATAACAGGAATCGTTGATTTTGGAATCTTCATAAAGATTGAGGAAGGCCTTGAGGGGCTTGTGCATATTTCTGAAATCGATTGGTCGCTCGTTGAAGACCCGCGTTCTCTTTATAATCTCGGAGACAAAGTAAAAGTAAAAATCATTGATATCAAGGATGGAAAAATTTCACTATCAATTAAAGCGCTCAAAGAAAATCCCTGGATGTCAGCCGAAAAGAGATACAAAAAGGATAACATCGTGCAAGGAGTAGTCATTAAGTTCAACAAACACGGTGCTCTCGCATCAATTGAAGAAGGAATCGCCGGACTCGTTCATGTGTCTGAATTTGGAAACGAAACTGCGCTACGTCAGAAATTGGAGCTTGGTAAAACTTACGCGTTCAAGATTTCACTTTTTGATCCGAAAGAACGTCGTATGGCGCTTTCGTTTGTGGAATAACTACTAGCTTTTGCCAGAGTGATTAAAAATATTTTTTCTAAAAGATAATCCGCTAGATGGCGGATTAAAGCTACTTCCGATGTGCAACTTCAGTAGCCTTTCCCCTCCCTTCCGTTAACCACGCATCAAGCGCAATATTTACTCGGTGGGCAACTTTTTTAAGTTCGCCTTCCTCTTTTGGTTTAAAATTATTGAGAATAAAACTATTGACGGCTTTCTCTCCGCGAGGTTTTTTTGGGATACCTTTTGATGTTTTTTCTGATACTCCGACGCGAAATCGTAAAAAACCTTTAGTTTTAACAGCGCGCATAATTGATTCTACCCCCCGATGGCCGGCAGACCCACGATTAAAAGAAAGTTTGAGCGTCCCAAGCGGCAAATCAAGGTCATCGTGTACTACCCCCAGTTTCTCTGCTTTTTTTACGCTTGTTACAAGATGCTTAAGACTTACACCCGACTTATTCATAAAAGTCTCTGGAAATACAAGAGTAACACTCTTTCCCCCGCGCTTCCCCTTTGAAACAAGAGCTTTAAGCTTCTTATCTTCCTTCCACTCCGGAAATTTCCACAATATCCGCACTTCTTCTACAATAATATGCCCCGTATTATGGCGAGAGTGAGCATATTCTTTTCCGGGATTTCCAAGACCAACAATAATATACATAGCTTTTAGTTTTTAGCTATTAACTGTTAACTCTTAGGCAGAAGAATTTTTCTAAAAGCTAATAGCTAACTAATTGTACTGACTATGTCTCTATTGCGTCAAGAGAAGCACCTGTATTACAATTGGCTTTATAATAATGTCCGATACTCCTCAAGAACCATTTTCCAAAGAAGGTTATTCCTTGGGAAAAAAAGAAAGCGGATCATTCGCAGATACACTACGTTTTGTGTTGTTCGCGTTGCTTATAGTAATTCCATTCCGGATTTTTATTGCCCAACCTTTTATCGTCAGCGGCGCATCTATGGATCCTACGTTTGAAACTGGAGATTATCTTATTGTTGATCAGATAACACCACGTTATTTTAAAGAACTGAAACGCAAAGAGGTGGTAGTATTTCACTATCCACTTGACACGACACGCTCTTTTATAAAAAGAATAATCGGACTGCCGGGAGAAACTGTCGAAATACGATCTGGTGTTGTCACTATAAAAAATGAGGAAAATTCGGATGGACTTACTCTTTCAGAACCATACGTTCTTTATCAAAGAGACGTAACAATGACAACGATTTTGAAAGAAAATGAATATTTCGTTATGGGAGATAATAGAGAAGGGAGTTTGGATTCGCGAATCTGGGGACCACTTGAAAAAAAATATATTATCGGTAGACCTATATTTCGGCTTTTTCCATTTCAAAAATTTAACATTATTTTTCTAGAGTATGAATAAAACCAAGAATAAGAAAATCAAAAAGAAAAAAGAAAAGGCGCGACATATCGAACGACCTGCTGAAGTGGCTTTTTATTTTGGATTTACAGAAATTTCATCACCCTCCATAGAAAAAAAGGACAAAGATTCAATAAAATGGGGGAAAAGGGGGGAATTAAACAGCGAAAAAAAGGAGGATATATACAAAGCAGAAGAGAAAGCTCGTATACTTCGTTTATATTTTGAGGATATGAAGGCGTTTCCGCAACATTACTTTCTTTTTTATCGTAAACCGCTGTCAGGAGGTTCATTGAAAAAAAGAACAAGCAATTATGAGTGCGGTCTTGATATAATCGGGTCATCAAAAGCGGTCGCTGAAGCCCTTGTGATTCAAGCCGCTCTGTCAATTCTTTCAGAGGAAGGATTTGTAGATCTTGAAATTATAATAAATAGTATCGGGGACAAAGGGTCTTTTACGGCGTTTGAGCGTGAACTTATCGCATATTATCGGCAGAACATAGAAAAATTTCCAACGTTATGTCGTCAGACATTTAAAAAAGATATATTTGAAATATTGCGGACAGAAGATGAAAAGTGCCGAGAGGCGGTTGCTGACGCGCCTCAGTCACTGAATCTGTTATCAGATTCTGCCCGTCTTCATTTTAAAGAGGTTCTTGAATTCTTGGAAAGTATGGGTGTGCCATATACAATAGATAATCATCTTATCGGAAATCCTTTTGTTACCTCACATACAATTTTTGAAATACAAGGAACCACAAAAAGCGGTAAAAAAATGCTCCTCGCTTCAGGATATCGTTATAATGACTTCTCCAAAAAAGTGGGGATTAAAAAAGAAATCCCCGCAGTCGGAATAAGTCTTTCATGGAAACGAAGCGGAAAACCTGCTCCAAGACGTCTTCCCAAACCTATTTTTTATCTTGTACAACTTGGAACATTTGCAAAATTTAGAAGTCTGCCAATTATTGAATCTCTCCGAAAAGCAAAAGTTCCAATTTTCCACGCGTTGACAAAAGATAAATACGGAGGACAATCTGGAACAGCTGAGAATATGAGAGTTCCGTTTCTTCTTATCTTTGGACAAAAGGAAGCAATCGAGAATACAATCGCCGTTCGTGATGTCAAGACGCGATTCCAAGAGACAACTTCTCTTGCAAAACTTCCTTCATATTTGAAAAAACTTTCGTCTTGAAGCCTCCAAACATTTGTGGTAGCATAGGGTGCTATGATAGGAAATATAAAAGTTGAACGCGGAGGAAGTGAAAACAATTTAAGTATTTTACGTCGTTTTACAAAACGGATGCAAGGTTCTGGAATTCTTCGTCGCGTTCGCGGACGACGCTACCACAGTCGAGCGCTATCTCAAAGCGTGCAAAAAAAACAGGCGCTCAAAAAGCTCGGGAAGAGAGAAAAGTACGAAGAGTTGGTTAAATTAGGAAAAATTATCCCGCGAGTAACAGGAAGGAGACCTCGCAAAAAATAATGGAAAAGGAGAGCTTCTATATAACAAACCACACAAAAGGCAAGCTCAAAAGCTTGCCTTTTTCGAAGATTAAAGGACACTGCGTCGGCCAAAACTTTGAAGTTAGCCTCGTTTTTATAGGAGAAAAGAAGGCGCGTTTCCTCAACTATAGATATCGTAAAAAAAAGTACGTCCCTAATGTTTTAAGTTTTCCGCTCGGAAATAACAGCGGAGAAATTTTTATTTGTCCAAAACAAGCGGCTCGCGACGCAAAAAAATTTGGTATGAATTCGGAAAAATTCCTCCCATTTCTTTTTATCCACGCCCTTTTTCATTTGAAAGGACTCTCACACGGTAGTACAATGGAGAAGAAGGAAGCGAGTGTGAGAAAAAAGTTTCGCATTGCGTAACAAACACACAAAAAAAATTCTTCTTTCTCTTATCCCTTTCATCTGGAAAGGAATGGATTTGTCTTTAATCAAAAATAAATGGCACGGCACATTATTACAGGTATAGATATCGGCACACACCAAGTGAAGGTGGTTATTGCCGAGGGAATACGCAAAAATGGCGGATATGCGCCACGTATTATAGGAAAAGGTTTGGCCGAATCAAAAGGGCTTCGTCATGGCTATATCATCAATCCAGGAGATACAATTCGAAGTGTTAGGCAGGCAATAAATGAAGCCGAAAAAGTAGCTCGTGTTGGAGTACGAAGGGCATTTGTTTCTATAGGAGGTATAGGTTTGGGAAGTATTATTTCTCAGGGAAGCACGATTATTTCCCGCGCTGACTCCCTTGTGACAGAATTGGACATATCAAAAACTCTTGAAACAAGCGAAACTCAAATTCCCCAGTCACTTTCTCTCAATAAAGAAATAATTTATACCATTCCTGTCCAGTACAAAATTGACGGAAAACCAATTCTTGGACGTCCTGTTGGAATGAAGGGAAGTAAGTTTGAGGTTAGAGCGCTTTTTGTAAACTGTCTTAAACCCCATCTGGATGATTTGATTGCCGCAATTGAAGAAACGGGGGTAGAAGTAATTGACGTAATGGCTGCTCCAATAGCCGCAAGTGTTGTAACGCTCAATAAAACACAGAAAATCGCAGGTTGTGTTCTCGCTAATATCGGAGCAGAAACCCTTTCTATTGTCGTATTTGAAAACAGTATTCCTATTTCTCTTGAGGTTTTTCCTATTGGCTCAACCGATATCACAAACGACATTGCTCTTGGGCTTCGTATTTCCATAGAAGAAGCGGAACAAATCAAATTGGGAGCAATAACGAGCACTAATTATTCAAAGAAAGAGCTTGACGACATTGTCAGCGCGAGACTGTCGGATATGTTTGACCTTATTGAAGCGCATCTTAAAAAAATCGGACGAAATGGACTTCTGCCCGCGGGAATTATTATTACAGGAGGAGGTTCGGGAATCGGAACAATAGAGGATTTTGCAAAAGCGGCGCTTAAACTTCCTTCGCGAAAAGCGGTATTTCAAGCAAAAGCGGGGTTCGCCGAAAACCTTGACACAACGTGGTCAGTTGCGTATGGTTTGTGCGTTTTAGGACTTTCTGCTGAAAATGAGGATGGTTTTGGGAAAAAATTGGTAAGAACGACAGGTAAGAACATCGCATCTTGGGTAAAACGATTCCTTCCATAACCTCAAAAAGATAGTTTTTTGAACACAAAACTTGAAAAAATCAAGTATTTTTTATTTAACTTTCTGCTATGATGGAGAGCACATAAAAGTTCACAGTAAAAAACGCTTATGCCACAAGTTAAACCTGAAGTAGAAACATTTGCCCGCATTAAAGTGCTAGGTATCGGTGGTTCCGGCAAAAACGCCGTCAACCATATGGTCAATTCCCGTGTCAAAGGAGTTGATTTTATTGCCGTCAATACAGACGCGCAAGATCTCCATCATTCTCTTGCTAAAAAGAAAATTCATATTGGAAAAAATCTCACTCGTGGTTTGGGAACTGGAATGAATCCCGACCTCGGACGAAAAGCCGTTGAAGAAACACGCGAAGAAATCCAAGAGTCCATAAAAGGCGCCGATATGATTTTTATTGCTGGCGGTCTTGGCGGCGGAACATGCTCCGGTGCCGCGTCCCCTATTGCCCAGATTGCAAAAGAACTTGGAGCGCTTACAGTAGCTGTTGTTACAAAACCATTCTTTTTTGAAGGACAACAGAGAATGCGAATTGCGGAACAATCTTTGGAAGTTCTCCGTAAAGCGGTAGATGCGATTATTATCATTCCAAACGATCGACTTCTTAACGCTATTACAAAAGAAACAAGTGCCCGAAATGCCTTCGCGCTTTGCGATGAAGTTCTAAAACAGGCCGTTGAGGGAATCTCCGACCTTATTACTACTCCGGGAATGATTAACGTTGATTTTGCCGATGTACGTTCCGTTATGGAAAGCGCGGGTTCCGCTCTTATGGGAATCGGTTCTGCAAGCGGAGAAAACAGAGCTGTTGAAGCCGCAAAAATGGCAATCAATTCTCCTCTGCTCGAGCTTTCTATTGCCGGAGCAAAAGGTGTATTATTCTCAATTGCCGGAGGGGACGACCTTTCAATGTTTGAAATTCAAGAAGCCGCTAAAGTTATTACCGAATCCGTTGATTCTGAGGCAAAAATTATTTTTGGTACTGTCCATGATGAAAAATTAAAGAAGAACGAGATTAAAGTTACTGTTGTCGCTTCCGGTTTCCCAGATGTTCCAGGGAAACGCTCAAGTCTTTTTACAAGTGGAAGTCAGGAAGGAAAAGATGAAAAAGGCAAAATTTACAATTCTGTGCCTGCTGTAACTCCCGAGAAAAATGATAAGAAAAAAGACGAAAAGGAAAGCGCTGTAATTGAAGATACTGACGATGATGACTGGAGTGCAGTTCCGGCATTTTTACGGCGCTCAAAACTTAAGTAGCTGTTAGGCAGAAGAATTTTTCTAAAAGCTATCTTCTTAAAAGCTATGCGATAGCTATGAGTTTATTAGTCGGCAGAAATTGTTATAATAACAAAGATTTATCTTTATTTATTCCTAAAAGCTAACAACTAATCGCTAAAAGCTATGCAGTATGATTTGGCAATTATCGGCGGCGGGCCTGCGGGAGTTGCCGCTGGAGTTTACGCAGCCAGAAAGCGCCTTAAAACGATTCTTATTACTAAAGAATTTGGGGGACAAAGCGTTGTGTCAGCAGATATTCAAAACTGGATAGGCACAGTATCGGTATCAGGCGAAGAACTTGCGAATATGCTTGAAAAGCACATCAGAACATACGCCTCTGATGTTGTTGATATTCGCGCGGGAGAATTGGTAGAAAAAATCAGCAAAAAACCCGCGTCTCATCAAGAACAGGATGATAGTTTTGTAATCAAGACTGCTCACGGTGAAGAAAAAGCCAAAACAGTTCTTGTAACAACAGGAAGCGAAAGACGAAAACTTTCCGTTTCCAGAGCGGATACATTTGAAAATAAGGGACTCACCTATTGCGCCTCCTGCGATGGACCAATGTTTTCAGGCAAAGACACGATTGTAATAGGCGGCGGAAATGCGGGATTTGAAACGGCAGCTCAACTTCTCGCATACGCTAAAAGTGTTACATTACTTGAATCCGAAAACGAGTTTGGGGCAGACCCGATAACCGTTGAAAAAGTCCTTTCAAACCCGCATATGAAGGCTGTCAACGGAACGCGAATACTTGAAATAAAGGGCGATACATTCGTGAAAAGCGTTGTGTATGAAAAAGGTGGAAAGAAGGAGGAATTGCCGGCAGAAGGCGTATTTGTTGAAATAGGGCTTGCCCCAACGACATCTTTTGTTAAAGACCTTATTGAGTTGAACAAGTACAGACAGATTATTATTGACCCCCGTACCCAGAAGACTTCCGTAAAGGGTTTATGGGCCGCGGGAGACTGCACTGACACGCTTTATCATCAAAATAACATCGCCGCTGGTGACGCGGTACGAGCGCTTGAAGATATATACATTTATCTAAAGGCGTAGTATAATATTTTTAGACAAACATTCATAAAAGTACTCTACGGGAAAGGAGGTTTGGGATATGAGGAGGAAAGTAAAGGTCTTTGTCTTTTTAATGATTAACGAAAGCGCGAGGGAAAGATACGAAAAAATCCAGGATGAGAGAGAAATGCCAGATTTCACTATCACTGACCATATTCCTCTTGTCGGAGAACTTATTACTCGTCGCGGAAATTTATGCTTTTTTCCGCGGGAAGGACGCTGGATACAGCCTGATAAGAGAAACGGGGAGCTTCTTATTACGTCAAAGGTGTATAAGGTTACCCGTAACACAAGTTCCCCCTCTCGCATTCCCATTTCCGTCTACGCATTTATAAAAGATGTGGAAAAAAAGGTAAAAGAAAAAACCTTAAGGAATATACCCACTCTCTAAGGGGTGGGTATATTTTTTTGTAATTTCTATACTTAGACAGACAAGAAAGGAAGGTGCGATATGACACAGTTTTACGTTCTTTTGTATGGAGGCAAAGGAGTGTATCAGAAACCGTTTTTTTTGGCAGACTCCGATTACATTTTTTTCAATCCGCAAATAGGAGATTTTGTTGAATGTCCAGAAGAAATTCTCTCTTCAGAAAAACTAAGGAGAAAATTTGGACTTAAGCCAACAGAAAGTTACGTGTTTAGAATTACCCACGTCGAAAACTCCCTAATCGAAAGTACCGTCTTTCTGTCACCTGTACGAGTAAGCTCTTTGCCAACATTAGTAGAGGTATGTTCTTAATTTTTAGCTCAAACTCCCGTGTAAAAACGGGAGTTTTTCTTTAGCGTCTCACTTGGAAACTTCGCTTCCAAGTGAGGCTTACAAAGGCTTCGTCTTTGTAAGCCTTTGTAAGAGGCTATTTGGAGTTGAGCCTTCAAGTCGCATCCAAACATCAAAAAGTTTCGATTCATTGAAACTTTTTAAAAGTTTACTCTATTCCGATTTCCGTTTTCACTTTCCGCATATCGTCCCTCAATCCGTCAAACTGATTGGTGAAATTCGTTTCAAAATAGTCTTTGAGGTCTCTCAAATCCTCTTTTGTGGCCATTGTCTTTCTGATTTCTGAAAATTCATTCTGCGCCGCCGTAACGACATTTTCAATTTGCGTAACCAGACCTTTAACTTCGTTGTGAATTTCATTAAGTTTGTTTTCCATTGGGTTAATAATAACTTGCCTGATAATATCGTCAAGGAAATGTCCAGTCTATAACATCTGACACTCCCGCTCTGGGTAATGTACTGACAAAGAAAAACACCAATGAGGGCATCTTGTGTTGTGCCACAGAAGCCAAACGAGGAGGGTATCTGTGTCTGACACTTTTTGGACACTGGATGTCCAAATGGTGTTCAATAATTAGTGCGAGTTAAAAACTTGTAAAAGCGTTCCGCAAGCGAGTACGCCTTAAGAGCACATCTGAAATAAGATAGGACGCAAGAAGCGCAAGGGCAAGAAAATACGTGTCCTGAATATTTTTTCGGTTGAAAGCAGAAAAGACAGCAGCTTTCTGGTCAGGTAGTTTCGGCGCCGTAATAGAATCCTTAAACGCAAACACCTTGTGAAGAAGGGGTGAAAATGGCGCATAAAACGGCATTTCGGCAGGCATTGGAGTAATATTTCCGCTATCTTTCGGAATTTCAGTCGCGACAATCGCGCGTTTGATGACAGCCGGAAGCGCTGTTGTGGCAACTTCCTCCTCTACAAACTCTTCTGTCGCAGTAACTACGGGAGTCGGAGGAACTTCAATAATAGTATTTGAACTCGTCGCGATATTTGAATCGGCAATATATCCATAAAACGGCACTAGCGACGGATGGCGACCGGTAGCTTTCACCTGCGCGTAGTTTGTATATACGCCACCCGGAGTATCGGCGCTAAATATAGACGTATAAGTAACTTCAATCTCTTCATTTGGATAAATATCGTCAAGCTCCCATTGCTGCTCGTTTAGCACCTCTCCATACTCATTCTTGAGTGTATCTATAAGCACAGCATGGTGAGCAATTCCTCCTTCGTTTTTAATGACAATTCTATAGTTAACGGTTGTCGTGCCAGCAGTCGGGAAAAATACATCATTTGTTTTTGTAACAACAATTTCAGGGTCGGGGGTAAATGTGAGATTTTGGACGCCAGTTCGTCCGGGAATAAAACTTGTCGCGAGTATTGTAAGTAAATCCCTGTTATCAATAAGGTCAGCGTCAGTTTCTGTCAATACAACATTGGTCGTTGCCACTATGTTTGTATCTTGGTAAGGAATTTCGGGGCTAATTTTTGCGTCATAGGTAACTTCTACCATTCCACCAGCTGGAATATTGCCGATATCCCAACCAGTGATTCCTTTTTCAGGGTCAATATAGTTATACCCTTCTTCAAAAGAAATAAATTGCGGCTTATCAAATTTTGTTAACAGACGCACACCAGAAGCGTCGGCGTCACCATGGTTTATAATCGTGAAGCGATAACGAACTTCTTCGCTCTGCCCGAAGAAATTCTTTTCAGGCACTTCTACCTGTGTTCCAACCCACAAGTCGGGCATACCAAACGACACATTCCCCGCCCAGTCTCCAAAAATATTCACAATCGCCAATATCCAGTTTTGACCCATAATGTTCGTATTGGCGACATTCACGACATTCGCGCTCGCGTAAGCATTTCCAGTATAGATATCACCTTCCCCAAGCAGATTGTCTCCGGTAAGAGCTTGAACTTGCACATCGTTATGTATGGAGGCCGTGTTTGTAGCATCCACTGTAAGTTTTGAAAGGTTGCTTGCCGCGCCCGATGTTAATTCCGCGTCAGGAGCTCCGTAGAGCTCTACCCCGGAATCTGTTTCTCTCCAATACACTCCCGGAGGCGCGTTAAATACGTCCCCAAGCCAGTTTCCATGAATACGAATAAGTATCCGAAGATTGCTTCCTCCAAAAAAGTTTGAGTTTATTTGGTTTACAACATTTGTCC
Source organism: Minisyncoccota bacterium (assembly GCA_023137185.1). Taxonomy (GTDB): domain Bacteria; phylum Patescibacteriota; class Minisyncoccia; order Phycocordibacterales; family JAGLPS01; genus JAGLPS01. The sequence continues at coordinate 62,716 of JAGLPS010000019.1, forward strand.
CCGCGTAGGCATCTCCTGTCTGTATATTTCCCCCGTTAACAGCCGTATTCTCTCCTGTTGAAGCCGCTGTGGTCACGCTAGTGGTAATTTCAGCCGTATTATCCGTGGAAACATCAACTCCAGAATTCGCCGTTCGCCCACCGCCAAAAAAGAAACCAGTGAAAAAATCATCATTAGGAAGCACCAAATCTCCGCCCAAACCGCCAAAATTATTGAGGGTAAATAAAAGATAATTTGAATCAATAATATTGGTATTAGCGACATTCACGACGTTCGCGCTCGCGTATGAGTCTCCCGTGGCAATAATTCCCGCGCTATCAACATTTCCTCCCGTGTTTGAACGAACCAAAACCGTATTGGAAATATCGGCAGTGCTTGTTGATGAAATCGTCTCGGATGAAGGGGCGATTTGAGCTGAACACCCGTCTCCGGAAGAGCACAAAGAGGGAGGTGAGGTAGAAGCATTTTGAAAATCGCGCAAGTCAATGTGTCCGTCAAAACCGAAAAATTGGTTTAGCAAATAAAAGAAGCCGAATGAATTAAAGATATTCGTGTTTACCACGTTAAGAACATTTGCTCCCGCGTATGAGTCCCCCGTCACAATCACTCCGGCGTCCCCGATAATTTCATTTCCTCCAGTATTTGCTTCCGTATCAACCTCATTGATAACCTCTGCCTCATTTTCAATTTCAACGTCAATTGACAGGGGAGTGCTTGTTGCTTGTGTTAGTGTCGCCTCTGCCTCGCCTGTTTCCTCAACTACAACTTCCTCCTCGGTAGTTGCCTGCTCTTCTTCGGGAACCGGCGGATTTTCTTCGGATTCCTCCGAAGCCTCTTCTTCGTCTTGAGTACTTTCGTTTTGGGTACTGTCGTCTCCCTCAATTTCCGCTTCATTAGTATTCACCTCATTTTCAATGTCAGTCGTCGCAACCGCGTCCCCTGTCTCAATTACCGGGTAATCGTCTGCTTCCGTAGTGCCAACGTCCTCCGCGGAAAGGATAAAAGGATAAAAGACAAGCGCAAAAACCGCGCACAACGCGAGCGCTTTGTTTAATAGGTTATTTTGTTGTAAACCAAGAAAATACATTTTTTAGAAAATTTGAAACCTTTTTGAATAATGAAAATTGTTTTGCTGGCGGAACCTTTTCTGTTTTCCCGTCATTTCCTGCGAGTTTTTCCGTTGCGCCCGAGCTGTTTTTTTGGGTTGACATACCAGTCTCTTCGTTCTGTATCTTCTCGGTAATCGCGATCCGTTCAGAGATATGTTCTTCCGCGTTTTCTTTCTCAGAAACTTTCCCTCCTCCAAATATGTTTTCAAATAGTCTGGAAAGAAACGCTTTCGCGGGTACTTCAGAAGCGGAAGTCGTCGCATTTGCTTTAACCGATATGTTCGTCTTTACCGACGCGTTGCCGCCTTCGTATGTATGCGATTCATTTATTTCAACCGACTCCGTCCCTTCAACGGTTTTATGAACTTCCTGAACCGTTACCCCATTGACCGTCGTTTTTACGTCAACGCTTGCTTTTGCAGACGATTCAGCCACTTGCCCATCGCCTGCGGTATTTCCTCCGCTATTAGCGCTTGAAGAAACTGTATTGATGATTGTCGTTTCGGCGCATACAGAAAAGGCAAGACTTAAAGTCCCGAAAACAAAGACTGTTTTTGTTAAAAAACCTTTCATATCCCCCTCGTGACGAGGTCTCAAAAGCCGTTGAGACCTCGTCAGAAGGGAGAATCCATTTTCAGAATTCTCTTCCTTCTGCGCAAACAGTACTAGCTAGCGTATAACGCGGGTAACGTTTTGGTTAACAACGTTAACAACATCTGAGTATGAATCAGCGTTTCCGGTTTCAACGAATCCGCCACTTCCTCCAAATGCATCGCTATCAGCGCTTGAACCACCATGGTAATGGTAGTATCCGTAACTCGAGCTCTTTGCTTTGCTGTTGGCATCTCCTCCGTCAGCTATATTGCCTCCGGTAAGGGCAAGAGTATCTACTGTGTTGTATACCCCCGCACTACTGTTGTTGTTGACAGTAACATCTCCTGTACAACCACAGTCTGTAACAACTCGCGTGTCATTTGAGTTGACATAGTTTCCAACATAAGCTGTTGCGTCGGCGTTTCCTGTGTCAATGTCTCCACCATTTCCTCCGCGAGCGTAGCTGTCAGCTCCACGACCATATGCTCGGCTTCGAGCATCACCGCCGTTAGCATCATTGGCGCCAGTATCTGCGACAGTTGTTACTGTGTTTGATACCGTTGCGCTACTGTTGTTGTTCACGGTGATATCATTACTACCCCACCACCACCAAGAAGCCTCAGCAGGAACTGCGGCTACAACAAGAGCCAAAACTGCGAATAAAGCTAATGCTTTTTTCATAATTTTGTATTTTGATTATTTTGATAATTCGTCCGTTTCCTCCGCCCCTTAAGGGAATACGGAACAAACGAATGTTATCGACCTGCGCGGATTTACAAAAAAATCCACATACTGTTTCATCAACAGCGCATTAAATTCCTTCCTTCAAATTTTCTCGTTTTGTGAAAGTGCGCGTTGTGACGAAACAATATGTGAATTCTTTCTCTCTTTGTTTTACAAAACAAAAAAACCACTCAATGCCCTAAGAGCATAATGAGTGGCTTTTTGCATTTGTATACAAATAAAAAGAGGAAACCATATTTGTTTGCTTTCGCGGTCTTGGTTTCCTCGTCAAGACGTATGATTGCTATAAGTATATAATAAGGGACAAAAGGGGGCGGAGTCAATGATTTTAGCCATATTTTAGGGCACAAAATAAAATATAGCCATTGTCAATTTGTGGGGGTACAATACAGACAAAGCCCCGAAAGGGACGCTAAACCGAGGAAACTAATCCCAAACGAGATCAGAAGATTTAGCGTCCCTTTCGGGGCTCTTTTGTATCTATATCGGAGAATTGCGAAAGAAGGATCGTACCAAATTCTAAACACAAACGCCTTTCTGTCAAGGATACTTGCCGCGCCATTTTTTTGTCAAAGTAGAAAAAATAATGTAATCTGAAAGATAGAAAAATCTCATCAACAGTTCCGCGCAACGCGGAAAAA
>JAGLPS010000002.1 GCA_023137185.1 Minisyncoccota bacterium
GGTGAAATAGTAATACCCCCAACCTCTTCTGGTACAAGTGTTGTGCGGTCTACCTCATATCCCAACTATGATGGATACTATATAAAACCGGTTAATGGAAGAAAAAGTCAGGGGCTACACGGGTATAACGCAGTTGATATCGCAGCACCTTACGGCACTCCTATCGTAGCCGCGGCTTCAGGTGTTGTGATTATTTCTCGCGCGACAGGATGGAACGGAGGATATGGAGGATATGTTGTTATTTCTCACAATAATGGAACACAGACACTGTATGCTCATATGAGCTCTGACATTGTTTCTGTTGGAGATGTCGTCCAACAAGGACAGGTGATTGGCTATGTTGGTTCAACAGGGCGATCCACAGGTCCCCATTTGCATATTGAAGTTCGCGGAGCGAGAAATCCGTTTTAAAAAATAATCTAGATAATATCCCACGATAAAAGCCTCAACATTTTTTGTTGAGGCTTTTGCAATTGATGATATAAACTTCTGGCTTTAGTTAAAGCGTGTTAAAGGCGAACTTTTCCAACAATGAAGCTATTATCTTTCTTGTTTGTGTCTGTATTGGAGCGCTTCAAGGAGGTGGCCGTTCTCAATCTCTTCCGTTTCGTATAGGTCGGCAATGGTGCGGCTTAATTTAACGATTCTGTGATACGCGCGAGGAGACAGCCCAAAAGACTGCGCCGATTTGTCTAATGTGTGTTTTACATCGGGAGAAAGCCGTATAAGCTCAACAAGGTTACGAGAATTCATTTCACTATTCGTTAATATATTAAGCCCTTGTTTTTTGAAACGGTGGGATTGAATGTCTCGCGCTTTTTGGACGCGCGCCTGAATTACGTCTGCTCGCTCTTTATTTTTTTTGTTTTTGTCCATTAAGCTTTTGTGGTCTATGTTTGAAACTTCTACCCACATATCAATTCTATCCACAATCGGACCGGAAACTTTTCTTTTATATCGCAGAATATCTTGCGAATTACATACGCAGTTTTTTCCACTTACTCCATAAAATCCGCATGGGCACGGGTTCATTGCAGCAATAAGAATAAACCGCGCGGGAAATTGCGCTGTTCCACGCGCTCTGGAAATACTCACGACGCGCTCTTCAAGAGGCTCTCTCAGTGCTTCAAGCACACGGCTTTCAAATTCAGGAAACTCATCTAGAAAAAGAACTCCGTTATGAGCAAGCGTTACTTCTCCGGGTTTAGGTATGGCTCCTCCGCCAATAAGAGAAACGTAAGAAGAAGTGTGATGGGGGCTTCTAAAAGGCGAGCGCGTGAGCAAATCATTTTTTAGAATTCCAGCTACTGAATGGATGCTTGTTGTTTCAAAAATTTCTTCCAAAGAAAGTGGAGGAAGAATGTGGCAAAACGCTTTTGCAAGCATAGTCTTGCCAGTGCCAGGAGGCCCATACATCGCAATATTGTGTCCTCCAGCAGCAGCAATTTCCAACCCTCTTTTTGCGCTTTCTTGACCATTAATATCGTCAAAATTAATCCCATGCGGATTTTTAGTGAACACTATTTCTGTTTTTGTTAGTGGTAACAAAAGTTTTCTTGCAGATTTCTCTTCCGCTTCGTTTAAATGATTTACCACTTCTGAAAGTGACGTGACACCAAATATGTTTATTCCCTCAATGATTGCTGCTTCTTTGGCGTTTTCTTTAGGAACAAAGATGTCTGCGAAGCCTGATTTTTTTGCTTCCATAACGATTGGAAGCACACCGTTTACTTTTCGTATTTTTCCATCTAATGTCAGTTCTCCCAGGAAAATCTTTTTTTCTGGAGAAAAAGAAATTTCATCCGAGGCGAGAAGGTAGGCCAATGCCATTGGAAGGTCGAATAATGGACCCTCCTTTTTTATATCCGCGGGAGCAAGTGAAATAGTAATTTTTTGATTTTTTGATTTTGGAGATTTCCACCCGGAATTTTTTATAGCGGCAGACATTCTGTCACGCGATTCTTCTACCGCTTTGTCAGGAAGACCAACGACAGTAAAAGAATGCAGACCTCGAGAAAGGTCTGTTTCTACTGTTATGATATGTGCCGAAAGGAGAGAGTTCTGAGCGCTATATACTTTAGAAAAACTCATAATTACTTCTCGTCATCTTTCATATGAACTTCACATGTCTGTGCGGCGGGGTTTGCTTCAAGCCGTTCTTTCTCAATAAGTTTTCCGCACTCTTTACACACTCCGTATTTCTCTTCTTCAATGCGCTTAAGGGCGTCTTTGACTTCGTTAAAACGAATTTCAAGCTGTTTTAATATGGCCGTGTTTTCTTCGTATCCTTCAATGGTATCCGCTGTTTCATTGAAGTCTGCAAATTTTTCATTACTTTCCGGAAGGGCTTCCCAGTCTGCTGGGTTGTCCGGATTTCTTCTCCCTACACTTTTCAGTTCTCCTTCCAGAATTTTAAGCTCTTCTTCGAGTTTCTTTTTTAGATGCTCTGTTTCTATATGTTCCATAATTACGTATGATAGCAAAAAAGTATTAAAAAGGCTCTCTATTTCTCCTAGCGAGGCCTACTCGTCTTACCCGACCAAGGGCGGATAGGCTTTGTATGGCTATAGTTTAGGAATCTTTACTGTACTAGTTTTGAGTTAAAATAACGGTTTAAAATGTTATTAAACACCTTTTCGTTTCCCGCAATAAGTATAATTTCTTTATCAAGAAATGCGTATACAAAAAGCATCTCTCTTTGGGTATTTCGTATAGCGCGGGTATCCTTATTTTTTATCACTATATCTTCAAATTGAGTTGGGGTCGAGGAGGCCGCGTTAAAAAAGAGCTGCCCTATTTCTTGAGCGATTGTTTTTTCCCACTCAAGCATTCCAGAAAATCCCGTCTCGAATGAATCTGTTTTCATTAAAATGAAAAGTTCATTAGTGTCTTGCTTAAGTATCCCGAACATATAATCTCCCAAAGAACGAAGTAGATATGCCGGAGCAGAAGGGCTGATTTCCAACACAGCCGCTTCAGCAGAAAGCTCAGTTTTAGACGAACGTATTTCTAAAAATGCGACATCTCCCTCGTCTAAATCAAGTGTCGATAGTTTCTTCTTAATTGAAGATGAAAGATTGTCTTCTTGGATACTTATTTTTTCTTCTTTTTCCGCGGGAACAATGGTTTGTCTGTAGAATGTTGTGATAGCTTTTTGTTCTTGAGATTTTGCGTACAGGAATATAAATAGCGACCCAATTCCCGTTACTATAAGCATTAAAGTCAGAAAAATAATGAGACTATTTTGAGCGGTGTTTTCTTTTGCGTACTTTTTCTTCTCCCCGCTTTTCTCTCGTCGCTTTTTTTCTGCGAGGGCAATTGTTGTAACCGATTCCTTTTTGTTTTGTATTGCTTCCTCAACATCACTGCGATATGTGCGGATAGGTTTTATCGGAGAGCTAGCAAATTTTCCTTGCATAAATTCCTGAACTGTTGATGGGCTATTATCGAGAGGTGTTTTTTGTGGCAGAGGCTGTTTGATATGTTGTTGTTTTGCGGACAGACCAAAAGGGTTTTTTCCAAGAAGTGTGCCTTCTAATTTTCCCAAAGCATCTCTTTTGTTTCCCATGTTTCCCGAACTATTTTTTTCTTTTTTCTTTTCTACTGGAAAAACTGCGGATTGTATTTCTACGGAAGAAGATGCGTTATCTTGTCGCTGAGATTCCTGTTCAGGTTGCGTTTCTTTTTTAGTAATGTTTGTTTGTGTATCCATTAATTTCCTTTTGGTTTGAAGTACCTGTGTTTTTTAGCTGTTGTCGGTGTAGTGAGAAGGTTTTTTTATGAAGTTCGGGTCTCTATCTTTTATAGACAGTTTAATCCTTTCTTTCTCGTCAATTTCTTTAATGATAACAGGAATCGTGTCTCCTATCTTCAAAACATCTTCAACTTTTTCTACTCTCCATGGCGCAATCTCTGATATATGAACAAGTCCATCAGCCTTTATTCCGATTTTCACGAAAGCTCCGAAGTCGGTTATTTTCACCACCTTACCTTCAAATGTTTCACCTGCTTTATACTCCTTTGTTATCTCGGAGATTATTCGCGCCGCTTCTTCCGGTCCACTATTTTTTCCCGTAATAAGCACTACCCCATCTTCTTCAATATCTATCTCTGTGCCTGTCTTTTCCCTAATTTCATTTATCACCTTTCCGCCTGGCCCAATAACCATACCAATTTGATTCTTTTTTATTTTAATTGGTATAATTCGAGGAGCGTTTGGGGAAAGAGATTCTCTTGGTTGCGCAATCTCCTTTTCAATTATATCAAGAATTTTTTCCCGCGCCGTTTTTGCTCCTTCAAGCGCTTCTTTGAGAATAAAAAGAGGAATGCCGTTTACTTTTACGTCAAGTTGAGCTGCTGTAATACCGTTGCGACTACCTGCTATCTTAAAATCCATGTCTCCATGATGGTCTTCAGAACCTTGAATGTCAGTAAGAACAACATAATTATTTTTATCCTCCATCATAAGGCCCATAGCAATTCCAGCTACTGGCGCCTTAATGGGGACACCCGCGTCCATAAGGGCGAGAGTGCTTCCACATACGGACGCCATTGATGTCGAACCATTTGAGGCCATTGATTCGGACACAATTCGAATCGTATATGGAAACTGTTCTTTTGGAGGGATGATTGCGAGTAGCGCTTTCTCCGCGAGCGCGCCGTGTCCTATCATTCTGCGGTTTGTGGAACCAATACGCCCTGTTTCTCCGCTTGAGAACGGAGGAAAATTATAATGGTGCATAAAGTGTTTGTGCGTCTCTTGAGTTTCCATTGCGTCAATAATCAGTGAGTCGCCCGGGCCTCCAAGTGTTATTACAGAGAGTACGTGTGTTCCTCCACGATAAAAAATGCCTGAGCCGTGAAGCACAGAGGAAATTCTACCAGCCTGCGAAAAGAGAGGGCGAAGTTCATTTACCGCTCTTCCATCGGGACGTTTCTTTTCTTTCAGTGCGGTGTGGTGAACGAGTTCGTCAACTTTAGTTTCAAAATATTCCCCAGCAAATTCCAAACTCTCTTCAGGAAGTTTCTCTCGCACAAGCGTTTTCCACTCATCTTTGAGTACTTGTATTTGATTTTTCCCCGGATCGGAAAAAACATATTCTGGCATACGATTTTCAATCTCTTCGGAAAACAATGAAACAGCAGCCGCGCTTGTTTCGGGTAAAGAAATTTCTTTTTTTGGTTTTCCAATTTCAGAAATAATTTTTTTCTGGAAATCCTGAAGTTTTTCAATTTCCTCAGTCGCTTTTTCAAGCCCTTGCATCACAAGATTTTCTGATGTTTCTTTCGCTCCGATCTCTATCATATTTATTGTCTCGTTTTTCCCACAGACAAGAAGATCCATCTGAAAATTGTTATCTTTTCGCAGAGTATATGCTGGATTTATTTCAAATTCATCTTTCCCCGAAAGTTTTCCTACTCGTACCGCGCTTATTGGACCATCCCATGGGATATCTGAAGTTCCCAACGACAGAGACGCGGCAATTACGCCCAAAATATCAGGATCGTACTCTCCGAGAGAAAGCACTGTAATCACTACTTGGATATCGTTGCGTATTTTGTGGTCAAAGAGAGGGCGTATTGTTCTATCAACAATTCTTCCGCTCAAAACAGCTTCTTCAGAAGGTCTCCCCTCTCGCCGCATAAAACGGCTTCCGAGAATAACTCCTGCGGCATAAAAACGTTCCTCATAATCAACGGTAAGCGGGAAAAATCCAACTCCCTCTTTTGGATTTTTAGAAATTACCGCGGTTCCGAGCACAACTGTATCGCCATAGCGAATAATTACAGAACCGTTTGCCTGATCTGCCAAATCACTAAATTCAACGATAAGGGGAATACCTGCTATGTCAGTAGAATATTCTTTTTTCTTCATAAGGCGTAATGAATATCAGCCTTCAGACCTACCCCGTTGGGATCCTCTAATATATAAGAGAATTCAATCCTTGATTCTACTTTGAGCAATTTCTATAAAAGCAGAATCAAAAACTGAATTTTCTTTCGAGGTTACAGACTTAAAATCTCTTTCAAATCCATCTATCTGGAGACTTTCTTTTAGTAATAATGAATAATATTTCAGTCTATCAAATTTTTTCCTTAATTCAATGTCCGTTTTCTGTATTCTGGACTACCCATTAAGTATCGTCGTGGGTTTTTATCCAAATCAGTAAAATTGTCTGCTGTTTCAATAAGGCGAGATGAGGAAGATTTCCCAAATGCCATAACTTCCACCTGGCATCCTTTATTGTGTTTAAGGTATTCAACGAGAGGCACGAAATCTCCGTCTCCAGAGATAAGGATAACAGCATCGAGTTTGGGCGAGAGATTAATTGCGTCTACAGCAATCCCAACATCCCAGTCGGCTTTTTTAGCTCCTCCAAAAAATATCTGAAGATCTTTTATTTTTGCTTCGATGCCTGCTTTCTCCAATGCGTCAATGAAGTTTTGCTCTTCTCCAGACTCGGTTTTCACAACATAGGCAAGAGCTCGCACCAGTGTTCGCCCTGCAAGCCCATCTTTAACTAATTGTCCGAAATTGACTCGTTTTCGGTACAGATTTTTTGCACTATGATAAAGATTTTGCGAGTCTATAAAAATTCCGACTCTTTGGCCGGGGTGTTTAATAACTGTCATAAAAAATTAATTTGTTCTATTAAAAATGTACAAAGAACCGCTTCCCACAATAATATGGAGTACTTACGCTTTTTTATTAATATTGAGTTTTTTCATAAGCGCATTAAAACGTCTCGCACTTTTTTTCTGAAGATACCCCATTTGGATTTGTCGGTCTGCAACCATCTGAAGAAGTCCACGACGAGAGTGGTTATCCTTTTTGTTTTTTTTGAGATGTGCCGTCAATTCCTCAATACGTTTTGTTAAAATGGCAATCTGAACTTCGGGAGAACCAGTATCTGTCCCATGTTTTTTGACATTCTCGATAACGCGCTTCTTTTTTGTTTTGGTAAGCATTAAAAGAAATCATAGCACACGAGAACTCCCTCTGCAAGGTCTCCTTTTTTCCTCCTTCTCTTTCCCGTATACTGTATATGTCGCACAATATTATGACACTTGATAAGTTAAAAAGAGAATTTCTTCAATATCTTGAAATAGAAAAAGGTCGGAGTCTCAAAACAGTAGAAAACTACAACAGGTATTTAGAACGTTTTCTCACATTCACCGGAGTAAATCAGCCAAAAGACATTACTGACTTAGTGGTGCGGGAATATCGTCTCTGGCTCAACCGTCAAACTGCTGGAAAGAAAGAAGGAAGAGAAGAGTTTCTCAAAAAAAGAACCCAAAACTATTATCTTATTGCACTCCGCGCGTTCCTGAAATATTTGATTAAAAGAGATGTTTTGTCTCTTTCTCCTGAACGAATTGAACTTGCCAAGGTTGGCGATCGTTCACTGGACCTTATTTCGTCAGATGAATTGCACAGGCTTATGGAAACTCCTCAAGGAGATACGGTTAAAGATCTTCGCGATAAAGCTATTTTAGAGCTTCTTTTCTCGACAGGCTTGCGAGTTTCCGAATTATGCGCTCTTCCGCGTGATATAGATTTGCGTGGAGACGAGCTTTCTGTTAGAGGGAAGGGCGATAAAGTTCGTGTTGTTTTTATTTCAGAACAGGCAAAAAATGCTTTAAAGGAATACCTTAAAAAAAGGGAAGATATGAGCGATTTTTTATTCGCGCAAGTAAGCAGAAATAAGAATGAAACGATGAGACTTACCTCGCGTTCAGTTGAGCGAATCATAAAATTTTATGCGATAAAAGCGGGGATTATGAAAAAAGTCACTCCTCATATTCTTCGGCATAGTTTTGCGACAGATTTACTGCAAAATGGCGCTGACCTACGTTCTGTTCAAGCGCTTCTTGGTCATGCGAATATCGCAACGACTCAGGTATATACTCATGTTACAGACAAACATTTGCGGGAGATACATAAACGTTTTCATAACAAAAGGGAATAATTCCCAAAGAATTGCCCTTGACAAAGGTTTGCAATAGTGTATTATCTAGATTAGATTCATCTGGTGCTTTTTTAAATAAAATTCTGGACATTTAAACTATAAAGGAGGTGCGCAATGTTTAGAAAATGTATACTTTTTGTAGCAGTTTTTTGTCTTTTTTCTTTTTGTGGGTGCATTCATCTTTTGGCGCTTATCCCTGTCGCTGCGACTTCAGGCAGTCTTCTATATTCTCACCAAGAGCAAAAGAAGATGCAGGAAGAGATGCAGGAAGATATGAACAAAAGCTTGGAAAGAATGTCTGAAAACTCGCTTGAACAGCAGAAAAGACAGCATGAGCATGAAAAAGAAATGCTAGAACAGGAGTTAGAGTATCGTTCAAAATACGACACTCCTCTTGCTGTTCAAACACAAGAGAAAAATTCGTAAGTAACAAAAAACAAAAATGCCCGACAATTTTTAAGAATTGTCGGGCATTTACTTTTTTCTACCTCATGATACATTTCAAGAAAATAAGCGTCTTTTATGAAAATTATCTCTTGGAATGTGAATGGGATTCGGGCTTGTCACAAAAAAGGATGTTGGGAATGGGTTAAAAAGATTTCCCCCGATATTATTTGCGTGCAAGAAACAAAAGCTCTATCAGAGCAAATTCCGGATGAAATAAAAAATCAAAAAGAATATATTTCCTATTTTGACTCTCCGAAAGAAAAGAAAGGATACAGTGGGGTTGGAATTTTAACAAAAAAAGAACCTTGCGCTGTCGAAATAGGCATTGGCTCGTCCTCATTTGACAAAGAGGGCAGGTCTCTAACTGTCCATTTTAAAGATTTTTCTCTTATCAACACCTACTTTCCCAACGGTGGAGGTGGTGCGGAACGATTTGCCTTTAAACTTGGATATTATGATGCCTTTCTTAAATACATAGAAAAATTGAGAAAAAAACAAAAAAATCTTATTTTTTGTGGCGATGTGAATACTGCCCATAATGAGATAGATTTAGCGCGAGCTAAAGAAAATGAAAAAAGTACAGGTTTTTTGCCAGAAGAACGGGCGTGGATAGATAAGGTCGTCTCCAAAAGGTATATTGATGTATTCAGATATTTTTATCCAGAGACACGCGACGCGTATACGTACTGGGATATGAAAACCTTTGCAAGAGAAAGAAATATTGGATGGCGTCTCGATTATTTTTTTGTTACTTCCGAATTAATTAAAAAAGTGAAAAGAGTAAAAATTGAGGATACTGTTTTAGGTTCGGATCATTGTCCAATATCGCTGGAAATAAATCCTTAAAATAAGAGACAAAGAGTTATCAACAGGGTGTCCTTTAACTGTCTTTTATAGGTGCTATTATAAAAATAGAAATCAACTTTCTGTCCTTTAAAAAATGGAAGTTGTTGGTTCTTTAAAAAAGGCCTTAAGAAAGACTCTCTGGGTAGAGAGGTTATCATAAAAATATACATATCCGCAATTACATTTAAAATTTTCTCCTAAGATATGTATTTAGGATGACGGTACTGCCTGGTGTTATCTTTCAAAATATAAAATCGCCCCACGAGATATCATTTTTACTATCTTACAAGGCGATTTTTTATTTTTATGTTGCGAAAACTTCCAAACTTTCATGGCAAAGGATATAATCTCTTTATTTTACCCAATGTTTTTCTCGAATTTCTTTTACTTTCTTCCCCTCTTCTTCTTCCTTTCTTGATTTTCCTTTTTCCCCAATATTTTTTAATGTTTCATCTGAAAGCTTCACTAGTTTCTCGGCTTTTTTTAGCAAAACATTTTTTTTATTTAAAGTAGGGTCTTCCAAAACATTCTCTAATAGGGCATGTAAAATATGGCCTATTTTAGGTCCCGGATTCATTTTAAGTTCTTTCATAAGAATGTTTCCGTCTACGCGTAACATCGTGACTGAAACAGGGTCGGCCATAACTTCTTCAATCATAGACTTATACTTACGTAATCTGTAAGGGCTTTCTTTGGGTCTTCCTGTCCCAATACGGTCACACATTCTTACATTTATTAGATTCCACACATCCTCTTTCCCTACACGTGAAACCAAGCGACGCACTGCGGAAAGCGATATTTTCTCAGTATCAGAGAAAAACATATGCCAACGGACAAGTTTAAACACCTTTTCCGTAATTTCCTTTGAAAATCTGAGATTTTTTAATATTTTTTCTGTAATTCTAGCCCCAACCACATCATGCCCATGAAATATCCAGTCCTTTTTTTCTTCTGACCACTCACGTATGTATGACTTTCCGATATCATGAAATAACGTCGCGAGCCTAATACTGATGTCCCATTTTTTATTGACAGCGTGTTGCAAGCTTTTTAAGCTGTGTGTCCATACATCAAAAGAATGCGCCTTATTTTGTTTTATACCAATTCCTTTTTCTAATTCAGGAACAATATACTTCAAAACCCCCAATTTCTGGCTTAAAACAATAGATTCTGAGGGATTGTCTGAAAGAATAATCCTTGTAAATTCATCCCGTATTCTTTCTTTTGAGATTTTTTCAAGTAAATAAGCACTTTCTTTAATTGCTGTTTCTGTATCGGTGTTTAACGTGAAACTAAGTTCCGCGTGAAGCCTTATAGCTCTCAATATTCTTAGGCCGTCTTCTCTAAACCTTTCTTTAGGTTTTCCGACAGTTCTTATAATTTTTTCTTTTAAGTCTTTCTCTCCACTGTGCAAGTCGATGGTCCCCTTTTGTGGGTTGTAGGCAATTGCGTTGATTGTAAAATCCCTTCTTTTTAAATCGTCTTCGATTTTTTTGCTGAAGGCAACAGAATCAGGACGTCTATTGTCTGAATATGATGTTTCAAGCCGAAAAGGAGTTATCTCAATAATCTCTAGACTTTTGTCCTTTACATTTTTATTCACTACTCCCACTGTCCCATAGTTATTCTCGTAAAAAGTTTCTTCAAATAAAGATATAATTTGTTCGGGTAATGCGTCAGTGGTGATATCCCAATCTTTGGGTTTTCTTTTAAGTAACAAATCTCTCACGCATCCCCCAACAATATAGGCTTCAAAACCTTCATTTTCCAGTTTCTCTATGATTCCGAGAACCTCTTTTGGTATTTTTAATTTCTGGTTTTTCAGGGTCTTCATTGGAATAATTTTAGTACATATTTGGTTTTTTTGCTAACCTGAGCTATTATTTTCTAAGTGGGCTTATATGGTGAAACTCGTCTGCCTAGATTTTGCCCCCGTAGCTTAAAGGATAAAGCGCTAGTCTTCGGAACTAGTAATGGGGGTTCGATTCCCTCCGGGGGCACAAATTGAGCGAAGCGAAAGCTGTGCCCCCGGAGGCGCAGCTTTCTTTCTTAAGAAAGCGTAGCGCGGATTCGAAGACCTTTTGAGGTTTTGCCATAAACGCAAAGTAAAAGGTTTAAATCCAACCGGAACAGTGTCAGGGACATACAGAAGCAAAGGAAGATGAATCCAAAGGCGTTCAAAGACTGAATGGATAAAATTGAAAAAGCACCATTTTCAGGTTACAATTACTTCTTTCTGGTAAAAAGGTTTAGCAAAGAGCTTTTGCGGGTATAGTTTAGTGGTAGAATGACTGCCTTCCAAGCAGTAGATGGGAGTTCGATTCTCCCTACCCGCACAAATTAAAAATGTCGATAAAGCTGTTTACAGTGTTGATAAAAGACAAACGTCCTTTGTCCATTTAATAAAGAGCAAAAATATTTTTATGGCTCTAAACAAGGTTATAAATAAAGTTTTCAAAGACAGAAATAAAAAGGGGCTAGAACAAAAGACTTTTAAGTTTCACGTGAAATAACATCTGTTTGTTTCTTATGAAACAGAAGACCAACAGAAAAAAAGTAGGCGACATTGGAGAAAATATTGCTACAAAATTTCTTATAAAAAAGGGGTTCAGAGTGTTATCGCGAAACTATCTCAAGCCCTTTGGGGAAATAGATATTATTGCTGAAATAAAAGGTACTCTACATTTTATAGAAGTAAAAACGGTTTCATGTGAAAATATAGAAACATTTCTCAAAAAAAGGGATTTTTATAGACCAGAGGACAATGTCCACGCTTGGAAGCTCTCTAGGATATCAAAAACAATACAAGTGTATTTATCTGAAAAACATCTTTCTGAAGATGTCGAATGGGTTTTTGATGTTGTGGCTATTTATTTAGATGTTAAGACAAAAAAAGCGAGGGTTTCTTTTCTTGAAGATATCATTTTATAACTTATATTACGCTAAATTTCTGTGTTTCTTTCTTTGTTTATGGTATGCTTGTATGACTTTGGGGTATGGTGTAATGGCTAACATACTCGCTTTAGGATCAATTTTTTGTCGGGGCGTAGTACAATGGTAGTATACACGCTTTGGGAGCGTGAGACCCGAGTCCGATTCTCGGCGCCCCGACAAAGAATTGATCGGATGTTCGGAAAATATCCGTGGAATTCCTTTAAGGAACTGAACGACTCCCGGTTCGAATCCGAGTACCCCGATATAATATTTAAAGCAAAGAATTATCGCGCCTAGCAAGCCTGCTTGCGGTAGGCAGGTGTGGGGGTTTGTTCCGAAAAATCTTTATTTTGCTAACCCTCTCTTTAAGATTTCTGAAAAGACAGGGAAACTAATGCGGTAAAACGCGTTTACATAATTGTTTATATCAGCCTTAACAAAGCTAGAAAGGTCTAGAGAAATCTCTGCATACAGGCTTTGGCTAATATGGGACGCAGTAATTGCTCGCAAGTCTCGTTCAGATGTCTGTGCTTCTTCAGTTGTTGTAACAACTATGCCTACTATGTTACCGTATTTATTAACAATGGCTCCTCCTGAAGACCCTTTTTGGGCTAAGATACTGCTACCAATTGAAAAAAGGTCAACAGTTTCGGCGGTAAAAGTAAATATCTCACGTACCGTAACTATAGAAGAAACGCTATGTAGTTCGTTAAAAACGACAAAACCTCCTAAAAATCCAGCGGGATATCCGGCGACAAGCACCTGCTCATTTTTTTGCGGGGTGGAGGTTACGCCAACTGGTACAAAAGGAAAACTCTTAGGTAAAGTCTTCGTTTCAGACACCATAGATGTGATAAAGAGAAAACCGTAATCGTTTTCTCCAGTACCTTTAGGATTTACTTCCGTGATATTTGTTGCGTTTTCTTGCAACCATTGTGCTGAAATATGGGCTATTTTAGCTTTATACGAAGATTGCGCGGGGCTTCCAGTGCGTATAAAGCAATCAGCCAAATCTGGAAGGAGAAAATACTGCGCAATATGAGCATTTGTAAGAATTAAGCCTTTGGGGTCTATGATTACTCCGCTACCGCTGATAGGACTCAGTATGTTACTTTTTGGTATGCAAAGAATGTTAACAAGAGCCGCTTTTGTTTTTTGGTTTATCTCTTCAAAGTCTTGTTCTAAGAAAGAGGGGAGAGAAAGAGCGACATTGGCACCACTAGTATTTTTTTCTTCAAAGTCTTGTTTTAAATCGTCGTCGATACTTATTTGTTTCCGCTCGTTTTTTTTAGTGTCTATATCTGCAACTTCCTTTTCTTGTTGATTTGGAGCGGATGATTCTTCTGTTTCCTTATTGGCTCCGTTTACTTTGGTGTAGTCTTGCGGTAGTAGTGGACTTTCCTGCGAATATATGTCCCTGCGGTCTTTGTCGCAGGGTAATATCGGTATTCGCTCTGCTCGTTCAACCACCCCGCCGCAGGCGGGGTGGTATTGACCTATAGTTTGACTTTGCTCGGATGCCATGAAAGCTCGGAAGCTTTCATGGCATCCTCGCTCGTCAAAATAAGAAAACAAAACAGCAATTATGATAAAAATCCCGAAACCGAACTTCAGAAAAACATTCATATGCTTCATTATACAAGGATTTGAAATTGCGACAGCATTATTTTTTTGGTACTATACGGCTTACTTGCGGGTATAGTTTAGTGGTAGAATGTATCCTTGCCAAGGATAAGATGGGAGTTCGATTCTCCCTACCCGCACAAACACAAAAATATTGGGCTTCCTCAAGATTTTGTTGTTTTTGCGAGGTAGAAGCAAGCAAACTACTTTGCTTGCGTGGAGAATCGAAAAGCGGAGCCATCCCGAGCTTGTCGAGGGAGGTGAGCTCGGGGAGGAAGTTCTTAACGACCCGCCAACTGGCGGGGAGATTAGAAACTTGACCCCGATTCTCCCTACCCGCACAGAAAATATAAATATAAAATCCCTTCGTCTTGGGCGAAGGGATTTTATATTTTTCTCTAGAGAAAAGATTATTCCGACAAGTAAACGATGCCGCGGAAAAGTTTTGCTTTTACATGGTTCGCGAGTGATGTCGGAACAAAAGACGCTTTTTATTTTACTGCGTCTTTAAGAGCTTTTGCTGCTCTGAATTTTGGAACTCTCATTGACGGAACCTGGATAGCTTCTCCGGTTCTTGGGTTTCGGGCTTGGCGCGCCGCGCGAGTTTTTGCGGAGAAAATTCCAAGTCCTGCGATTGAGACTTCCTCACCTTTCTGCAAGGTTGAGACAATGGACACAATTACTGTGTCAATTGCTTGTTCCGCTTGAGTTTTCGGAACTCCGATTTTTTCCGCAACTGCGTCGACAATAGCTTGTTTGTTCATAAAAAATAAAGAAATTTGTTGGTAAATCTTTTTTCGACCCCCCTTCAAACCCTCAAGCACGTTTCGGCCTGAGTATAGTTTGTGTAGAAATAATTATATACAACGGTAAAAAGGTCGCAAGAAGATTGCTAACGAGCAAATTCAATGGCCCGTGCCTCTCGAATAACATTCACCTTGATTTCTCCCGGGTATTTAAGTTCATTTTCTATGCGTAAAGCTATATCCCTAGCCATTTTTCGGGCATCTGTGTCAGATGCTTCTGCTGATTTTACGAAAATTCTTATTTCTCGGCCTGCAGAAATAGCATACGACTTTTCCACACTAGGGAATGAGTTAGCAATTGCTTCAAGATCTTCAAGGCGTTTCAGGTAGTTTTCAACTGTGTCACGGCGAACTCCAGGTCTTCCAGCTGATATTGCGTCAACAGCTTGCACAATATATGCCTCTGGTATTTCGTATGGGTACTCATCATGGTGTGATTGCATTGCTTGAATTATCTTTGAGTCGGCACCAAACTTCTGAAGAATTCGTTTTCCAATTTCAACGTGAGTTCCTGACACCTCATGATCAACAGCTTTACCAATGTCATGAAGAAGTGCCGCCGCTTTTGCTACGTATACGTCTGCCCCAAGTTCTTCAGCGATCATTTCAGCTAAATGTGCCATTTCAATTGAATGTTGAAGTACGTTCTGTCCATAACTGGTACGATAATGCAGCCTTCCTAAAATTGCCACAATTCTCTGGTCAAGATTGAACACTCCGCATTCATATACCGCCTGTTCTCCTTTTTCTTTTATAACCTCATTTATTTCTTTTTTTGCTTTTTCAATCATTTCCTCGATTTTTGCAGGCTGAATTCTTCCATCAGCAATAAGATTTTCAAGAGCAATACGCGCAACCTGTCTTCGAACGGAGTCAAATGATGAAAGAGTAATAAAACCGGGGGTATCATCAACAATTACTTCCACGCCGCTCACTCGTTCAAATGTTTTTATGTTACGCCCCTCTTTACCGATGATTTTTCCCTTGATTTCATCAGATGGAATAGCAACGGTTGTTGTCATAATATCTGACGAAACAGAATTCGCGAGACGTTGAATTGATGTAGTGAGAATTTCTTTCGCCTTTCTTTCCAAACTTTCTTTTCCTAGCGTTTCAAGTTTTTGCATTCGTATCATCAGATCTTCTGCTGTCTGTTTTTCAACAACAGACAGGAGCTCTTTTTTAGCCTCGTCTTTTGTTATTCCCGCAACTTTCTCAAGCTCCGTTTCTTTTTGTAGTTTTAGATCCTCCGTACGTTCGCGAATAGTTTTTATTTCAGCGACTTTTTCTTTTACACCTTCTATTTCCTTATCAGTATCGAGTTGTCGTTTGTCTAGAAATTCCTCCTTTTTTATCAAACGCCCTTCAGTTTTTTTCAACTGGTCTTCTTTTTCTTTAACTTCTATGCGAACTTCTTTTAAAGTTTCTTCGGCCTTTTTCTCTGCTCCGGCAACTGTTTTTGTGGCTTCGTCTTTCGCTTCAAGCAACATCTGCTTGACCTTAAGCTCTGTTGATCCCCGGTTTCCTAGCGAAATCATCCATCGCAGGAAATATCCAAAAGCGACACCAAGGAGCGCTGCCGAAATCGCGAAAAGAAGCGCTATTTTTAATGACATATATGGCGATATTCTCGCTTTTTAGACTACTTCCTTATGACAGAGAGATATGTTTTAAAGGTGAAATAACCATAAAATTCAATGTTTTCTGACTTTTCAGGTTTCAAACAAAAAGCGGGATATAAACATTAACAATTAGTAACACTGTTATCATACCTGTTTCTTCTCTAATTGTAAAACTCCTCTTGACAGAGGAGTTTTACAATGTTCACATCTCTCTTTAAGAGAAAGGCAATTATTTTTTCGAACCTTTTTTCTGAAGAATTGTATCCACAGCTCCATATTTGAGCGCTTCTTCAGCATTCATAAAAAAATCACGCTCAACATCTTTTTCAATTTGGGAAAGAGTCTTCCCAGTGTTTTTTGCCATAATCCGATTTAATTTGTCACGAAGTTTGAGAATGTGTCGCGCGGAAATTTCAATATCTGTTGCCTGACCCTCTGCTCCTCCAAGAGGCTGGTGAATCATTACTTCCGCGTTTGGCAAGATAGCTCGTTTTCCTTTTGTACCAGAGGCAAGTATCCACGCTCCGCCGGAAGCGGCTATACCAACACAAACTGTTGCGATATCGGGCTTGATGTGGTTCATTGTATCAATGATTGCGAGTGTCGCGGTGACTGAGCCCCCGGGGGAGTTAAGATATAGAGAAATATCCTTCTTTGAATCTTCTGATTCAAGAAACAAAAGCTGGGCGATAATAAGATTCGCGACGTTATCGTCAATTGGACCTCCCAGAAAGACAATTCGTTCGCGTAAAAGACGGGAATAAATATCATACGCCCTTTCTCCGAATTGTGATTTTTCTATAACTGTTGGAATTAACATATTTTTGAGTCAAAAGTCTAAAGTTTATAAAATCTAAAAGCAAAACAGAAAGTCATTGTAGCAAAAAAATAAGCTCTTGACAAATTCTTTTGACTATGATTTGATTTCGGAAGAAAATGGCAGGCTCTTTAAAAGAGGTGTATCTATGGCCGTCCCTTATTAGCGGACTATGGTTCATTACATAAAGTAGTGGCCCGTAACTGCTAATAAAGGGGGTTAGGATGGATAAAACAGAAGAAATAACAGCGACATTGCGACGGATGGATAACGATAGTTTTAAGAAGTTTGACCAGGCGGCCAGCGAAGCACTGCAACTTTGTGTGGATTATTTTGATGGAGGTCAAAACGATAAAGAGGGAATGATTGACAAACTCATAGACCAGATCATGGACGTTGTGGAAATTAAACATAACTGGATATGCACGCGATATTTAATGGTACTTCAGCGTAATGGAAAAAAGTTTGATATTCCTCTCAAGAATCGTATTCAGGATCATCTCAATTAGTTTTTCACTACTTAAAAGCCCTGTGTATTTTACATAGGGCTTTTATTTGTTCTTTTCTTTATCACAGAGTCTATGTGTGGCAATTACTCTTGTTTTTTTGCTTGTGAGAGAGTGGAATTTCCTTCTAAAAACTCAAACACCTTCTCATTTTTGAGAACCGATTCAATATAAATTTTTACGCGTGTCGGGTCAGCTTCTTTATAGTGGGACAAAAGGTGTTTGACTTCTTTTTCAACTTGGTCTTCCGCGGGTTCTATTTTCTCATTTGTGGCGACAGTATTGAGGATAAGCTGTGTTTTTGCCCGCTTAATGGCTGTCTCTCTCCATGTTTTCTGCAGATCTTCCACACTCTTTTTGATTTGCCCTAAATACTGCTCAAGTGTTATTCCTGATGTCTTTAATTCTCCCTCAAATTCAGCAAACATCTTTCGTAACTCCTCTTCCACGATAATTTCCGGAAGGTCTATTTTTGATTTTTCAATAAGATTATCAATAATGGCGATTCGCTTTTTTTCTCGCGCCCTTACTTTTTTCTCATATTCGAGGTTTCCCCGTATCTTTTTTGTAAAATCTTCTACATCAGAAAAATCACCGAGACTTTTTACAAAGATGTCGTTAACTTCAGGAAGCGCTTCAAGTTTATCCTGTTCCTTTTTTTGTTGTTGTATTGTTTCAATCACTTTTTCTACTTCTTTGTCTGAAATAGCCAAATCGTCTTTCTGCTCCATTATTTTTTTGGCAGTATTTTTGTATTCGGAAAGAGAGATGTCAGGGAAAAGAGCCGTGCGGATTTTGAATCCAAGTGGATTTCTACGGGCAATTTTTGTGATGGTGATACGAGGAAGTCCGATGGCATTAAGACCGTTCTCCTTTAATATTTCCGGATATGCGTCTCCAAGAGCAGTTTCAGCCGCTCTGTGGAGGATATTCATTTCGCCAACTTTTTTGATTACAACATCTTCCGGTACATGCCCTTTTCGAAAACCGTCAACTTCTGTTTCGGTGACAGTTTTTTTAAGTGTTGTTTCCCAACATTTTTCTAAAAAATCTGCTGGAATCTCTCCTTCAATTTCTATCTCTGACTGGGGAAGATGGTTAATTTTAATGTTTTGATGCAGGTGTGTGTTCATTTCCGTATAATTACAAACTAGTGTACTTGTATCTCCACAAATTGGCAAGTAAAGATTAACGTAAACAAAAACCCCTCTGCCAGTTGGCAGAGGGGATTTTTGTCTTAGAGGTCAATCGTATCAAGCTCTGATTCTATCAACTCAAGCTCTTGGTCAAGATTTTCTAAATCTGTTGAATCTAAGTCTTTTTCAATGTCTGTGATTTCATCTGAAGAGCCCTGTGTCTCTAGAAGCTCTATTGAAGTATCGGCTGTGTCACTTCCTTCCGACATCGCGCCTTCTTTTGTTGCCATAGACTCGTCTGCATTTTTTTCTACCCTTTGACCCCAAAAATATAAGCCTCCAAGAACAATGACAAGAATAACAATAATAATTCCGATAAGTGGTCCGATGGAAGAAGGTTTTGGTGTCTCTTCTGGCATTTGAGGCATTGCATTCACAGGGTTTTGATTGGTGTTTAGATTTTCCATAATAATATTTTTTGTTTTTTTAATTTTCAGAATCAGTTTCCGCGTTTAATTTTAGTTTTACTATTTCTTTGAGGCTTTTGATTGCTTCTCGTAGATGGCTGTATACACTATGAATTTTTTCCTTTGCCTCCTTAACAAGTTCCCGAGCTTCTTCAAATGCTTCGCGTAAGGTGTCTGCGGTTACAATATCTGTAATGGCTTCTGGTATTTTCTCAACGATTACGAGAGCTTCTTCGATCTCTGCTTTTGCCGTTGTTAAATGTTCCTCTGGATCTGATGTGTCTACACCTTCTTCTTTTAATTTTTCAATTCGTGAGAAAATTCTTCCCGCTAATAATTCTGCTCTGTCAATAGCTGCAAGCAAACGCCTTACAATCTGATTCAATGAGACGTCAATTCCGTGTCTAATACGCCTCCGCGCCTCTTCCCTTGTCTCATTGGCTTGGTCAGTAATTTTTTCTTTCTGCTCTTCTAATCTCTCCCGCGCCTCTTCTTGTCTTTGTTCAACATCTATCTTGAGTGCCCTTACTCTTGTTTCAATTTCTTCACGCACCGTTTCTCTTTTCTGTTCTATCTCTCCCGCCTGTTTTTCCATCTGTTTTTTAAGTTGCTGAGTTTCCCCGTTGGAATTTAACTTTATTTGAATAGTGTCTTTCGTATTTTGGGCGTATGTGTTTAGTGCGGGGGACAGTAACAATGTTATTACAAGAAACAGCGAAATAGAAATTTTGTTAGGTTTTTTCATATATATAATTTATTTTAATAAAATAACGGGGCTGTTTATATTTGACGAGCGAGCCTGCCTATCACAGGCTTGCCCAGCCAGGGGAGACCGCGAAAACTTCTAAATTTAATGGCGTCCGAGAGCGAAGTCAAACTATGAGTCAATACCTCGCGGTCTTTGCCACAATGGCTCGTGTACAGTTTTCCTAGAAGAATTATACAAAAAAACACCTCAACGAACAATGTTGGGGTGGTACACAAAAAATTAGGCTCTTTCTCTTCCATAAAAACAGCCCGGGCGACGCCCGGGCTGTTTTTATGGAAGCGACCATTCATCCCCGTCCGCTTGCGGCGGGGATTGATGAACGGCAAACTTTATTTCTTGAACTTCTTGTTGTATAATTCTTTTCCTTCTTCAAACGCTCTTTCTGCGTCCTCTTTATTTTTGAAGCCGATGACAGACACTTCCTTGTCCTGAAGTTTTTTATATGTGCTGTAAAAATGTTCAAGTTCTTTAAGTGTGTGTGGGTTGATATCCGAAAGTTCTTTTACCTTTTCCCATCGCGGATCGTCAATAGGAACAGCAATAATTTTATCATCTGCTTCTCCATCATCCGTCATATTCATAAGCGCGATAGGTCTGGCACGCACCAGAATACCTGGAAGAAGCGGGTATGTGGTAAGTACTACAACATCAATCGGGTCGTTGTCGTACCATAGGGTTTGTGGGACAAAACCGTAATCAAATGGAAAGTCTTGAGTGGTATGGGTGACGCGATCTAAGGCAATGAGGCCAGTCTTTTTATCAATTTCGTATTTATTTTTTGATCCTCGATTGATTTCGATAATAACGTTTATGTTATTTTTTTCTCCGGGATCAATTTCATGCCATAAATTCATATTGTGTTATTTTTACTATCTTATAATTTCATTATAGCACTTCTTTTTTTGCGTCTTCTGCATCTTTACTTTTTTCTGTGTTATTTTCATCTTTCTCTTTTTCCTCAAGGACGGTATCTTCAATGTCGGCTTCCTTATTGCTTTTGTCACTCTGAGGGGATTGGATATCAATTTTCCATCCGGTCAGTTTCGCCGCAAGGCGAACATTTTGCCCTCCTTTCCCGATCGCGAGAGATTGCTGATCTTCTGACACTTCAACTCGGGCTTCTTTTTCTTCCTCGCTAACGATTCCAACTGAGAGTATCTTGGCAGGAGAAAGAGCGTCTTCTATAAATTCTTGAGGAATGTCAGACCATTCAATGATGTCTATTTTTTCTCCCCCAAGCTCGCTCATTACCGTAGTTACTCTCACGCCACGTTGACCAACCATTGAACCAACAGGATCGATGTGTTCATCGTGGGAATACACAGCAATTTTGCTACGGGAACCGGCTTCACGAGCGATTGACTTTATTTCAACCACTCCTGAACCGATTTCAGGAGTTTCAATTTCGAACAGTTTTTCCAAGAATTTTGGATGTGAACGTGACAAGCGCAAAAATACTCCTCTAGGGGTTTCTTCAACGCGATAGAGATATGCTCTAATTCGCTCTCCGGGACGGTAATGCTCTCCACGTATTTGCTCTTCAAGTGAAAGTAGGCCTGTCGCTCTTCCCATATCAACAAAAATATTACCTCTTTCCATCCTTTGAACTACTCCGGTAACAATTTCGTCTTCGTGTTTTCCGTATTCGCCAAGTACAGAAACTTTTTCTGCTTCACGAATTTTCTGAATAATCATTTGTTTCGCGGTTTGAGCTGCGATACGGCCGTAATCACCCTTTGTTTCAAGAGGGAATACTATCTCTTCACCTACTGTCGAACCCTTTCTGATTTTTTGAGCATTGGAAAGAAGAATATGTTTTTCAGCATTAAGCACCTCCTTTTCTGTATCTATATCTCCGCTTGCAAGTTTTTCTTCTTCAGTCATAAACACTTCAGATTCGTCCACGATTATTTTAACCTGGAAAAAATTTGTTTCACCATTTTCTGGGTTAAATTGAGCGCGAATGATTTGTCCTCGTTTCCCGTACTCTTTCTTGTATGCGGTTGCGAGGGCCATTCCAATTGCTTCAACGATTTTTTCTCTTGGAATACCACGTTCTTCTTCAAGCTGGTCTAATACAGAATGAATAACTTTTAGATCAAACATAATAGTTTTGTTATGAACAAAGCGAATTTCAAAATCATCACTTACCAAAATTTTGACGAAGAAGAAAAATATCTCGCTCTGCTCGTTTTTTTAAAAAAATAAGCCCGCCGAATGGCGAACTGACTATATTTCTATAATATATGTTTGCCACCTTTTGTCAAATAGGCGCTTTTCTTACCTACTTAACCCTTAAAACTTGGAAACTTAACTAATTATCGAGGTTCAACCTCGATAATTTTTAGATGGAGACGTAATTTTGTTTTGTAATTTGTGCAGATTTGGAGGCTGGACTTCCAAGCTGGAGTTTTTAAGTATAGATAGTGACAAAATACTATGCCAAAAGAGGCGTAGGGGGTATAATTTAATAAAATATATAACGATTATGTACATTGAGGAAGCCCAACTTAAAGATTTTATTCTTGACTCTGATTTAATTTCTCGATCAGATTTTGAAAAAGCAGAAAAGAAGGCCGTCGCCGAGGGTTCGAGTATTGGGAAAGTTCTGGTTGATCAAGGAAAAATCAGTGAAGACGATCTGCGAAAAGTTCAGGCGCATATTCTGGGTATTCCATTTGTTGATCTTAAGAACGAAAAGATTGATTTTGAAGTGTTGTCCCTTATTCCAGAACCAATTGCGCGAAATCACAACATTGTCACCTTTCGCGCCGTCGAAGGATCTCTTGAAGTTGCGATGTTGGATACTGAAGATTTAGCGGCTATTGACTTTGTTAAAAAGAAAACTGGTCTCAAAATTCTTCCCCGCCTTACTGATACTGAGTCAATGAAAAACGCTTTGTTGCAATATCAGAAGAGCCTCAAGGCGGAATTTGGGGACATTATTCAGAAAGAAGCGTTGTCATTGAAGATGGCGCCTGAAGGTGGGGAAGGGGAACTTTCAGAAAGTGATTTAAAGGAACTTGCTGAAGATATTCCTGTTATTCGTATTGTAGATACACTTCTCAAACACGCCATCATTCAGAATGCTTCTGATATTCATATAGAGCCAATGGAAACTCAGGTTTTGGTGAGGTATCGGATTGACGGCATTTTGCATGACGCGATGGTACTTCCTAAAAATGTTGCTGGCAGTATTACCGCTCGCATAAAAGTGCTTTCTAATTTGAAGCTTGACGAAAAACGACTTCCGCAGGACGGACGCTTCAAAGTGGAGGTTAACAGTGAAAGTGTTTCGTTTCGTGTCTCAACAATTCCAACGTATTTTGGTGAAAAAACAGTTATGCGTGTTCTTCGTGAGAGCGCGTCAGGTTTTTCCCTTGAAGTCCTTGGTTTCCACGGTGAAGCACTCGAATATATTCATAGCGCGACTAAGTTGACTACCGGTATGATTCTTACCACAGGACCAACTGGCTCAGGTAAAACAACCACGCTCTATACTGTGTTAGATATTCTCAATACACCAGATGTTAATATATCAACCATTGAGGACCCTATTGAGTATCAAATGAAGCGAGTAAATCAGACGCAGGTAAAACCAGATATAGGATTTACATTTGCGGGTGGTTTGCGCTCACTTGTTCGACAGGACCCCGATATAATTATGGTTGGCGAGATTCGTGACCATGAGACGGCATCACTCGCAGTTAACGCTGCTCTTACCGGGCATCTTGTGCTTTCGACACTCCATACGAACTCCGCGGCAGGAGCAATACCACGTCTTATTGATATGAAAGTCGAGCCGTTTCTGCTTGTGTCTACTCTTAACGTTATTATTGCGCAGCGCCTTATCAGAAAACTTGCGGAAAATAAAGAAAAAAGGATGCTCGGAAAAGATGAGATTGTAACTCTTGAAAAAAGTATTGATCTTAACAAGGTTCTTGAGTTTCTTAAAAAAGAAAAAGTTGTAAAAGAAGATGCGACATGGGAAAAAATTCCCTTTTATAGCGCTGTTGCTTCCAATGACGCCCCTGATGGATACAGCGGTCGGGTGGGCATTTATGAGGTGCTTCAGGTCTCATCCGCGATAAAAGAATTAATTCTTAAAAATGAGACAAGTTATGCGATTGACGAACAAGCAAGAAAAGAAGGTATGATGACAATGATAGAAGATGGTATTTTTAAAGCGGTTCAAGGATTAACAACAATAGAAGAAGTACTTCGTGTTATTTCTTCAGAGTAATATAATATGACTCTTTTTTCATTTAAAGCAATCAGAAAGGACGGAGAATCGTACGAGGGGACGATGGAGGCCTCAACGAAAAATGTGATACACGAAAAGATTTCCAAAGATGGCGATACCATAATATATGTCCGGGAAATGGCAAAACGTCCCTCACTTTCTTTTCGGAGTTTTGAAAGTTTCTTTATGAAGGTGAAAATGAGTGACAAAATTGTCTTTGCCCGCAACTTGGCTTCAATGGTTGAAGCTGGTCTTTCACTTTCCCGCGCGCTCTCTGTGCTGGAACGACAAACAAAAAATAAACAGATGGAGAAAATTCTGCAGTCGCTTATTGAAAGTATCAACAAAGGGGAGCCACTAAGTGAGGCAATGAAACATTTCCCTTCAATTTTTCCAGCGCTGTTTGTTTCAATGGTGCGCGCTGGTGAGGAGAGCGGGAATCTTGTTGAATCTCTGCGAGGAGTTGCTTCGCAACTTGAAAAGACATATACGCTAACGCGCCGAATTCAGGGAGCAATGATTTATCCGGCAATTATTCTTGCTCTTATGTTTGTTATTGCAATTTTGATGCTTGTCTATGTTGTGCCGACTTTGGCAAAAACCTTTCTGGAACTTGGTGTTGAATTGCCGCTCTCAACACGAATTCTTATTTCCGCGAGCAATTTTTTAAGTCAGAATTTTATTTTTGTTGTTCTTGGTTTCGTTGCCACTGTTTCAGGTTTTATGTTTGTGGCTCGCACAAAAAAGGGAAAACGGACTATCGATTTCGCGCTGCTTCGTCTCCCGCTAGTTTCTCCTATTGTTAAGGAAGTAAATTCAGCTCGGACGACACGAACTCTTTCTTCCCTTCTGTTGGCTGGTGTGGATTTGATTATCGCGATACGGATTACAGGAGAGGTTTTGCAGAATTCATTTTATAAAGACGTATTGAAACAGATGGAAATACGTGTGGAAAAAGGAGAAAGCATTTCTTCTGTCATTTCTGAGCACGTAGACCTCTATCCTGTATTTGTATCTGAAATGACAAACGTCGGGGAAGAAACTGGGAAATTGTCGGAAATGCTTATGGGGGTCGCGACATTCTATGAAAATGAAGTTGAACAACAGACACGCGATCTCTCAACTATTGTTGAACCGGTTTTGATGATAATTATTGGGATTGCTGTTGGATTTTTTGTACTTTCAATGATTGGGCCCACTTACTCTCTCGTTGATATACTTTAGTATGTTGAATAATCGTCAACGCGCGTTTACATTAGTTGAAACACTCATTGGGGTCGCGCTTTTTTTAATGATTATGATGGGAGTGTATCGGGGATATTTCGCTGTTGTTAGCGCCGCTAGGGCGGCAACAGTGCGCCTAACTGCCGCGAATCTCGCAAACGAGCAATTCGAAATTGTCCGTAATCTACCGTATGCAGATGTGGGTATTGTCAATGGTATTCCTTCTGGAAAAGTCCCATATACGCAGACGCTTGTACGAGGAGGGCAGACGTTTACTGTTACCGCTATAGTTCGTGATATTGATCTTCCCTTTGATGGTACTGTCGGAGGAAGTCCTAACGATCTATCTCCGGCGGATAACAAACTTATTGAATTTACTATTCTATGTGACTTATGCGCAAACTTTTCTCCACTTACGTTTACAGGTCGTGTCGCTCCAAAAAATCTTGAAACTGCCTCTACAAACGGAGCTCTTTTTATAAGAGTTTTTAACGCCAATGGAGTTGCAATACCCGAAGCTTCTGTTCGAGTACAGAGTACTACCTTGACTCCTGCGATTGATATCCAAGATGTAACCAATAATTCTGGTGTATTACAGATAGTTGATATTCCTCCCGGATTTAAAGAATACAAAATTACTGTCACTGAAGAAGGATATTCTACTGCAACTACCTATCCGCCGGATGATCCAGAAAATCCCAATCCGACGAATCCTCATGCAACTGTTACCTCTCAACAAGTGACTCAGATCAGTTTTAATATAGACGAATTAAGCACTATCTTTGTTTCAAGTGTAAATGATACATGCTCTCTGATTCCGGATGTGGATTTTTACATTGCTGGTAGTAAACTTGTGGGGGAAGACCCTGATATTCCGAAGTACAGTTCTGTTGGAGAAACTGACATAAATGGGCAACTTACCATAGATGCACTGGAATGGGATACCTATAATCTATCTCTTGTGGATTCTACTTATGACCTTATTGGGCTAAACCCGTTGAGTCCGCTTTTTCTTATTCCAGGCTCAATTCAAAATCTTAAGATTATCGTTGCTCTCAAAGATCCTAAAAGTCTTCTCGTTACTATTGAAGATGGAGCAACACAGTTACCAATTTCAGACGCTTCCGTTCTTCTTGAAGATGAATACTCATATTCAGAGACTCTTTTGACGGGTAGAGGGTTTATTACTCAAACTTCCTGGTCAGGAGGAGGTGGCCAAGCAATTTTTGTTGATCAAGATAAGTATTTTACGTCGGATGGTAACATCGACATAACAGATACTCCAGGTGTTATCTCCCTTAAGGAAAACTTTGGGGAATATACTCCTTCGGGATGGCTTGAGTCTTCTACCTTTGACACCGGTTCCCCAAGTAACTTCCATGAGATTGTGTGGCTTCCCAAAGACCAACTTCCACAGACAGGCACTGACAATGTACGTTTCCAAATAGCTACTGGAAATGATCAAGCAACTACCACGTGGAATTACAAAGGACATGATGGCACAGCGACAACACACTATACAATTTCAAATTTTAATATAGATCCTGTACATAATGGTGACCAGTATTTTCGTTATAAAATCTATCTTCAGACAGCGGATGTTAATTATACTCCGAGCATTTCTGATATTTCTTTTACCTTCACATCCGAATGTACTCCTCCAGGCCAAGTATTATTCGGCGGTCTTTTAGATGGAGTATATACAATTACTGTAAACAAAAACGGGCATCAGCAGTCAGTTGCGGACCTAATTACTCTTCCAAATGACTGGCAGGAAGTAAAAATAACATTGTATCCTGAATAAATAGAAGAATATGAAAAGGCTGTTTATTAACAAAGGAATATCATTGGTTGAAACTTTAATTGTTGTAACAATTGTTTCTTTTCTTGTTCTTGCCATCGGATCATTTCAGAGAAATATACTCTTTTTTGCGGGATTTCTTGAGGATTCAATTTCTGGCGCTCAGGATGCTCGAGCGGTATTGCGGACAATGGCTTGTGAAATACGAACTGCGTCGCCGTCAAATCTCGGTACTTATCCTGTAGCAACAGCATCTCCGCAGACGTTTACATTTTATAGCGATATAGATGATGACGGTCTTAAAGAGCGGGTGCGTTACTTTCTTGATGGCGTAGACCTTAAAAAGGGGATTGTAAAACCGTCAGGAAATCCGTTAATGTATGATCCTGCTTCAGAAACAGTTGTTGCGGTTCTTGTTCACAATGTGCGAAACGACGCTCAAAATATTTTTGATTATTACGACACTAATTATGACGGAACAACTGACCCTCTTCCTGAGCCAATTGACATTATTTCTGCGCGATTGGTAAAAATTACTATCATTATTGATGCCGATCCAAACCGCGCGCCGTCAGCAAAAACGTTTACAAGTCAGGTTTCTATGAGAAATCTTAAAGATAATTTATGAGACACAGACGCCTCCACAACAAAGGCATTGCTATCGTTAACACACTTGTGTTCGCTTTCATTGCTATCGTAATAACAACTGCTTTCGTAAGTTGGGTGTCGCGGCTTATATACAGTATCAGACATCTTACGCTTCGGGAGCAAGCGTTTCAGATTGCGGAAACGGGAATTGATTATTACCGCTGGCACCTAGCTCATGATCCAAATGACTTTCAAGACGGCACTGGAGAGCCGGGGCATTATGTTCATGATTTTGAGGATAAGGACGGAAATGTAATAGGGCAGTTTAGTTTGGAGATTGTTCCGCCTTCCGTAGGTACTACGATTGTGACGGTTCGTTCAACAGGAATTATTACGGAGCCGATAACGGTGGAACGCACTATTCAAGTTCAATTTGCCATCGCTTCGCTCGCAAAATATGCGGTTGTAAGCAATTCCAATATCAGATTTGGGGAAGGAACGGAAGTTTTTGGTCCAGTTCATTCAAACCACGGTATTCATTTTGATGGATTAGCGCACAATATCGTATCGTCCTCTTTGGAAGAATATAATGACCCGGATCATTCCGGCAATAAGGAGTTTGCGGTACATACTCATATCCCTCCAGTTGATCCTCTTCCTCCGCTACCGATGCCTGACAGACCGGATGTGTTTGAAGCAGGAAGATTTATTGGCGTACCAGAAATTGATTTTGCCGGTATTACATTTGACTTAGCCCAGATTAAAGTTGCGGCTGTCGAGGAAGGGGTGCACCTAGAAGATTCCGGGTCACTTGGATGGTTATTGTTACTTAAAACTAACGATACTTTTGAGGTTTATCGTGTGGATTCTCTGGAACCAGTTTCATTGGGTTGTACTACTGTCTTAGGACAAAAATGGTGGGGGACGTGGAGTGTTAAAAACAAGACATTCATACAAACTTATAATGTTCCAGAAAGCGGCCTGGTGTTTGCGGAGGATAATGTCTGGGTTGAAGGTCAAATTGATGGTACGCGTATTACTATTGCTGCTGGTGTGTTTCCTGATAATCCAAACCAAAGGAAAAGTATTACTGTCAATAATGATTTACTTTATTCAAATTACGATGGGCAAGACGTTATCGGTCTTATTGCCCAAGGCAATATCAATGTTGGACTGGTTAGCGAGGATAATTTGCGTATAGATGCTGCTGTTGTCGCTCAGAATGGCCGAGTGGGTCGCTATTATTACAAGCCGCCCAGTGGCGAAAATAATCGTTGTGACCCTTATCATATTCGGGAAACAATTACTTTTTATGGCATGATTCTAAGTAATGAACGATATGGTTTTGCTTATACCGATGGAACTGGATACGAAATCCGTAATCTTATATATGACAGCAATCTTCTCTATGGCCCGCCCCCATCATTCCCTTTAACATCTGACCAATACTCTATCCTTTCGTGGGAAGAACTTTAGGTAGCTGTTAGCAATTAGCTTTTAGCTTTTAGAAAATTTAATTTCTAAAAACTTGAATTTGGAAACCGAGTTTCCAAGTTTCCTGTAGACAAAATTTCTCATTCTTTTTCTTACTTTACAAACTTGCGAAGGGCAGTGGTAGCGGCACCCAATTATCGAGGTTGAACCTCGATAATTGGGATACAATACAACGGCTTTATTATTTTGATGAGCGAGCCTTTTTGTTGTAGGGGCATATATTTTAGCTTTCTCCGAGTTTTTTACTTTGTTATGGCTTTTCACACGGGGTATAATAGAAAAATGAGTAATAAATCTAAAAAAATCGTTGTTGCAAACTGGAAAATGAATCCGGAAAATGAGGAAGCGGCAAAAAGAATTTTCCTTTATACAAAAAAAATCTCCAAAAAAATTAGAAAGACAGATATCATTGTTTGTCCTCCGTTTGTGTATCTCCCTCTTCTGTCTTCTTTTGCACGAAAAGTTTCTCTTGGAGCACAAGATGTGTTTTGGGAGGAGAATGGTTCGTACACAGGAGAGGTAAGCGCTCGTATGATAAAGGGTGTGGGGGCAAAATATGTGATTATTGGACATTCCGAACGGCGGGCGCTTGGTGATTCTGATGAAATTATCAATAAAAAGATAAAAGCGGCTCTTAAAACTGGTCTTTCTGTCATTCTCTGTGTTGGAGAAAAAGAGAGAGACCCTCATGGCGCGTATCTTGAATTTCTTTCAAATCAAATTCATCTATCACTTGGAAAAGTTTCAAAAAAAGAATTTTCGTCCATTATGGTTGCGTATGAGCCAATATGGGCTATCGGCGCGAAAAGTTATAAGGCGATTGACGGGCAAGAGTTGCACGAAACAGCGCTTTTTATACGAAAAACACTTTCTGATATGTACGGATATACAGAGGCAATGGATACTCCAATTCTATATGGGGGGTCAGTTAACGCAAAAAACGCCAACGAAATTCTTACAGAAGGCGGAGTACAAGGCTTTTTGGTGGGGAGACAAAGCCTCGAAAAAGAACTCAAAGATATTATTGATATAGCAGAGTCTTTTAAGACTATATGATTTCCGTCGGGATGAAATTAGTACAAGATATTACAAATCTTTCAGGGAAACGAGCGCTTGTTCGGGTTGATTTTAATGTTCCTGTTTCTGCTGGAAAAGTAATAGATGATTTTCGCATAAAAGAAAGTCTCCCTACGATAGAGCTTCTTCGAAAAAAGGGCGCTTCGGTTATTCTTATAAGCCATTTTGAAGGAGGAGGGAAAACGCTTGCGGTAGTGGCAGAGTACCTAAAAAAATATTTTCCTGTTTCTTTTATTCCCAACTACTCTTCACCTGATTTTTCTAAAAATTTGCAAGAAGGAGAAGTGGTGTTGTGCGAAAATCTTCGCCAAAACCTTGGCGAAAAAGAAAACAGTGAAGAATTCGTAAAAAATCTTGCGGCGCTCGGGGATATTTTTGTAAACGAAGCCTTTTCAGTATCTCACAGGGAGCACTCATCTGTTGTCGGTGTGCCAAAACTGCTTCCTTCATACGCGGGACTGCGTTTTCAGAGTGAGTATGAAAATTTATCAGACGCTTTTCATCCAGTACAACCGTTTCTCTTTGCGCTTGGTGGTGCAAAATTTGATACGAAGTTTTCTCTTATAGAAAAATTTGTTTCTTTAGCGGATTTTGTGTTTGTCGGAGGCGCGCTAGCAAATAATTTCTTTCTAAAAAAAGGCTACTCGATAGGAAAGTCTTTGCATTCAGAAGGCAATTTTAATATAGATAATCTACTTTCAAACCGTAAGATTGTTCTTCCGCTGGATGTTGTGGTGCAAGATGGCGAGAGTGTGTCAGTAAAAAAACCAGAGGAGGTTACGAACGGCGACATAATAGTAGATTGCGGAAAAGAAACTGTGGAGATGTTGAAGCAGTATCTTAAGCAATCAAAAACCGTTCTGTGGAATGGTCCGTTTGGAGCGTATGAAAAAGGTTTCAAAAAGAGCACGAATCTTTTTGCGGAAGCGATTGCGCAAAGTTCCGCGCGTTCAATTGTCGGAGGGGGAGATACTATTGCTTCTGTTTCTTCTTTAGGAATTTTTGATAAGTTCTCCTTTGTCTCTACCGCTGGAGGCGCAATGCTTGACTTTCTCTCAAAGGGCACGCTTCCGGGAATTGACGCGCTTAACTAGTGTGATACGATTTTCTCAGACTTTTCTAAAATCAAATTTAAAAAGGGGGTTTTATGGAACTACCGAATAACGCGGTGACGTTAGATAAGTTTGAAAAACTGATTGAGAAATTCATCACTACAGATAGCAAAAAAGAGGGAGGGCGTCTTGTTCACAAAAAATGTGGAGGGACAATCAGAATCGGCTTTGTACCTCTGTTTTATCTTGGCGAAGATGGTTCTCTAGATCCTGGTCCAGATGGATTTGGTATAGGCAAGAAACGTGTTCCTTACTGCGAAAAATGCGATCCTCCAGACGGTTTTAATTTTTCCTATGCCAGACGAATTCCCATTCTTAAACAATAATCTCAAGCCCCTTCAATTGAAGGGGCTTTTTAGTTGTCATTATAAGGATTTTCTAATCTTCTCCGCGGCTTCTTTTAAAGTATCTTCGCGCACTTCTTTTCCAGGCCAATGTTTGAAACCATCATCTGTAAAGCGGGGAACAATGTGAAAATGAGTGTGGAAAATGAGCTGTCCCGCTGGGCTGTCATTGTTGTTGGTGATATTGATTCCATCGGCGCCAGTCCCTTTTTTGACGGCAACGGCAACCTTCTTTGCTGTTTTTATCACAGCGCATAGAACATTATCAGGAGTTGAGTAGGTGTTTTCATAATGTTCTTTAGGCACAACAAGCGTATGCCCTACATTATTGGGACGGATATCTAAAAAAGCGAGTGTGTCTTTGTCTTCGTACACTTTTTCAGCAGGGACTTCTCCTCTGACAATTTTGCAAAAAATGCAATTTGTTTTGTTAGAAA
Source organism: Minisyncoccota bacterium (assembly GCA_023137185.1). Lineage (GTDB taxonomy): Bacteria > Patescibacteriota > Minisyncoccia > Phycocordibacterales > JAGLPS01 > JAGLPS01. The sequence goes on from JAGLPS010000002.1 coordinate 32,264, forward strand.
TCGATTCGTCTGTCATATATATGCTTATATAATATCATTAACGGTCTCAATGTTTCCATACTTCTCTTGCGTTATGCCCCGCCCTCGTTGCGAGGGCGGGGCTATCCTTAATGGAGCCAATTTTCTATGTGATACACTAAACTCACGATGAAACGATACACTGTATATGAAGGTGACGCGCCCTTGCTTGCACACCCAAGCATTGTTCGAAAACTGCTTGCTCGTAGGGGTTTTACTTCTCCAGAAGGCGCTGACGAATTTTTAAGTCCAGACTATGAAAAACATACGCATAGCCCATTTTTGATGAAAGGAATGGAAAAGGCGGTTGAGCGAATTCTGAAGGCGATTGATCGCAAAGAAAAAATTGTCGTCTATGGCGACTACGATGCCGATGGTATCCCCGGCGCTGTGGTGCTCAACGATTTTTTCAAACGCATTAAGTATCCGATAACAATTTATATTCCGCACAGAAGCGATGAAGGCTATGGTCTCCATAGTGACGCGGTAGCAGAATTTGTAAAAGATAAAGTATCGCTCCTTATCACTGTTGATTGCGGAACGAGTGATTTCGAAGCGGTTAAAAAAGCGCAAAAATCAGGAATTGACGTGATCATAACTGACCACCATCTCCCGCAGGAAACGCTTCCTCCGTCGTATGCGATTTTGAATCCCAAGCAAAAAGATTGCAAGTATCCGGAAAAAATGCTGTGCGGCGCCGGTGTTGTTTTCAAGCTTATGCAGGCGCTTCTTTCCGCTCGCGACTTTGCGCTGCCAAAAGGAATAGAAAAGTGGTCGCTTGATATGGTTGCACTCGCAACCCTCTCGGATTCTGTTCCTCTCGTGGGAGAAAACCGTGTTTTTGCGAAGTACGGGCTTCTTGTATTTCAAAAGTCTCCTCGCAAAGGCCTTAAGGCTCTTTTCAAAAAAACAAAACTCTTCCAAACACACATCTCGGAAGATGACATTGTGTTTATGATTACGCCTCGTATCAACGCGGCTTCCCGAATGGGAAATCCGTATGACGCATTCTCCTTGCTTTCTACCGAGAGCGATGAAGAGGCAAACAACCTTGCCGAACTGTTGCATACAATGAATGACAAACGAAAAGGAGTGGCCGCGTCAATCGTTCGTGAAATTCACGGGCGATTAAATGGAGATGAGGAAGGCAAAAAAGTTATTGTGATGGGAAATCCTTCATGGAAACCGTCTCTTTTGGGGCTTGCTGCAATGCGTATTTCAGAGGATGTGGAGAAGACGGTGTTTCTTTGGGGAAGAGATGATGATGTGATACGTGGTTCGTGTCGCTCTGACGGATACACTGATGTTGTCGCGCTTATGACTTCCATAAAAAATTCATTTGTGCGTTTTGGAGGACATCGTTTTGCCGGAGGTTTCACGCTCTCCCACGATGAAGTGCACACTCTTGAGGAAAATCTTTTGAAGGCTCATCAAAATCTCCCCCAACTTTCGGAGAACAAAAGCGGATACACTGCTGACGCGCGACTTTCTCTTGATGATGTGAATTGGGGGATGCACAGACTTATTGAACCGCTTTCTCCCTTCGGTTTAGAGAATCCGAAACCAGTTTTCCTGTTTGAAAATATCTCTGTAGAGAAAATAAAACATTTTGGAAAAAACGGCCAGCTTCATCTTTCTCTTGAATTTCTTAATTCACAAAACTCTCGTGTTTCTGCTATCGGATTTTTTATGAAGAAAGAGGATTTCTCTTTCCCTATTGAAGAAAGGAAAAACGTAGACCTTGTTGCCTCTCTTGAAAAAAGTATGTTTCGCGGTTTTCCTGAATTGCGTTTGAGAATTATTGATGTCCTTCCGTCCATAGCTGTTTCTTGATATTCTGAATTTAAAATGACTAAAACAATAATCTTTTGTGATGGCGCATCAAAAGGAAATCCGGGTCCGGGCGGATGGGGAGCGGTTATCGTTTACCCCGAGCATAGCCGAGGGGGCGGGGAAAAAGTGAAAGAAATAGGCGGGGGCAAAAAACATACTACAAATAACGCGATGGAATTGACCGCGGCACTTGAAGGACTCCGCGCGACCTCTTCTTTCAAAGTTCTCGTATATACGGACTCAAGTTACCTTATAAATGGCATTACAAAATGGATTTATCTATGGGAAAAGAATGGTTGGAAAACAAGGGATAAAAAAGAAGTTGCAAATTCCTTGTTATGGGAGGCTCTTGTCATAGAGGCAAGAAAAAAACAAATAGAATGGAAACACGTCTCTGGGCATTCGGGTGTGTGGGGGAACGAGCGCGCGGATGAAATAGCTTCGGCTTTTGCCGAGGGGGCACAGCCAAAACTTTTTTCAGGAAATCTTAAAAATTATGGCGCCGACCCGCTAAAAATTGTTGTGGACAAAGTAAAAAAAGAAAAACGGGACAAAAAACGTTCACGAAAAAACGGCCCGATTTATTCATACGTGAGCCTAGTAAACGGAGTTTTAAAAATCCACAAAACGTGGGGTGAATGCGAAAAAAGAGTAAAAGGAAAATCAAATGCTCGTTTCAAAAGAGTGGGGAGCGCGGAAGAAGAGAAAGAAATTGCGGATGAATTTCTAAATACTGCTCGCTAAACATATGCACTCATTTCTGTACTCCGTATTTTTTGGATTTCTTGGGGGAATCCTTTTTCATTCGTTTATAACCGTACCGCTTTTTGAGTATCTCGTGTTTGTATGCGCGGCGGTGGTTGGTTTGTACGCGCTTTTCCTTTCTAGAAGGGAAGTGGAGGCTTTCAAATTTCCAATTCATCTTTTTCTCATTCTTCTTGCCTGCGGATTTGGAATGTTGCGATTTGATTCAGCTTCGCATTTCCCTCTTATTTTTGAGGACAGAATTGAAGAAAGGGTTGTAATGGAGGGAATCGTCGTGAAAGAGTCGGAAAAACGCGACGAATATGCCCGTGTGGTATTTCTTCCCGATACTCTTTCAGGTGAGGACATCTTAAACAAAAAAACAAAAATTTTATTTCAAGCCGCGTATCCCGCGCCTTTTGAATATGGAGACAGAATTTCTGTGGCAGGAACGCTCAAGAAACCGTGGGAAGGGGAAGGAAACTTCAATTACCCGATGTACTTGGCAAAGGACGGCGTTTTTTATGAAATAAAAAACGCCGAAGCGGAATTGCTGCAAAAAGAGGCGGGAGGCAATTCAATAAAAAGATTTCTCTTTTCAATAAAAAACAAATTTCTCAAAAACATTCAAATTTCTTTGTCAGAACCGGGCGCGTCTTTGATTGGCGGGATTCTTTTGGGAATAAAAGGCTCTCTTGGAGAAAATTTTACCGACGCGCTTCGCGCCGCGGGAGTTATTCACATTATTGTTCTTTCCGGTTTTAACATCACGATTGTCGCTTCTTCAATGATGTGGCTCTTTTCCTATTTCTTTTCAAAACGAATTGCGCTTACTGCCGCGAGTATGGCAATTGTCTTGTTCGCGATAATGGTGGGGGCAGGCGCGACAGTTGTTCGCGCGTCCGGAATGGCGCTTTTGGTTTTGCTCGCAAGGTTTCTAAACCGCAGAAGCAGTATCATAAATCTTCTGCTCATTACCGGAATCATAATGAGCGCAATAAATCCCTTGATTGTCGCGTTTGACGTCTCTTTTCAACTTTCTTTTTTGGCGACTTTAGGGCTTATTCTCTTGTCGCCTGTTTTTGAAAAAATGTTTTCATTTATTACGCAAAAAATAGGATTGCGGGAAATCGTTTCAGCGACAGTTGCGACGCAATTATTTGTTTTTCCAATTCTTCTGTACAACGGAGGACAGTTTTCGCTCGTCTCTCTTCCCGCAAACATTTTGATTCTGCCCTTTATTCCTCTCGTGATGTTTCTCGGATTTCTCACTGGGCTTTTCGGTTTTCTCGGCACGGCGCTTTCATTTCCATTTTCTTTTCTCACATCCCTTTTCCTCTCATATATGATTGCTGTTGTTAATTTTTTCGCGTCTTTTCCTATGTTTTCTTTCACTCTCACTGCGGGAGGGTTATTTCTGCTCTACATTTTTCTTGCGATATTTGTGTGGTTTCTGTACAAAAAGGGAAATTAGGGTAATGTAGTGATAGATTTTCTTTTTGTAAATTTCTAAGGGAAAGGAGGTGTTTGTGATATGAAAAAAATGAATTGTGTCTTTTGTGAAATTGCGAACAAAGAAACTACTTCACCCAGGATATTTTTTGAAGACGAAAAAGTTTTAGCAATGCTTAGTGCTTATCAGGCAACAAAAGGTCACACGCTTATTGTCTGGAAAGACCACGTAAACAATGTGTCTGATATTTCGGAGGATGATTTTATTCATTTTTCACGTATCTTTAGAAAAGTAGAATTGGCGCTTCTCCGCACGCTCAATCTAGACAAGTCTGTTGTTCTCAAAAATGAGGGGATTATTTCTCACTTCCACTTTCATATTTACCCCCTTTCGAAATACACGCCATGGAACACTATCAGGAGTATGTTTGATAAGACCGTTTGGTATTATGAATCAGTGAAAGGCGAGGAAAAAGAATTAGTACATATTCTTTCTGAAATACTATATTAAAGCAATCACCCCCCTTCTCAAGCTATTTGAGAAGGGGTTTTTGTATAAAAGGAGGAATGTAACTAAAGTTGAGTTTTGTCTTTAAATTTGAGAAAGTTGGTTATCGCAAAAAATGACGGTACCCTTGCCCATTTTTGTTTTTGTCTATTACGAGAACTCTTCTAAGCAAAACACACGTACGTACGAACGTAAGTACGTTCGTACGTACGTGTGTAATAAGGTACATATATTACTCGGGTTTATGCTACGCTTTAGTTAATTAGTCAGTAGGTTAATCTATATATGAACATCCAGGAACACACGACTCCGGAAAAGCTGGAAAAATACAGTTTTTTGTGGTCAGAGGCGCGGTTGGTTGTCACGTCCATTGCCTTGTTTATGGGCGGAGTTTCTCCCTTATTGTTTTTTCTTCGAATGCCGATTTTCTATGGACTTATCGGCTCACTCCTCACATTCTCTTGGATTATTTCCGGCATTTCCGCGGGATATCTTTTATATCGCTGGGACAGAGGCGGCAGAAAACTTTTTGGCAAGAAAAAACAGCAAGACACTATTTCTTTTTTCGTGATGGTTGTAACTGGCCTTAATTTGGGACTTGCCGGGCTTTTTGGGATAAATATTGGCATTTTTATTTCCTCAAACAGGATAGTATTCGCGCTCACGGGTATTTTGTATCTCGTAACGGCCTTTTATCTCTACAAACGCTGGAACGAGTCAGGGAAGAGAATTTTTAAATAAAAATATGAAACCCATGACAGAATTTAAGAATTTTGAGGCGCTTGATATTAGGGTCGGAAAAATCGTGAATGTTGAAGACGCGCGGACAAAGAAACCGACATATCGTATTACAGTGGATTTTGGTTTGGAAATTGGAACTAAAATATCCTGCGGCGCGTATCGCAATTATTCAAAAGAAAGTCTGATTGGGAAATTGGTGGTTGCGGTTGTGAACTTCGGCACAAAACAAATGGGTCCTGAAAAATCCGAAGTTCTTATTTTGGGTATTCCGAACGAAAAAGGAGAAACTATTTATCTTACTTCAGAATCAGATGTATCTCTTGGTGTTGAAGTTTTTTAAAAGTGACGATGGTTATATCTTGATTATGTCAAAAATGAAAATCAGCGCGGGAATTTTAATGTACAGAATAAAAGGAGGTAGCCCCGAAGTTCTTTTAGTGCATCCGGGCGGGCCGTTTTATGCGAAAAAAGACGATGGAGTATGGAGTATACCTAAAGGAGAAGCCGACAGTGGGAAAGACGGAGAGCAATTACTTGATGTTGCGAAAAGAGAATTTGCAGAGGAAACGAGTTTTAAAATACAAGGTCATTTTACATTTTTGGGAACGGTGGAAAGAAAGAGCTACAAAATTGTGCATACGTGGGCGCTTGAAGGAGACTGCGACCCCGCGCAGATAAAAAGCAATATAATATTCATTGACTGGCCTCCGCGAACAGGAAAGAAAATGAAAATTCCTGAAGTTGATAGGGGGGCTTTCTTTGCTTTGGAGGAGGCAAAAAAGAAAATTTCTCCATATCAAGTGGGGACTATTGAAGCGTTTGAAAAATTGATTTTGAAAAGCTAAAAAATTCTTCTTACCCTCTTTTTTATTGGAAGCGACCATTTATCTCCGTCCGCTTGCGGCGGGGATGAATGGTCGCGCAATAATCGGGGCGAGCGGAGCTCGCTCCCATCCAACAAAGTTTCCCCGATGCCGTCCGTGAATACTCCGTCAGCTTGCTGTGGGGATCGACGGGCGGCAAACTTTATACGCGAAATTGATATACTTCCTAATATGCCAGACGCAAATTTAGAAATATCACAAAAAGAAACATATTTGAAAGCCATTGAAAACAGCGCGGGAAGCAGGCAGTACAATTCTCTATATGTTAGATTCAAAAATAGCGGAAAGACGAAAGATATTTTAGAGAATGGAGAGTATTCTTGCGCTGTGTTTGTAAGCTCACTTCTTTTTCTTGCTGGTATTATAGATAAACAGCGGGCGACTGTAGAAAGTTTAAAAAAATTTTGCGAAAGGAGTAATAATTGGAAACAAATAAATAATGATAAAGTGCAAGCGGGAGATGTTATCTTCTGGGAAAAGAAAAAATATAAAGAAGAAACAGAGCACTCTCACGCAGGATTCGCGTTGAATGGCAAAGAAGCGGTTTCTACTTTTTATAAAGAGAAAAAAGTTATTAAACATTCAATATACGAGAGAGATGTTGATGTTGTGTATAGACACTTGTGGTTTGCCGAGAGTAATTAAAGATTTCCACGCAGGGGATATGTATTAATTACTTTTAGCCGTTTACTACTATCTTCAAGGTTGAACCTTGAAGAACAGAGTGACATCAATTATGCACGAGCGTGCATAATTGATGTCACTACAAATTACAAATATAAGTCCTCGCGACAGACTTCTCACAGAAGTTAAAAGTCGAAAGTTTATATACCACAACTTGGAAGCTAAGCTTTCAAGTCCATTGTTTTATAAATTTTGTAGTAGTATACTTAAAAGAGATTTGTATCTTGCGTGAAGTTTTCCTTCAGAAAGGAGGTAAGTCTATGAAATGTTGTCAGTGTGTTTTTGACCATTGGCGTATCTTAGCGAAATGACAAACCCTCGCTGGGTAAAGGGCGGTTTCCATCAAAACCGCCCTTTTTTATTTAAAAACATTGTTTAAAAACTTTTTTGTGCTACTCTCTTAGCCAGTAGTTCTTACATATTGAAACCAATAATAAAGGAGGTGGAGCTGATGGAAAGAATGACTAAATCAGAATCTTCTAGACATTTCTTAATTCGATTTATCCGATTATTTTTGTGGTTGCCTCTGGTTGTTCGGGAGGCAAGAATTCAAGGTAGACGCACTGTATATGGTTGCTTTTGTTTTGCGGCTGCTGAATCTGGTTGTATAGTTTTTACGCTTGTTTTTTTCATTTCTGCTGCAGCCGCTTTCAATTCCTCTTTTCCTCTGGTAGCGATGCTTTCCACTGTTTTTTTAGGCGCTTATCTTTATGTTGGTTTGGTTATCCGATCTGATTTGCTAAGCAAATTTGGCACCAGTCCTTTCTAAGGATACACCTCGTTTCGCGGTATCGCGAAACGAGGTTTTTGTTTACCCCCACACTAAACTTTGGCATTGTCGTGTCCCTTCGGTCGTCCCTACGGCAGATCTCCCGTAGGGACGACCATAGGGAGACAGTATTTTCAAGGACAATGTAACTGTAAAAAGTATGGCTGTGCTTCCCGATATTATGAATACATCGGCTTAGGCGACAAAATACTATGTGTCTGTGGACACGGCGTGTCCACAGGTCTACATACAAAGGGGTTTACGGAGGCGAGGTTTTTGGAAAGGCAAAAGAAGTTAGAATCGTTGAAGCTTTTTATTAACCAGAATCAGACGATCGTCTGATTCTGGTTAAAGAGATTCTGAAAGAAAGTTCAACAGTGTTACGAGGTTGAAAAGTTGTTCTTATTGAGGTTTACAAAGGTGTGGGGGTGTACAATAAAGATTATGAAAAATTTTCTGATTCGATTTTGTGTTCTTGTTTTTCTCGTTGTCGCGAATGTTTTTATATGGACAGCTGAAGCAGGGAGTAAAGAATTAACTGTCGCGTTTTTAGATATCGGGCAAGGAGACGCGATTTATATTGAAACGCCCAACGGAACACAGGTTTTGATTGACGGTGGAAGAGGGAAACAAATACTGCGCGCTCTAGGAGACGTGATGCCTCTCTCTGACCGTTCAATTGATATTGTTATCGCGACACATCCCGACGCGGACCACATAGGCGGGCTTTCTGACGTGTTTGAAAGATATGATATAGGAGTGTTTCTTGAATCGGGTGCGGTGAATGATACAAACATCGCAAAGGAATTGGAAAAGTTTGTTTTAGGTGAAGGATTAATTCCCATTCTTGCCCGAAGAGGAATGAAACTTTCTCTTGATGAGAATGTTTTTCTCCATATTCTTTTTCCTGACAGAGATGTTTCGCGTACAGACCCCAATGACGGCTCAATCATTGCCCGTCTTGTGTATGGCGAGTCCAGTTTTCTTTTTACAGGAGACGCATCGAAGGGGGTAGAAAATTATTTAGTGAAATTGGACGGTGTAGCGCTTCAAAGCGATGTTTTAAAAACGGGGCATCACGGCTCTAAGACATCCACATCAGCGCTTTTCATTTCCACTGTGACTCCCCAGTACGCGATAATTTCTGCGGGAAAAAATAATTCATACGGACACCCTCATCAGGAGGTGCTTGACACACTTTCTGATTTTGACGCGCAGATTCTCAAAACCTTTGAAGAAGGAAATATTATTTTTACTTCAAACGGAGGAGAACCAGTATGCAGAAACAAATAACTTGTAACTGGAAACAAATAACAAATAACTTATAACAAGTAACGTATAACTAAGAACAAATAACTTATAACAGATAATAAATTAACTTTTGACTAAATTTCTTTATGATGATATAAATAATTTCAGAAATAACCTGTTCGTAAAAATCAAAAAAGGAGACTGGAATGAACAAAATTATCAAATTTCTTATCCCGTTGGTTTTTTGGCTCTTTATGGTTTCTGACCATGTTGTTGTCATTAATGAATCTGGCAGTAAAACGGAATTGAATTTCTTTCTTACTTTCAAAGTACTTGGGCATCTTGTTTTTGTTGGGGGCGTAGTTTTAGCGTTTTTTTCTTGTAAGTTAGTTTTTACCATTTTCGTTATGTTCATTGCATATCTGGTCTTAGGACTCGCACTTGAACTTTTCTGGCGGTGTATATTTCGCAATCCGAGTTTCTTATTTTTTGAATAAGTAAAAACCGCCTCGTTTTTCACGAGGCGATTTTTTTTATTTAAATTATTCCTGCTTTTTTGAGAGTGGCGTAGGCGCCGTTTTTTTGGATTGTTTTTATTGCTTTCGTGGAGAGATTCAGTGTAATAGATTTCTTAAGTTCCGGAACATAAATTCTTTTTCTCTGAAAATTAACAAACCTCCGTCTTTTCCCAGTCGGATTAAATTGTGTTGCGCGAGTACGGTTGCTGTATCCGCCGCCAACTTTTGAAGATTTATTCGTAACGGGGCAAACTTTAGCCATATTTGTATAAGGACACATAGTATCATACTATATAGACTATGCAAGGCATTGATTTTGTATTTAGTATCGCGATTTTAATAATGTCTGTGGTTGCCCACGAGGTGGCACACGGATATGCGGCATATATGCTTGGGGATAAAACCGCTCAATATGCCGGTCGTCTTACTCTTAATCCTGTAAAACATTTGGACCCTATCGGTTCGTTTCTTGTGCCTCTTATTTCATATACATTCGGTGGACTTATTTTTGGATGGGCTAAACCTGTGCCGTATAATCCATATAACCTTCCTTCTAAAAAATGGGCAGAACCGTTTGTCGCTTCGGCTGGAATTTTGGCAAATCTTCTTATTGCTCTTGTGTTTGGGCTTATTCTGCGTTTTGGTGTTGGCTCGTTTCTCCCAGAAACTTTTGTACAACTCACCATAACATTGGTGGCTATAAATCTTGTGTTGGCGGTATTCAATTCCGTGCCAATCCCGCCTTTAGATGGTTCAAAAATTCTTTTCGCGTTTCTACCCCCTTTCCATAGTGTTCGTCAATTTCTTGAGCAGAACGGCTTTTTTATTGTTCTTTTCTTTATCTTTTTCCTCTGGAGATTTATTATTCCGGTTGTAGGATTTCTGTTTTTTCTTATTACGGGCATTTCGATATTCTAAAAAGGGACTTGTCCCCGCACCTGTTTTCCCGTAGTATTTTGTCGCTTAAGCCGAGATATATTCATAACATTGGAAAGTATAGCCATACTTTTTACAATTACATTATTCCTGAAAATACTGTGACAACGGGGAAACAGGTGTGGGGGCTTGCGTTTTTAAGCTTCTCATATTAAAGTATCCCTAATTGCTTTCAGAGCATTTTTTGTTTCCGTGGATTTTCTAGGAAACTAAAAGCTAATCCGCTGACTGGCGGACTAACAGCTATCCATATGTCAACAGTCAATCAATTAGTAAAAAGAAAAAGAAAGAAAAAAATAAAGAGAACAAAAACTCTGGCTCTTGCGCGTGGCTTTAATACAATAAAAAATTGTCCCTCGCTGTATGATTCTCCGTTTAAACGAGGTGTGTGCACGAAAGTTACCACAAAAACTCCGCGAAAACCCAACTCTGCTATTAGAAAAATTGCTCGTGTCCGTCTTACAAACGGGCAAGAAATTACCGCTTATATTCCCGGAATGGGACACAATCTTCAAGAGCACGCGGTAGTGCTTGTTCGCGGAGGAAGAGTTCGTGACGTCGGACTTCGTTACACGGTAGTGCGTGGAGTTCTCGATACTGCTGGAGTTGAGGGCCGTAAAAAAGAAAGAAGCCGTTATGGTACAAAGAAACAAAAAAAAGAAGCGTAATTTATGCGAAGAAAGATAACAAAAAAACTTGAGATTCAGCCTGATTCGGTATATAACTCCGTAAAAGTAACGAAGCTTATTAATTTTGTAATGAAGAGCGGAAAGAAAAATACCGCGCGCAAAATTGTGTACGGCGCCTTTGACGTAATTAAAGAGAAGGTAAAAGAGGAAGACCCGCTTGAGATATTTGAAGCGGCACTCCGAAACACCGGACCAACAGTAGAAGTTCGTTCTCGCCGCGTTGGCGGAGCAAATTATCAGATTCCTCGCGAGGCGCGTCCCGAACGTCGTCAGTATTTGGCTATAAAATGGATTATTGACGCGGCGGGAAGTAAAACAGGTTCTCCTATGCAGGAACGTCTTGCTGAAGAATTTTTGCTTGCAAGCAAAAATGAAGGGGAGGCAGTAAAGAAAAAAGAAAATACTCACAAGATGGCAGAGGCAAACAAAGCATTTGCTCACTTCGCGTGGTAAGAAAGGCAGCTTTCAGCCTTTAGCTCTTAGTTTTTAGGGTTTCCTAAAAGCTAGAAGCTAGAAGCTAAAAACTAATTGAATGAATAGAGATTATCCTTTAGAGAAAGTAAGAAACTTCGGAATTATCGCGCATATTGATGCTGGAAAAACAACAACATCCGAGCGCGTGCTTTTCTATACTGGAATGAGCCACAAAATTGGTGAAGTCCATGAGGGAGATACGATTACCGATTGGATGGAACAGGAACGGGAGCGTGGAATCACCATTACTGCGGCGACAATCACTTGTTTCTGGAATCCAACATATATGCCGATTGAGGATATCTCTAAGAAATGCCGTTTTAATGTTATTGATACCCCCGGGCACATTGACTTTACCGCTGAGGTGAAACGTTCTTTGCGCGTTCTTGATGGAGCCGTCGTTGTTTTTGATGGAGTTGCCGGGGTGGAACCGCAGTCGGAAACAAACTGGCGCTATGCCGATGAAGGAAATGTCCCGAGAATCTGTTTTATAAACAAAATGGATAGAATGGGAGCCAGTTTTGAAAAATCATACAAGTCAATTCTTGATCGTCTAAGCAAAAACGCCGTACGACTGCAAATTCCTATTGGCGAAGCGGAAAATCACAAAGGAGTTATAGATTTGCTCAGAATGAAAGCATACTATTTCGAAGGGAAAATGGGGGAACAGGTAAAAGAAGAGGAAATTCCAGCGGAGCTTCTGGAAGACGCAAAAAAATATCGCGCCGAGCTTATTGAAAAAATCGCTGGACAGGACGATGAGCTCACACACGCTTTTCTTGAAGGGAAAGATATTTCTCTTGAAGACTTAAAAAGAGTGCTACGAAAGGCTGTTGTTGGAAATAAAATTTTTCCTGTAATGACTGGTTCCGCGCTTAAAAATAAAGGGGTACAACTTATTCTGAACGCTGTTATCGACTACTTGCCTTCCCCTTTGGATGTGCCTCCTGTTAAGGGGATTGATCCGAAAACCGGTGAAGAAATTTTACGTCACGCAACTGATGACGAGCCCTTTTCAGCACTTGCGTTTAAGCTTCAGAGTGATCCGTTTGTCGGGCAACTGACTTTTTTCAGAGTATATTCAGGGTCAATTGACGCGGGAACATATGTGTATAACTCAACAACAGAAAAAAAAGAAAGACTATCGCGTATTGTGCGTCTTCAGGCAGACAAGCGTGAAGAAGTGCAGCGCGTGTATGCTGGAGAAATTGCTGCGGCTGTCGGTTTGAAAGATACCAAAACATCTCACACTCTCTGTGATGAAAATAATTCTATTCTTCTAGAAGAAATTAAATTTGTTGACCCAGTTATCTCTCTTCGTATTGAACCAAAAACAAAAGCTGACCAGGAAAAAATGGGGCTTGCACTTAAACGACTCTCTGACGAAGACCCAACATTTAAAATTAGTTCTAATTCTGATACTGGAGAAACACTTATTTCTGGTATGGGAGAGCTCCATCTTGAAATTATGGTTGACCGTCTCAAGAGGGAATTTACTGTTGAAGCAAATGTTGGCAAACCTCAAGTCGCTTATAGGGAGACAGTTATGATGGAAGCCGAAGCTGAAAATAAATATATCAAGCAGTCTGGAGGTAAGGGCCAATACGGGCACGTCAAAATTACAATTCGTCCGCTTGACAAAAATATTGATAAAGAAGCCAAAGTGTCTAAGAATGTTACGCGCGAAGTTGGATTTGAATTTATTGATTCTATTAAAGGAGGTGTTATTCCAGCGGAGTTTATACCTGCTGTTCGCGAGGGAATAAAGGAAGGAATGGGGCGAGGTGTTGTCGCGGGGTATCCGATGGTGGACATCTCCTGTGAACTTACATTTGGTTCTCACCATGATGTTGACTCATCAGAAATCGCTTATAAAATAGCCGCCTCGCAGGCATTTCAGGATGCCGCAAAACGAGCAAAACCCGTTTTGCTTGAACCGATTATGAAGATTGAAGTAGTAACACCGGAGAAATTTATGGGTGATGTGACAGGAAATTTAAGCTCAAAGAGAGGGCAAATTGAGGGAATGGATGAAAGAGGGGAAGACCTCAAAGTAATCCGAGCGTATGTGCCTCTTTCCGAGCTTTTTGGTTATGTTACGGCGCTTCGTTCAATGACCGAAGGTCGCGCAAGCGCTAATATGGAGTTTGAGAAATACGATGTAGTTCCTCAAAACGTTGCCCAAACGATTGCAGAGACAAGAAAATAAAACAGCTTTTAGGGAAGGGAAAACTATATTTACTAATTCCCCCTGCCTTTTAAAGTGAGCATATTATTTTCAAAAGACTCTAACTTGGAAGCTCGGCTTCCAAATGGAAGCCTCAAAATGTGGTGTAATAATTTTACAGCTTTTAGGCACTCAGTGTCCAAAATCGTACTTGGAAGCTAAAAGCTTTTAGCTTCCAGAATCTCGCAGTAGCCTCAATTTTCTGCCTCTTAAAGTGAGGGGCTCTTTTCCCAGAGACCAGCGAGCGCGATTGGCGTAAGAAGAGCAAAAATATAGCAGTATTTTATACGTGCTTTGGAAAAGAGTTACGAGTGCCTGTTGACCCTGTAGTAGAAATTGACATTGCCCAGCCTTAGTTTGCTTTGGCAAACTAAGGCTGGGCGCGCCAAAGAGCTATGTCAATTTTCACTACTGGGTTGACTATTAAACGAGTTTTGTTATGATATTTTGTACGCTATTGGCGATATTCTTGCCTACCGCAGGTAGATTTGTTTTGTTTAAATATCGCTAACGCAAAAATTATTATCAACTACTTATTGTAGGAGCTTAGCAGTTCTCGCGCGTTAAGCTCTTATAATAAGGAAATTAATTATTAATAAATTACTATGGCAGAAAATTTTGACCGTTCCAAACCTCATCTCAACATCGGAACTATTGGCCATGTTGACCATGGGAAGACGACGCTTACAGCGTCAATTTTGAAGACCTTGGATATGAACAAGGACAAAGGTTACGGCGCTCGTATGGAGGAAGTTGACCAAATTGACAACGCTCCGGAAGAAAAAGCGCGTGGTATTACTATCGCTCTCCATCACTCGGAGTATTGGACACCTAAGCGTCACTACGCTCACGTTGATGCTCCAGGTCACGCCGATTATATAAAAAATATGATTACAGGAGCGGCGCAGATGGATGCCGCGATTCTTGTAGTTGCGGCAACTGACGGTGTGATGCCCCAGACACGAGAGCACATTCTTCTTGCTCGTCAGGTTGGTGTGCCAAAAGTACTCGTATTTCTTAACAAGTGCGATATGGTTGAAGAAAAAGATCTTATCGACCTTGTTGAAGAGGAAGTGAGAGAGCTTTTGACTAAGAATGAATATGATGGAGTAAATACTCCTATTATCCGCGGTTCAGGTCTTAAAGCCATTGAAGCCACGTCAGCAGATGATGAATGGGTAAAAAAGGTTCTTGAGCTTATTGACACTGTTGATACGTTTGTTCCTGAACCAGTTCGTGAGATGGACAAACCATTTCTTATGCCTGTCGAGGACATCTTTTCGATTGAAGGTCGTGGAACTGTTGCTACGGGAAGAATTGAAAAAGGTGTCGTGAAGGTGGGAGAAGAGGTTGAACTTGTTGGAATCAAACCGACTTCGAAGACAACTGTTACCGGAATTGAAATGTTCAACAAGTCTCTGCAAGAAGGTATGGCTGGGGATAACGCTGGAATTTTGCTTCGTGGTTTGAAGAAAGAAGATATTCATCGCGGACAGGTACTTGCAAAATCAGGTTCAGTGACACCTCACACAGAATTTGAGTGCGAAGTGTATGTGTTGAAGAAAGAGGAAGGGGGACGACACACGCCGTTCTTTTCTGGTTACAAACCGCAGTTTTATATGAGAACGACGGACGTAACTGGAGATGTCATTCTTCCAGAAGGAACTGAAATGGTGATGCCTGGTGACACAGTCGCGCTTAAAGTTAAGCTCACTGCTCCTGTCGCCCTTGAAGAAAAGCAGCGTTTTGCTATTCGAGAAGGAGGTAAAACTGTTGGTGCTGGGGTTACAACTAAAATTATTGGCTAATAACTATGGCGGCGAAGACAACAACAAAAAAAGGGAAATTAAGGGACAAGACTGGGAAGGACGAAGCGGTTCAAAAACTTCGCATTCGTGTTAGTGCGTACGAATACAAAATTCTTGACCTTTCAGTAAAACAAATTATTGATACTGCGTTGCGGTATGACGCGAAAGTACGCGGTCCCGTTCCTCTCCCCACCGAAATAAAAAAATATACGGTAAATCGTTCCACTTTTGTTCACAAAGATGCGCGAGAACAATTTGAGATGAGGGTTCATCGACGTGTTATTGATATTGTAAATCCAAACCAAAAACTGGTTGAATCTCTTACAAATCTAAGTTTGCCGTCAGGGGTTAATATTGACGTTAAAATGCTGTAAGGAGAGCTTTTGCGTATAGGACTTCGCAGGATTTTCCGCGGGGTCATATATACTTATATAGACAATTCCTGAAAAATGAGTAGTATAGGGCTCTTAAGCGTGTAATATGAAATTTATTGTAGGTACAAAAAAGGAAATGACCCAAGTCTTTACTGAAGATGGAATTGCGCATCCAGTAACTGCTGTTGAAGTAACGCCGGTTGTGGTAACTCAGGTCAAAAACAGCGACAAAGACGGATATAATGCTGTTCAGATTGGTTATGGAACAAAAAGCGAGAAAAAAATTTCGCGCGCGCAAAAAGGACACCTAAAAAATCTAGGAAATTTCGCTGGGTTGAAAGAATTTCGTGTAGTTGATTCTGAAGCGGACTTAAAAGTTGGGGATAAAATAGATGTTTCGATTTTTACTTCAGGTGATGTCGTTGCTGTTACAGGCACCTCAAAAGGAAAGGGTTTTCAGGGTGTTGTAAAGCGTCATGGATTTCATGGCGGTCCCCGCACACACGGACAAAAACATTCCGAAAGAGAGCCGGGGAGTATCGGAGGAGGTTTACGAACTAGAGTGCCTAAAGGTATGCGTATGGCAGGTCGTATGGGGAGTGATAGAATAACTGTAAAAAATCTTGCAGTTGTTTTCGTTGACTCTAAACAGAACCTTCTTTTTGTTGAGGGCGCTGTTCCCGGGCACAGGGGGACTGTGCTTGAAATCAGAGGATAAGCATTTGTCTCGCCTAGCTTGTTACAAGGGTAAGAAGATAATGGAAAAAACAAAAGATAAAAAAATACAAACTTCTGTTAAAACGGAGTTAAGCGTATACAGTCAGGAAGGAAAAGAAATGGGGAAGATGGAACTTCCCAAGCGTGTTTTTAATATGCCGTGGAATGCCGATCTTGTGCATCAGGTTGTTGTATCAATAGAGTCAAACGCGCGTACTCCCATTGCCCATACAAAAGGACGCGGAGATGTGCGTGGCGGAGGACACAAGCCATGGAGGCAAAAAGGAACGGGGCGAGCTAGGCATGGCTCACGACGTTCTCCAATTTGGGTCGGAGGAGGAGTCACACACGGTCCTTTGTCTGAAAAGAACTACGGGAAAAAAATAAACAAAAAGATGAAAACACAAGCACTCTATGCTGTATTGTCGCGCAAGGTCAAGGATAAAGAGATTATTCTTTTGGACACTTTGAATGTTTCTGAACCAAAGACGAAAAACGCAAAAGAGATACTTGCGTCGTTGCAAAAAGTAAAAAACTTTAAGGGACTTTCCAAAAAGAAGAACACAGCCTATATTGCCCTTTTAAAAAAAGATGACGCGGTAATAAAGAGTTTTAGAAATATCGGAAACATTTCTCTTGGAAAATTGTCTGATATTAATCCAGCGAGATTGCTTAATTTTAAATATCTTATCATTACAAACCCGAAAGAATCTTTCACTTTTCTTGAAGGAAAAAGCTCAACGAAATAGCGCAATATGACTTTAAAAAATACAAAAGAACAAATAAAACAGAAATCGTTGTCGAATGAATTTTCAAAACAGTCTTTAGCATCGGTTATTGTACGTCCAAGAATAACAGAAAAGGCATCTCTCAAGGCCGAAGAGAGTGTATATGTATTTGATATTTCTGCACGCGCGAACAAACGAACGGTTTCTGCCGCGATACAAAAAATTTATTCAGTTACTCCTCTTAAAATTAATGTAGTTCGCGTACCCTCCAAGTCTATAATTGTCAGAGGGAAAAAAGGAGTAAAATCAGGTGGAAGGAAGGCCTATGTTTACCTCAAAAAAGGAGACAAGATAGAAATCATATAAGAATAATATGAATCTCGTTAGAGACCACAGCTTTATGAATACAAAATACGTATTACAATATCAAAATATGAGTCGATTTATTACCAGTTTTAGCAATACTGACGGAAACCCAGAGGTTTCCTACTTCTAACAGGATGAAAATATCCAGACCCACAACGCCGTCGCAGAGGAAAAAGACATCGATTGTATATCGAGATGTCTTAACAACCTCGTCTCCGCAACGTTCTCTTACCAAAGGAGTAAAACGCTCTGTTGGAAGAAATGCCTTTGGGCGTATTACAACCCGCCATAAGGGAGGTGGACACAAACGACTATGGCGTGATATTGATTTTCGTCTGGAAAAGAAAAACATTCCTTTTATAGTAAAAACTGTTGAATATGACCCTAATCGGTCGGGATTTATAGGTTTTGTCGTGTATAAAGACGGGGAAAAGCGATACATACTTCTTCCTCAAGGTGTAAAGGTGGGAGCTGAACTTGTTGTATCGACGGAAGCTCCTCTTAAGCAGGGTAATCGTCTCCCTCTCTCAAAAATTCCACTCGGAACTTCTGTATACAATGTTGAGGTAAAGCCGGGAGGCGGAGCGAAACTTATTCGGTCTGCCGGAAGTTGCGCGATGGTTCTTGCAAAAGACGGAGGATATATTGACCTAAAAATGCCTTCAACGGAAGTGCGGAAAGTTCCTGAAAAAGCTTGGGCGTCAATCGGAGGAGTTTCAAATTCTGAAAACAAATTGGTGCGGCTCGGGAAAGCTGGCCGAACACGATGGCTTGGGATAAGACCGACAGTGCGAGGAGCTGCGATGAATCCCGTTGACCATCCCCACGGCGGTGGTGAAGGTCGCTCTGGACGAGGAAGAAAAAGGGCAAAAAGTAAATGGGGCAAACCTACCGGTAAAGGTCAGAAAAGTCGCCGACCAAACAAGTATTCCAACAGACTTATTGTTTCTCGCAGAAAGGTTGGAAAGAAGCGATAGAGCTCACTCGCATTCTCTTTTGAAAAGCACACATAAAACGTTGCTACGTTTTTGCTCTGCTCGCGCCGTCGCGCTGCGCAAGGCTTTTCAAAAGAGAATACTCGCTCTAAAGGGCAGAAACAGAACTTTTGAAAAGCACGAAAATTTTCTGCTAAAAATTTTCTCTGTACAGCGCCAGTCGCGCTTCCCAAGGCTTTTTAAAAACAACAGCTCACTCAAAGGGGAGAAAACTCAAGCACAACTATTCGCATTTTCTTTTGAAAAGCGCGCGTACCCTTTCCACTGACAACGTTAGTATTACACCACACTTGGAGGTTGAACCTCCAAGTTGACCTCCAAGTTGATTTTCAAGTATGGTTTTCAGAACTATTTTAGAGAGTGAGGAAAATTATCAACGTAAAGTTTTTTTGTATCTTTTTTGGAAAAGAGTTAGTATAAAAAATATGTATAAAGGGGTAGAATTTTATGAAGAGGGCAATTCCATTTCCAATCTGAAACGAAGACCGAAGCGTTTCTCTTTCATAACTGGTCTTGCTATCAAATTAGGTCTTGCGAAAGACGAACAGAGCGCTAACGTAGTGCTTGTTATTGTGGCTGTTGCGGCGATTCTTCTTACGATTGTAATTTTAACTACAAGCGCGAACAAAAAGATACCTCTGCCGAATCCTGAACAGATGCTTCCTGCTGAATTTTAATTTTATGGAAAAAAACCGAGGATTCACCCCGTTAGTAGAAGAAGGTCTCGTGCCCAAAGCATTTTCACAGAAAACACCTTTTTCTATTTTTAATATGTTCATTTCAAAATTCTCCTCAACCAACATAGGGCACAAAAATGCTAGACCGTCTTTCACTACGGGGTTCACACTCATTGAACTGCTTGTTGTTATCTCGATTATCGCTTTCGTAGCCTCTATAGTTATGAGCAACCTAAATCTTGCGCGTAGGCGCGCAAACATTGCAAAAGCAAAATCAGAAGTGCGTACTCTTCTTCAGGTAATTTTACGATATCAAATTGACAATAACAGCTGGCCAAGTCCGAGTAACATTGCTTCATTGGACGATTGGAATGCGTCCTGGAGCGATCCGTATATTAGCGCTATTTCTACTGATCCATGGGGGCAAAGTTACTTTTTTGACGGAGGGGCAAGCGAATGCGGATGGGGAAATACAGGTATTTGCTCAGGTGGTCCAAATAAGTCAATAGGCTCGTTCAACAATCCAAATATGCCTCTTGGTGACGATATTTGTATTCCAATGGACATATGTAAATAATAAATTAACGTAATTTTTGTATGAGTGTAGTTCAATTTTTAGATGAAAATGAATTTGATTCAAGGTTAAAAAATTGTCCGAAGAAATATTCAGGACTTGTGAATCTTGTAATACGAATTGGTCTCGCGAAAGACGAGCAGAGTGCTAATAAGTTACTTCTTTTAATTACTGTTGTTCTCTTTGCACTATCAATTTTTGTTCTCTTTTCTTTTAATCAATCGCCAGAGCCGTTATCTCCGCAGGAAATACAGTCTTTTCAAGTAATACCATGAAGAAAAACCGAGGATTCACCCCGTTAGTAGAAAAAGGTCTCGTGCCCAAAGCATTTTCACAGAAAACACCTTTTTCTATTTTTAATATGTTCATTTCAAAATTCTCCTCAACCAACATAGGGCACAAAAATGCTAGACCGTCTTTCACTACGGGGTTCACACTCATTGAACTGCTTGTTGTTATCTCAATAATTGGCCTTTTGTCTTCTGTTGTTCTCACGAGTCTTAATACGGCGCGTCTAAAAGCAAAAGACGGGCGCAGACTGTCCGATATGAAGCAAATTCGGATGGCCCTTGAGCTTTATCGCGACGCAAACGACCGATACCCAAGCCCGACTTCAGGTGATGGCGATTGGGAGGAGAGTTATGAAGATGGGGGACAATTTATAGAAACTCTCGCGAATAACGGATATCTGCCGAATCCAATTGTTGACCCAATAAACAACACGTCGTATCGGTACTCGTATTATCGCTATGGCGCAGGGTCTTCTGGTTGTCCTTCTTCCCGCGGGAATTTTTACGTTATTGGCGTTAGAAATATGGAAACAACCGGCAATCCCCATCCCGCAAGTCCAGGGTGGTCGTGTCCAACTAGAAATTGGCAAGGTGAGTTTGAATGGGTGGCAGGAGCTTTTGAGCACTAACAAATTCTTTTTTTGGATTAACCCATTAGTAGAATTTCAATTTGATTATGTTTTATGTCTATGTGTTAAGAAGCGAGAAGAATCGCGAGTTGTATATTGGGTATACTTCCAATTTAAAAAACAGATTGCAAGAACATAATCAGGGGTTAAATCTTTCCACAAAGCGATATGTACCTTGGAGACTAATTTATTATGAAGCCTCTATTGAGGAAAAGGATGCCGTACGCCGTGAAAAGTATCTTAAAACTACTCAAGGCGGGAGATTGCTAAGAAGGAGATTGAAAGAGTTTCTGTACAAAAATCCTCCGGAGATTTAACAAACTGAAATCTCACTACGGGGTTGACCCTGTAGTGAGATTTGGCATAGCACTCTGAGTGCGCCCAGCCTTAGTTTGCCAAAGCAAACTAAGGCTGGGCAATGCCAAATTCTACTACGGGGTTGACTATTCTTTTGCTTATCTATATTATGGTGGGTACGCATTTTTGCGCATTTTTTGTAATTGAAAAAACGTATGCGCGCGCTTTTTCTTTTTCTCATTTTTAACTAATGACTCGATCACTCAAAAAAGGTCCATACGTCTATGAGCGATTGCTCAAGAAAATTGAAGGGAAAAAACCCGATAGTGTCGGGGTAATTAAAACATGGGCGCGTGCTAGTCAGATTGCTCCGGAAATGGTGGGTTTTACTTTTGGTGTCTACAACGGGAAAGAGCATATTCCTGTTTTTGTAACCGAAGATATGGTTGGGCACCGTTTGGGTGAATTTTCTCCAACAAAGAAATTTGTCAGACACGGAGGTAAGATGCAGAAAGAACTTGAGCAGAAGAAAAAAGAGGCCGAAATAGTAGCCGCGCAAGCGGCAAAAACAGCTGGCCCTACTGCGTCAAATGCCGCGCCTAAAAAATAAGTATGGTCAAAGCCTCTTTAAAAAATTATAGACAATCTCCGCGGAAAGTACGCTTGATTGCTGGTTTAATACGGGGGAAAAAAGTTGATCGCGCTCTTGTTATATTAAAAAATGCCTCTAAGCGCGCAGCTTTCCCAGTCCGTAAACTTATTGAGTCAGCTGTCGCAAATGCTAAGAATGACAATCTTTCTTCCGAAAATCTTGTTATAAAAAAAATTACAGTTGACGGAGGAGCGACTCTCTTTCGTCGCCGTCCGCGCGCGCGCGGCGCAGCGTTTGTTGTTCGCAAACGTACGAGTCATATCGGAGTAGAGCTTGAGGGTATTGAGGCGACCAAAACAAAAACAGAAAAGAAAAAATAATTATGTCACATACCGTTCACCCATATTCACATAGGCTTGGTATTACAAAGGACTGGAAATCTCGTTGGTTTTCTGTTAAGAAAAAATACCGAGATTTATTGAAAAGCGATACAGTGCTTCGTGAGTATCTTGATAAACGTCTTCGGGGGCTCTACGTTTCTTTAGTGGAGACAGAGAGAAGCGAGAAAACATTTAGAATTATCATTGAAACTTCTCGACCCGGTCTTATTATCGGGAAAAATGGTGAAGGGAGCGCGAAATTGCGAGAAGATGTATTGAAAATTATAAAAAAAGAAAATCTTTTAGCTCCAAGCGACATAAAAATTGATATCAAAGAAGTCCGTTCTCCCGAATCAAACGCTTCTATTGTTGCGCAAATGATCGCGGAGGGACTTGAAAAACGTCTTCCTTTCAGACGCGTGATGAAACAGATGGTTGAAAAAGTTCTCGCGAATCGCGATGTCTTGGGAGCCAAAATTCAGTTGGCTGGACGTCTCGGAGGAGCTGAAATGTCTCGTCAGGAGAAACTTAAAAAAGGACAAATTCCTCTTCAGACGTTTCGCGCCGACATTGACTACAGTCACTACGAAGCACGTCTTCCATACGGTAAGATTGGTATAAAAGTATGGATTTACAAAGGCGAGGTGTTTGAGAAAGCGCAAAAAAAATACTAATACATTATGTTATTTCCAAAAAAAGTAAAATATCGCAAGTGGCAGACACTGAGGGAGCATCCAGACAAGGTTGGCGTTGCTTCACGAGGGTTTTGTGTGGCTTTTGGTTCATACGGTCTCAAGGCAATGACAGCCGCGCGTGTGGAATCAAAACAGCTTGAATCAGCTCGAAAAGTGCTTTCTCGTTCAACTGGCAAGACAGGAAAAGTGTGGTTGCGCGTGTTTCCTGATATGCCGTTTACAAAAAAACCAGCTGAAGTGAAACTTGGAAAAGGAAAGGGTGACCCTGAAGGATATCAAGTCCCCGTTAAACCTGGTCGGATTATTTTTGAAATTGATGGGGTGACTGAAGATGTCGCTCGAGAAGCGTTGCGAAAAGCGGGAACAAAGCTCCCTGTAAAGACTAAAATGGTGATTCGCCACTAAATTTGACAGATTTCACAGAACTTTGCAAAATAAAACTTTTATGTCAGACCTTGCGAACAAAACCGAAAAAGACTTATTTAAGGCACTTTCCGAAAAACGGGAAGCACTGCGTAGTTTTCGATTTGGAATTTCGGGTAGTAAAGTGAGGAACATAAAAGAAGGCCGTACGATAAAAAAGGAAATCGCTCGGATTCTTACAGTGTTGAGTGCGAGAAATATAAAATAATATGACCAATACACATCCAGATAAAACTACAAAAAGAAAAACTCTCACGGGGGAAGTAATGTCAAATAAGATGCAGGATACAGTTATTGTTTTGGTGAAGCTGTATAAAAAGCACTCTAAGTATGAAAAGCACTTTCTTCGGGGGAAGCGGTATAAAGTTCATGATAAAGGCAATATGTCTTCTGTCGGGGACAAGGTGGTTATAGAAGAATGTCGGCCTTTTTCAAAAGAAAAGAAATTTACAATTGTTAAGAATTTGAGCGGGTAATATGATCCAACCACAAACATTAGTAAAAATCACGGATAATTCTGGTGGAGAAATCGGACGAGTATTCAAAGTACTCGGAGGAACACGGAAGAGGTACGCGAGGCTTGGTGATATTGTTGTGCTTTCGGTTCAAAAAGCAAAACCTCGAAAGACAGTAAAGAAAAAACAGGTTCTTCACGCGGTGGTAGTTCGCCAAAGCAAGGCGTTTCGCCGTAAAGATGGTTCGTACATTCGTTTTGATGAGAACGCGGTTATTATTATTGAAAAGGGTAAAAAAGATCCAACAGCGGGTAGAATTTTTGGACCTATTCCAAGAGAGATCGCAGAACGAGGATTCCAGAAAATCGCGTCTCTAGCACCGGAAATCGTATAGTAATTTAAGAAGCGAAGCGACTATAAATTACTTAACCCACCTTAATTTTTGAACATATGATTGGTGTTATCACACAAAAAAATAACAATTCACACATTGCTCCAACAGTGGTAGAAAAGCTGTATGGTCAAAAATTGTGGTGGGTCATGATTGTTTCTAATTCGCTTTGCTTATAAGAAAAATCAATGAAAATTAAAAAAGGAGACAACATTATAGTAATTTCGGGAAAAGACAAGGGGAAAACCGCCCCAGTTCTTAAAGCATTTCCCGCTCTAAACAGAGTGGTTGTTGAGGGGGTTAATGTGAGAAAAATTCATGAACGAGCTCGAAAAGGGGGGCAGAAAGGTCAAATTGTAGACAGAGCGCTTCCGATAAATGTGTCTAATGTTATGATAGTTGACCCCAAAACACATAAAAGAACACGTGTTGGAAAGGAGAGGAGAGGAGACAAAACTATCCGTATTGCAAAAAAGAGCGGTGCAGCACTTGATAAATAATTATGCAGATGTTTAAAGAAAAAACAGAACACACATTTGAAGCACTTAAAGAGCGTTTTTCATACCGTAATAAAATGCAATCCCCACGGCTTCTTAAGGTGGTAATAAATGTTGGGATTGGGTCAATTAAAGACCCTAAAAAAAAGGAGGTTATCCAAAATCGTCTTATTCGTATTACTGGGCAGAAACCGCTTGAACGCGGAGCAAAAAAATCTATTGCGTCTTTTAAGACTAGACAAGGAGACAAAGTTGCCTATCAGGTAACACTTCGAGGAAAACGGATGCACGATTTTCTTGACCGTTTAGTGCATATTGCGTTTCCTCGTACAAAAGACTTTCGCGGTATTGCGACTTCTGGAATTGACGAAATGGGGAATTATACCTTAGGAATTCGAGAACATATTATTTTTCCCGAAGCCTCAGACGAGGAAATAAAGGACGTATTTGGTCTTGCGGTAACAATTGTTACTACTGCTAAAACAAGAGAGGAAGCTCGCGCGTTTTTTGAGTATCTAGGATTTCCTTTTCGTAAGGAAGATAAGAAATAAGAAAGCGGCAAAGAAATATATGCCACTGCGGTTATTACCGCAGTGGCATTGTGTTTGTATTTGCTAACAAAAACACCCTTAAAATTTTAAGGGTGTTTTTAGAGTGCTTTTTACCGCAAAATTTAGATTTTGGAAGTTAAAAGAAAAACCTTGCAGTATATGGAAATAAATAGATTTTTTTTGAGAATTCTCTGACCCTGAGATTTTGAAATTATACCTCAGACACTCCTTTTTTGGTGGCTGGTCGCAATCCCATTTGCATAAGCCGTTTTCTTACTTCGTCGAAACTTTGAACATTTTCGAAACGAGCAACAGCGAATCTCATTATATTCACCTCCTCTATTTTGACAAGCGAGTATGCCGCGAAAGCTTCCGAGCTTTCATGGCATCCGAGTATGTTCTCTGCCACGCGATTGAACGAGCGGGGCAAGTGCCGATATTACCCCACGGTCTTTGCTGCAGGGACATATATGTGTTCTTTCTAAAAAAAATCGTATTAAATTTTATTACTTCAGTCAACTCCTCCTCTTTATGTAAAAAATATGACGGAGTTCTCTCGTTTGACAAAATAAGCTCCTTCTTGCTAGTATTGAACCCACGCTTTTCAAAGCTTTTATTTTTTATGGCGAAAAAATCAGTTATTGCCCGAGCGCAAAAAACACCAAAATTTAGCACTCGTATTGTGCGAAGGTGTTTTAAGTGTGGTCGTAGACGAGGTTATATGAGAGATTTTGACCTATGCCGAATCTGCTTTAGGGAGTTTTCTAATGAAGGAAAAATTCCTGGGGTACGAAAATCGTCCTGGTAATATTATGCATGACCCCATTGCTGACATGCTTATACGGATGAAAAATGCAGGAAGTGTTGGAAAAACAACTGTTTCTTTTCCGTATTCAAAATTCAAAGTGGCTATTGTCGAGGTTTTACAAAAGAATGGTTTTGTAAAATCTTTTGCAAAGAAGGGAAAGAAAAATAAGTCAATTGAGGTTGAACTTGTATTTGAGGGCGCTAAACCAAAAATGCGAGGGGTTAAAAGAATCTCAAAATTCTCACGAAGAATATATAAAAGTGTGCGGGATATTTATCCAGTACGGCAAGGGTATGGAATTGGTGTTTTTTCAACACCAAAAGGTGTGCTCTCTGATAAAGCTGCAAGAAAAGAGAAAGTCGGCGGAGAACTTTTGTTTGAAATTTGGTAGTTTGATATAACTCACTATAAATAATACGATGTCACGATTAGGTAAAAAAGTTATTCCCCTTCCTTCAGGAACAGAGGCCATAGTGAAGACAGGGACCATCACAATTAAGGGAAAATTGGGAGAACTCTCGCGTTCATTTAAAACAGATGCCGTGTCAGTACAGATTACTCCGGAGGGGATAAAAGTAGACCCTGTTTCTGAATCTCTTTTAGCATTAAAATTGTGGGGAACATACGCATCACATATCAGAAATATGATTCAAGGCGTAAATGCAGCATATGAAAAATCTCTAATCATTCAGGGTGTTGGTTTTAAGGCTGATATACAAGGGGAAATTCTTGTGTTGAATCTCGGTTTTTCTCACCCTGTTAAAGTTGAGATTCCTCAAGCGCTTACAGTAGTTGTGGCAAAAGATACCATAAAAATTTCGGGTATCAGTAAAGAAGGAGTTGGACAGTTTGCGGCAAAGATACGGGCGATAAAAAAGCCTGAGCCGTATAAGGGGAAGGGTATCAGATATTCTGATGAAATAATTTTGCGTAAGGAAGGAAAAAAGTCAGCGACGGTGTAATGTGATATATGGACAAACATAAAGAAAAAGTAATAAAGAGAAAGAGAAAACACGCTCGTATTAGAACGAAAATTTCGGGGACGGCAGAACGTCCAAGACTTTCGGTTTTTGTCTCAAGTCGCTATATTTCCTCTCAGCTTATTGATGATAATGAAGGAAAGACACTTGTTTCAGCAACTTCTCAAGGAATGGAGAGCGGCTCTCTTGTTGAAAAAGCTCGCGAGGTTGGAAGGAGTGTCGCTCGTAAAGCGCAAGAGCTCCATTTTAAAAAAGTAGTGTTTGACCGCGGAGGATTTTTATATTCAGGAAAAGTAAAAGCCATTGCCGAGGGGGCGCGTGAAGCGGGGCTTATATTTTAAATTAATATATGGAAAAAGAGACAACACAGAATAATATACAGGGAAAAGAGAAGGTCAGCACACAAGGAGAAAAAACCTCTTTAACTGCCAGTTTTTCTAGGAATAGAAAAGGTCCGAGAGAATTTCAGAAAAATGTTCGTCGTCGCAAACAGGGTCGCGGGGGGAAACCTCGTTCCGAATTTGAGCAGAAACTTATTAGTATCCGACGAGTGGCTCGTGTTGTTGCAGGAGGAAGGCGTTTTAGTTTTAGCGTGGCTATGATTATTGGTGATAAAAAAGGCTCTGTCGGAGTTGGTTCTGGAAAGGCTTCTGATACCGCGCTCGCTATAGAAAAAGCTCTTCGTGATGCAAAGAAGCATATGATTAAACTGTCTTTCACAAAAACGTTTTCCATTCCTCATCAGGTAGAAGCTAAATATTCAAGCTCTCGAGTTACAATGATGCCCACTGCTTTAGGAAAAGGAATTGTTGCTGGAAGCTCAGTACGAAACGTTTTGGAACTTGTGGGTGTTCGTGACGTTACCGCAAAAATATTGTCGGGAAGCAAAAATCAGATGAATAACGCGCGCGCCGCCGTTAAGGCTCTTTCTGAATTTGAAACAACGCAGAAAAATTAAACTGCTATGCAAAAACATCAACTTAAACGAAAAAATAAAAATAAAAAATCGGTTCAGATAGGACGAGGGGGGAAACGTGGGAAAACTTCAGGACGAGGTCATAAAGGACAAAAAGCTCGCGCGGGCGCAAAAATACGTCCTGCTATTCGTGATGTTATTAAAAAGCTTCCAAAATTACGGGGGTATCGGTTTAATAGTTTTAAAGAAAAACCAGCTATTATAAATCTTTCTCTCCTAGAGAAATCGTTTACGACAGGTGACATTGTCAATCCGTCGCTACTTGTAAAAAAGGAGTTTGTTGTGGTTCGCAAGGGTGCTTTTCCGTTGATAAAGATTCTTGGTACGGGGGTATTGACAAAAAAATTAACAATCACAAACTGTATGGTTTCAGAATCAGCGCGACAAGCGATAGAGAAAGTGGGTGGTATTATAAAATAATAGCGGATGAATCCCGTAGTGAAAAATGGCATTGGAGAGTTTTTGATAAATGATATATTCAACAAGATGTCGATATTATTACAGATAACTATATATAAATGGTAAACCCGCTCCTTAAAGCGATGCCATTTTCTACTACAGGATGAAAGAGCTTGTACGAAAAATCAGTCTAATCTTTAGCGATTCAACACTTCGAGGTCGTATGCTGTTTACGCTTGTTGGTCTAATTATATTTCGGGTGCTTTCTTCAATTCCAGTTCCCGGAGTTGACGCACTTAGGCTTGAAAGCTTTTTTGCAGGAAATGATTTCTTGGGTTTTTTGAATATATTTTCGGGAGGCGGTCTTTCCAATCTCTCTTTGGTAATGCTTGGAGTCGGTCCCTACATTACCGCTTCAATTATTATGCAGCTTCTTACTATTATGTCGCCTCGTCTCAAAGCGATGTATCAGGAGGAGGGGGAGGCAGGAAGGAGAAAATTTGCCCAGTACTCGCGTATATTAACCGTCCCACTTGCTCTGTTGCAATCATTTGCCTTTCTTAATCTTTTGCAGAGCAATGAAGTTCTTAAATCGCTTACCTCCTTTGAAATGATGACAAATATACTTGTTGTGACTGTGGGTTCTGTGCTTCTTATGTGGATTGGAGAACTGATTACCGAGTTTGGTATTGGAAATGGAGTTTCCCTTCTTATTTTTGCTGGTATAGTTTCAGGTCTTCCGCAAATTCTTGGACAACTTTTGTTTACATTCGATCCGTCACAGATTCCAACCTATCTTGCGCTTTCATTTTTCATTCTTGTTGTTGTGGCGGCTGTTGTAGTGATTACAGAGGCGGAGCGTCCGATTCCGATTACATATGCGAAACGCGTCCGTGGAATGAGAGTCTACGGGGGGCTTTCGACGTATCTTCCGCTTCGTCTGAATCAAGCGGGAGTGATTCCGATTATTTTCGCTCTTTCTTTTTTGCTCTTTCCGCAGATGATTGCTACATTTTTTTCCCAACTTCCTAACGATATTGTTCAAACAGTATCAAATTTTGTAATTCAGTCTCTTAATAACCCTTGGGTGTATGGTTTTCTTTACTTTATCTTAGTCTTTTTCTTTACCTATTTTTATACTGCGCTTACTTTTGATCCCAGTACGACAGCAACCAATCTCCAGAAGAGTGGCGCGTTTATTCCCGGTGTTCGCCCTGGTGTTCCAACATCTGAATATATCGGGAAAATTCTTACTCGTCTTACTCTTTTCGGGGCATTGTTTCTTGGTCTTATCGCGGTGCTTCCTATTGCCATTCGAGCAGTAACACATATTTCATCTCTTGCAATTGGAGGGACGGCGCTGCTCATTGTTGTTTCTGTTGTAATTGATCTCATCAAAAAAATTGACTCTCAGGTATCTCTGAGAGAATATTAAACTATGCCTCCCCAGACGTTTATTTTTTTCGGCCGATCGGGATCGGGTAAAGGTACCCAAGCGCGTTTTTTAATTGATTATTTAAAAGAAAAAGATCCGGCGCGAATTGCTCTGTATCTTGAAACTGGCCAGCAAATTCGGGAATTTTCTAAGGAAGAAGGATACACAAGTACGCTTATACAAAGTATTTTAGGAAAAGGAGAACTTCTTCCCAGTTTTCTTCCTATATGGATGTGGACTGATTTTCTTGTCAAACGCTTCACAGGCGAGGAACACCTCATTTTTGATGGTTTGTCACGTCGTCTGCATGAGGCTTCTGTTCTTGATAGCGCTATCAGGTTCTACGGTCAAACACGTTCTCACGTTATTCTTATCAATGTTTCCCGCGACTGGGCATTTCAACATCTCAAATCGCGTGGTCGGGAAGATGATACCGACGATGACATAAATCGCCGTCTTAATTGGTATGAGAGTGATGTTGAAAAAGCTCTTAGTTTTTTCAAGGAAAAACCTGAGTATAAATTTATTGATATCAATGGAGAACAGACGATTGAGAAAGTACATCAAGATATTGTCACGTCTCTTCATTTCCAATGATTACTATTAAGTCGGAAAAGGACATTTCTCTCTTGAGGGAAGGGGGGAAACGCCATTCTTTCATTCTTAAGGAACTTGAAAACCTTGTATATCCTGGTATTTCTTCAAATGAACTCAATAATGCCGCTCTACAAATGACACAAGAAGAAGGAGACCTGCCTGTTTTTTTGGGCTACTGCCCAAAAGGAGTTTCTAAACCTTATCCAGCGGCCCTTTGTGTCTCAATTAATGATGAGGTTGTTCACGGGATACCCAACAAAAAATCAAAGATTCTCAAAGAAGGAGATATCGTGAGTATGGATCTCGGAATTTCCCACAAAGGGCTTATAACCGATGCCGCAATTACCGTACCTGTAGGGAAAATTGATACTATAGCTAAAAATTTGATAGAAATAACCAAGAGGGCTCTTTTTGTTGGGATTAAAGCGGCCCGTGGAGGGGGGTATGTAGGTGATATTGGATATGCAATTGAAAAAACCATACAAGACTCAGGCTTCAGTATTGTTGACGTTCTTTCCGGACACGGGGTAGGGTACAGTGTCCACGAAGACCCATTTGTTCCTAATATCGGGGAAAAAGGGGAGGGGCCACTTCTAAAACCCGGTATGGTGATTGCAATTGAACCTATTATCAATGAGGGGGTTTCCGAAATAATTTTTGATGAAAAAGATGAATATAGCACACGTACTGCCGATGGAAAACGAAGCGCTCACTTTGAGCACACAGTTCTTATTACTGATGGCAAAGCAGAAATTCTTACCCTCTAGATTATTTAGGAGACTCAAGTATACTTGAAACTATATTTATATGAAAACAAAAGAAGAAAAAACTCTTGTAATCGTTAAACCTGATGGAATCCAGAGGTCGCTTATTGGTGAAATTATAAAAAGATACGAAAGAGTAGGCCTTAAACTTGCTGCTCTTAAAATGGTTGTGTCCACTGAAGAATTAATAGAAAAGCATTATTCGTCGGATTCCAATTGGAGGATTAAAAATGGAGAAAAAAGTATTAAATCATATAGAGATAAAGGGCTCAAACCTCCGACAGAAGACCCGATGGAAATGTCAGGAATCACTCTAGAAAAATTAAAAAAGTATATGTCGAGTGGTCCTGTAATCTGTATGGTGTGGCAAGGCGCGCATGCCGTTGAGATAGTAAGAAAAATTACCGGAGGGACAGAACCCTTAACGTCTGACGTGGGAACTATTCGCGGCGATTTTGTCTTAGACTCCTATCAAATTTCAGATACAGATGGTAGGGCTGTAAGAAATTTGATTCACGCTTCGGGCTCTATTGAAGAAGCGAACAAAGAGATTGCTCTGTGGTTTTCGAAAGAAGAAACACTTTGCTACTCTCTTGTTCAGGAAAAAATTCTCTACGACATTAATCTTGACGGAATACTTGAATAAAAATTTCCTCGCAATAAGCGTAGCTCCAAAAGCTCTCTGACAGGGTTTTTTTCGGGTCTTTTCTTTTGTTCAAAAAGGTATATAATTAAAGTAGGGTTATTTGGGATATTATCTAGATTAAAGATATTTTTAGGGAGCCTTACATTTTACATCATCGTGGTGATGTGATGCGGGCACCCACCTAGAATTTCACTAGGTTAAATATCATCCAAGTAACCCTTATGAAAACATCCACCAATGTGGATATTTTCATTTTATGTTAAAAAATACTCGCGCACCATTTTTTATTGTAATTGTTCTCGGCGTTTTGATTGCCGTACTGCAACATACCGCTTTAATTTTTGATCTCTATTGGGTCATTAAATGGCTTGACCTCGTTATGCATATTTTTGGAGGAGCGTGGATAGCGTTTCTTTCTTTTTGGTTTTTATTCCATTTTTCTTTTTTTCAAAATAGAAAGGGGAACAGTATTTTTGTTGCGGATATTGTTTTTCTTTCAACCTTGATTGTTGGAATACTATGGGAAGTTTTTGAATCACAAACAGGTCTTACAAGTGTTTTCCAATATCATTACTGGGGGGATACGTTTTCTGACCTTCTTATGGATAGCGTAGGTGCTCTTGTTGCGGGTTTTTTTCTTGTTAAAAGTCCTATTGGACGCCACTTATCTTCGTAGCAGAGCTACAAAGATAAGTGGAGCGGTTTGTTTTATGAAAAAATTTCCAGCGAGAGAGTTAGAAGTTTTTTAGGAAATTTGCTTAATAAGCCGTTCAAAAGTTTTGGGGTTCTTTTCTGCAAGATGAGAAAGAATCTTTCTGTCAATATTTATCTTTTTCTTCTTCAAAATATGCATAAGCCTGCTGTAAGAAAGGTTCATTAAACGCGCTGATGCGTTAATACGGACATTCCACAGCCTTCTGTATTCGTTTTTCCTGTCTTTTCGGTGGGCAAATGAGTGAACTCCAGCATGCGTTACCGCTTCACGCGCCTGGCGTTCTTTGGTACTTCGTCCGAAACGGTACCCTTTTGCTTTGTGCAATATATTTCTTCGGCGCTTTAATGCGTGTACTCCCTTTTTTACTCGTGTCATATGATTTAAATAACTGATTAAGCTCCTGCCAAAAAGCGTGATTTTGCTTTGTTGTTCATTGGAAACGGACTCATTCGTTTTCTAGAAATATGTTCCTGTCCCGATCTTTTTGCATTAAAATGATTCTGACCAGGTTTGCGACCTAAAATTTTCCCTTTTTTAGTAACTTTCAATCTTTTTGTGTATGATTTCTTGGTTTTCATCCTATTAGAAATAGGAAACCTCTGGGTTTCCGTCAGTATTGTTAAAACTGGTAAGTAATCGACTCATAAAGTGATATTGTAAAGCGTGTCTTAAGTTCATAACGTTGTGACCTGCCTGCGGTAGGCAGGCTTCTAACGGGACGCTTTATTTTTTTGCTTGTTCAACAAATGTTGAAAGTCCTTTTGGGCTTTTTGCAATTGGTTCAATTATACGATACTCCTCAGTAAGGAATCTAAGAAGCCGTTCTATCCTTTCTTTCAGGAAAGTCGTATTAAGATACTTTGACCGTCCTGGAAGAAAAAGAGTAATTCGTACTCGGTTTCCGTTCTTTAACCATTCGGAAACTTTTTTTGCTTTTAGTTCCAAATCATGTTCTCCAGTGCCGATTTTGACCTGGACACTTTTAACTTCTACAATGTGTCGTTTTGTCCGAGCAACTTTTTCTTTTTTCTGCTCAGCGTACTGGAACTTACCATAATCACAGATTTTTGCAACAGGAGGATTCACATTCGGGGAGATTTCTATCAAATCCAGACCCAGTTCTTCTGCTTTTTTAAGCGCGTCGCTAAGAGATAGAACGCCAAAATTTTCGCCAGTAGGACCGATAACCCGGACCTCTTTTGCTTTTATTCTATGATTTATTCTTGTGTTTCTTGCCAAATTGGTATTCTTGTAAGATTACGGTGACAAAGAAAGGTTACCACAGATTTCTTCTGAGAGCAACAGATGTCTTTTGCGGTAAAGGTTGTTCAGATCAGGTGTGGGAAGAGTTAATGTTTGTATTTATCCGAGATGGTTTTAGACTCAGTTTCTCTCGGCATGGGGGTAATTTCAATTGTTTCCGCAATATTTTTAATATTTGCGTCTCCTTTCCCCTTAAGTACTTCTCGGACATATCTTACAAAGAGTTGCGGACTCGTATCAATCTTGAGCACATGACTTGTCTTTGGTATTTTCTTGATTTCCTCGCGAATTTCATCGGTGCCGTAATTGGTAAGCATAATAACTGGAACAGAGTCAAATTCCTTGTTCTTTCTAATTTCTTTTAGAATCTCTATTCCGGATATATCTGGAAGAAGGATGTCAAGGATAATTACATCAGGTTTGGATGCTTTTCCGCTTTTGTAGTCTGTTAGTCGTTTCAGTGCGTCTTTTCCATTTACAAAACTTTCAATTTCAAATCCATTACTACTAAAAGACATTGCGTACAAATCAGCGATACCGGGCTCATCTTCTACAAAGAATATTTTGCTTTTATTTTCTGACTCCATGTTGGGAAGATATTGTTATTATAACTTTATCTGCCGAGGCTATCAACTGGGGTTACCACAGAGATTAATTTTAGTGGCATAATAAAGGACAATGGATGCTGAAACTATACGTTTAATATATTACGTTTCTCTTGTTACAAATGTTGTTTGTGACGGCTTAGCTGGAATTTTTCTTTTTTTTACAGCATATCGCAAAGCGCGCTCTGCGCGAATGTTTGCAAATATGTCTTTTGCCCTTGTCTTTTGGTCGCTTACCTTTTTTATAGCCCTCACCGTGCCGACGGTCCCTATTTCTGCTGTAAATACTCTTATTCAAATATCATATATAGGTCTTGCGTTTGCGGCGGTGTTTTTTCTTGATTTTTGTTTAAGTTTTGTTGAAGAGCGTTCAATAGCACGGTATCGTTGGCCGAGAAGAATAGGGTATTTTCTAGCTCTTACTTTTTCCTTTTTGTTTATTCTAGGGGCGTTTACTGAGGTACGCCTTGTCCTTGCTGGCACTGAATCGAGTTTGTGGTTTCCACTATGGGGCAAGGCAGGTCCTTTGTATGGGGTGTATCTGATTTATTTCTTAGGACTTTTTAGTGCTGGATTTTATTATCTTCTTAGTTTGTGGTTTAAAACTACCGATACCGCCCTTAAGAAACAAATCTCTCTTATTTTTTGGATGACAGTTATTCCTGCTCTTGGTGGTTCTACGCAATACCTCATTGTCTATAAAATTCCGGTGTTTCCAGTAGGCGCGTATCTTATCCCAGTGTATGTATTTGGACTTCTCTATGCAATTACACGATTCCATTTATTCAATGTAAAAGTTATTACCGCAGAAGTTTTTACAATTACTATATGGATGGCATTAGCAGGAAAAGTTTTGTTTGTGCAGGATATCACAACCTTAGTACTTGATCTTGGAGTACTCTTCGCTTCAATTATTTTTGGTCTATTTGCAATACGCAGTATCTTGAACGAAGCGCGCCAGAAAGAACATTTGGAAGATTTAAATGACCTCCTTGAAGAGAAAGTGGCTAAGCAGACAAGAGAAATCCGCAAATCCTATGAGGTGGAAAAGAAAGCTCGTATTGAGCTTGAAGAGTTAGATAAGTCAAAGGACCAATTCATTCTCACCACTCAACATCACTTGCGAACCCCGCTTACGATTGCAAAAGGTTATTTAGAGCTCTTGCAGCGCGATGAGCCACGCTTAAGCCCGAAGGGCAAAGAATATCTTTCACAGATAGACCAATCCGTTGAAAGAATGAAAAGTCTGGTCAGTGATTTTCTTAATGTTTCTCAGCTGGAGGTGGGGAAGGCCGTTCTGGAGCCCCTCCCTCTTGATATATACAACGTTCTTTCGGATATTTATAAGGAACTTAAAGCGGATATCGTTCGCAAGCATCTCTCTTTTGAGCTTCGTTTTTCACCAAAAGCCCTTCAATCAAAAGTTATGGCCGACAAGCGTGTTGTGAGGGCAGCGTTTTATAATCTTGTTGATAATGCGGTGAAATATACCGAAAAAGGAGGTATAAGGATAGTTGGGGAAATTTTTACTCATCCTATAGAAAAACTTGAATTTTTACGTGTCAGTATTATTGATACTGGCATTGGTATTGACACAGATGAATTGCCGAGAATTTTCAATCGGTACTTTGAAAGAGGTGTAGATGCTGAGAAAATTTTCGCTTCGGGCAAAGGATTAGGGCTTTCCATTTCTAAAAATATGATTCAGCTACATAGCGGAAAAATCTTGGTTGATTCTCATGGTAAAGGCAAAGGCTCGACCTTTATGGTTGAATTGCCGATTATTTTTTCGTCATAAGAGCGTGTGAGTCTGTCAACTTTCAGAAATATTTTGGTAAAACAACGGATATCTTGACGATGGCAGCCGTTGTCAACGGTCTTGTGGACGTGATTGGATTTGGTGTGGGGAAGAGGGAATTTGGTAAAAAATAAACCTGCTTTTAAGCAGGGGTCTACAATTAAATATATAACAATAAACTTTTAGTCTGTACAAGTTATTCCTACCATTCCACAAATCTGTGTGACAAATAATACCGGAGAAGTGTCCATTTTAAGAACGTGGCTTGTGTTAGGTGTTTGCTTTACAGTCTGTTTGATTTCGTTTGTTCCGTAATTGGTAAGCATAATAACTGGAACAGAGTCAAATTCCTTGTTCTTTCTAATTTCTTTTAGAATTTCTAATCCAGAGATATCGGGTAAAAGAATATCCGAAACAATAATATCTGGTTTTGGTTCATCTCCTTTCCTAAACCGTTCAATTTTTTCAAGAGCTTCTTTTCCTGTCGTCGCACTTTTTATTTTAAAATCACTTCCTGAAAACGCAGATTCGTACAAATCTATAATTGCCGGCTCATCCTCAATAAAGAAAATTCTGTATGTTCTTTTTTGTTTTTCCGCCATTGTTTTAATTGTATATGGAGATAACTGAAAACACAACGGAAACAAAAAACTACCTTCAAAAACGGTTTTTGGGAAGAGAAGATGTTCTAGAAACTTTTACAAATAAAAATGCCTTCTCTTAAAAGAGACGGCAGCCTAAACGATTTCAAGTTCCAGTGAAAAGGGAGTGTCTCATTTACAGCTCCACATTCTCCAGAAAGAATGCTTCAATGCCCCCACCCATGCTATGCTGCAACACCTTAACACCTTTCTATTTGCCTACTGTAGGGATTCGAACCCTTACAGATCCCGCTATTTCCAGTATTGTTCAGGCAGTACAAATTTACCACAAATTTCTCTAATTACAATAGCTATTTTTAAATTCTCACAATATATACACAAAACAAAAACCGCCAGAAAGGCGGCGTTGTTTTGTCTGTGGAGCACTTCGGCGTAGTACGCCTCAGTATTCTCACAAAATATAGTCGCTCTCGCAGAGCTTGTTATTTTGTGGAGGTGGGCGGAATCGAACCGCCGTGCAAAATAGGATTTCTCAACGAATCTACAATACGTAGTTTATTTCAATCCGTCAGCTGACGGATTTAAGCACAAGGTGTAAGAAATAAACAAAACCACAATGTGCCGATTCCTAAAATTTTGTGCTGATACTGGAAAATATCAACATATAGTCCGGAAGATATTACACTTCGTTTGCGTTACCGAACATCACGCAAAGAAATGCCGCTCAGTCCGTCTTAGACGGAGTAAGCGAAAGCGAAGTCGTTTTCCGTAAAGTACGGAGAAACTAGTGACTTTGCCCGTGCAAAAGTATTTTTAGCACGTATAGTTTCCTCAACATATTAGGAGAAGTGAGGATTACTCCGTATTGCACATTGAAAATTCATTATTTTGTCTAGGCCGATCACCCCCCTAAAACAAATTTTACAAAGTAAAATTTGTTCAACAGTATAAAATACGCTTTAGGCAAATGACCGGCTATCTTTTCAAAGTTCTTCCAATATCTCGTTCCGTATCGCGTTTCTTTATTGTTTCGCGTTTGTCGTATTTTTTCTTACCGCGAACGATTGCGATGTCTACCTTTATTTTTCTACCAACATTATACATTGAAAGAGGGACTACTGTCAACCCTTTTTTGTCCTCAGCAAGAGAAATTTCCTGTAGTTCTTTTTTGGTTAAAAGTAATTTACGATTTCTCTCTGGATTGTAGATTTCCGGAGTATTTTTTGGTTGAAAAGGAGGAATAGATACCCCTATCAAATATGCTTCTCCTCCGCGTACAGTGATGTGTGTTCCGTCTAGGGACCCCATTTTACTCCTTACTGCTTTTACCTCAAAACCGAAAAGCTCAATGCCTGCTGACATTTTCTCAAGAATCTCGTAATTAAGCGTTACTTTTTTATTTTGTAAAAGCATTGCACTCATAATAACAGATTATACCCGTCCTTCAATTTACTCCCCCCACCCGTCTTGTTAGGGTATTTTGTTGTTTCAGTTGGACAATTAATAGTCTAAGTAATACTTGCCATACTTTTTATAATTACCTTACTCCTTAAAATACTATCTTCTTACGGTCGTCCCTACGGGAGATCTGCCGTAGGCATAAGAGATGTTCCGAAGGGACACAGCAATGACAAGATGGGTGTGGGGGTTTAACCTTTTTTAAGGTATAATGGGTTTTTATGAATAGCGGTATCAAACAAAAGAACGGAAAAAAGAATATTCGGCTTATTATTAAGCCTTCTAACAGTGGTCGGAACAAAAAACCTGTCCCTTTTTGGGGAAACATTCTGACAACTCTTTTGATTTTCCTTACACTTCTTTCTTTATACACACTTCTTTCCGAAGGATTCATCGAGAAAGAAAAAATTCCAATATCGCAACTTGCCCGAGATATAGAAGCAAAACAGGTGACTTCAATTGTTGTTGAAGGTGATATGCTTTCTGTAACTTACATTACAGACGAGGAAAAAGAGGTTAAAAAAGAAGAGGGGACAGCCTTGTCAGAAACGCTTACTAATTACGGGGTTTCAAGTGAGCAGCTCAAAGATATATCAATTTCTGTTGAAAGT
This sequence comes from Minisyncoccota bacterium, assembly GCA_023137185.1. Lineage (GTDB taxonomy): Bacteria > Patescibacteriota > Minisyncoccia > Phycocordibacterales > JAGLPS01 > JAGLPS01. Next base: position 71,088 of record JAGLPS010000002.1, read on the forward strand.
GACACGGGTTTTGCGTTCTGGTTTCTCACACTTGCTCCAATTCTTTTTCCGATAGCACTCCTCTTTCTTTTTATTTGGTTTATGGGACGTCAAGTTCGGGGGGCGGGTATGCAGGCATTTTCTTTCGGTCAGTCAAAAGCGCGGCTTATCTCGCCTGATGACAAACGGCAGCGGGTAATGTTTAAAGATGTCGCAGGCGCGAAGGAAGCGAAGGAAGAACTTGCTGAAATCGTAGACTTTCTCAAAAATCCGAAAAAGTTTTTTGATATTGGAGCGCAAATTCCTCGCGGCATTATTCTTATGGGAGCGCCTGGGACAGGAAAAACACTCCTTGCTCGAGCTGTAGCGGGAGAAGCGGGAGTTGCCTTTTTCTCTATCTCTGGTTCGGAGTTTGTGGAAATGTTTGTTGGTGTCGGGGCTTCTCGTGTTCGTGACCTCTTTAAGATAGCCAAACATACGGCACCCGCGATTGTTTTTATTGATGAGATTGATGCTGTTGGAAGAGTGAGAGGTACTGGTGTTGGGGGGGGGAATGATGAAAGAGAGCAGACTTTAAACCAGATCCTTGTTGAGATGGACGGATTTGAGCAAAACGAAAAAGTTATTGTTATAGCTGCAACAAATCGACCAGACGTGTTAGATCCAGCTCTGCTTCGTCCGGGGAGATTTGATAGAAGGGTTACGATTGATTTACCTGATCGAAAAGACAGAGAAGATATTTTAAAAATTCATTCAGGGAAAAAACCGCTTGCCGAGGATGTCAACCTCTCCATTGTTGCCGAACGAACTCCAGGTTTTTCCGGAGCTGATTTGCAATCACTTATGAACGAAGCCGCGATTTTGGCTGCTCGCGAGAACAGAAAAAAAGTCGCGCAATTTGACCTAGTTCGTTCAATTGAAAAGGTGATGCTGGGGCCGGAAAGAAGAAGCCATGTGTTGAATCAAAAAGAAAAAGAAATTACCGCGTACCATGAAGCAGGGCATGCGGTTGTCGCGTCTGTCTTGCCCTACGCCGATCCAGTTCATAAGATTTCAATAATTTCACGTGGAAACGCGGCGGGCTATACTCTTAAACTTCCTTTTGAAGACAAGCGTTTTCAGTCAAAGAAAGAATTTCTTGATGATATCGCGGTTTCCCTTGGGGGATATGTCGCCGAGAGAATGATATTTGGCGATTTGACAACCGGTTCCTCAAACGACTTGCAGGTCTCTTCCGCGCTTGCTCGCGATATGGTTACAAAATACGGAATGTCGGACACAATAGGACCAATTGCTCTTGAAAACCAGGGGGGGCGGTCAATATTTGGAAAAGGAATTGATGTAAAAGAATACTCGGAAGAAGTTGGCGCCCGCATAGACAAGGAAATTGAGCAAATAATGAATGAGGCGCTCAAAAAAGCCGAGGATATTTTGAATAAACACAGAGTCATTCTTGATGTCGTCGCGAAGGAACTTATTGTAATTGAAACAATCGAGCGCGAAGATTTTGAAAAACTTCTCATAGCAAATGGCATTACTCCCAAAAAGAAGGAAGAACCCAAAAGCTAGGTAAAAAAGCTCTGTCCGTTTAAAATCCCACAGTTTAACTACAGACTTCTTTTTGCGGTATAATAAAATTTACTATCCGCGAGGTATCCGCGGACGGCATCGGGGAAACTTTGTTGGATGGGAGCGAGCTCCGCTCGTCCCTATTATTGCGCGACCATTCATCCCCGCCGCAAGCGGACGGAGATAAATGGTCGCTTCCAATTAAAAAGCCAAATGGACTTTTCTCAAATCAGCTTTTATAGCCTATCTGCGCTTGTAAACTTTTTTGCGAGTTTCTTTTTTGGGACATTTGTATATCTGCAGGACAGAAAGAGCAACTAACCAGACTCAACGCCAATTTAGATGTTCTCAACCAGAATCTTGAGAAGAAAGTGGCAGAGCAGACTCAAGAAATCCGTAAAGCCTACGAAGTGGAAAAAGAGGCTAGGAAGGGGCTTGAGGAACTCAACAAAGCCAAAAACGAATTTATCCTTGCAAGTCAGCACAATTTAAGAACGCCAATAACGATTGCAAAAGGCTACGTCGAGGAAACCGGACTAAGCCTTAAGGGTAATGATACTGCGCGTGAATATTTAGATAAAACGACAGGAGTGTTGGAAACTCTTGCCAAACTCGTCAACGGACTTATTGATGTGACTGATCTCAAAGTGGGGAAGGAGGGGTTTAGCAAAAATAAGAAATAGCGCGACCATTAGAACTTAAACCTTTAGTCACGCAGGTTATTCAGAAATATAAAAGGTTTACTTGTATCAATTGCAAAAATATGTCTATCCTCTAGGACTCAAACCTGGGACTACGAAGGTATATAGGAAAAATTTTTCTGTGCGAGTACCAGGACTCGAACCTGGAACCGCGGAGGTATAAGCTCCGTGCTCTAACCAATTGAGCTATACTCGCATATTTTATGTTTCTAAAGTACGAAGGTATTTTATACCTATTTGCACAAAATCTCCACCCTTCCCCCCTGTTTCTTGGAGGGAGAAATCCTTTTCCGAACCTTTAGAGTGAGCACACTATTTTCAAAAGACTCTGCGCAGGTCGATGAGGCCGAGCAGGAAGAAAAATTTTAGCAAAAATTTATTCTGTTCTTTTGAAAATAGTGTGCGAACGGCCTTTACTCAAAATGAATCTTCTCTCTTTTTTCTTCGATGTTCTTTTTGAGAAGAGGGTAGTCGATCAGGGCGGAATCCGAATCAATGAGTTGTGTTGCTTCCTCCCGCGCCGCTTCAACCATTTTTATATTGCGAAGTGCTTCCATCCCTAAATCTGTCAGTCCCCATTGTTTTTTTCCATAAAGGTCCCCAGAACCACGCTGCGCAAGGTCAAATTCAGCAAGTTCAAATCCGTTTTTTGCTTTAACCATACTTTGAAGTCGTTCAAGTGAACTCTCGCTTTTTGTGTCCGCGAACACAAAACAGTATGACTGATGCGTACTTCTAATCACACGTCCACGAAGTTGATGGAGTTGGGCAAGCCCAAATCGTTCAGCTCCCTCAATAATAATAACCGTTGCATCAGGGACGTTCACTCCCACTTCAATAACTGAAGTGGCAACCAAAATATCAATTTCTCCATTTTTGAATTCTTGCATCACATCTTCTTTCTCCTTTTTTAACATTTTGCCATGAAGAATTCCGATTTCATTTTTTGGAAACACTTCTTTTTTTAATCGCCTCGCTTCCTCTTTTACTGATTTTACGTTAAGGGCCAATTCTTTTGTCGGGTCTGGTTCGTCGATGCGAGGACATATTACGTAGGCTTGCCGTCCGGCAGAGAGCTCCTTTTTTATCACTTCATACGCGGTGTTTCGTTTGGTGGGAAGAACAATTTCGGTAATTACCGGTTTTCTGCCGGACGGCATCTCATCAAGAAGCGTAATATCGAGATCTCCATAGACTGTAAGCGCAAGTGTGCGGGGGATAGGAGTCGCTGTCATTGAAAGGAGGTGGGGAAGCACTACGTCCTGCTTATGCCTCAGATTTTTTCGCTGCTTTGTGCCAAAACGGTGTTGCTCATCAATTACCACAAATGCAAGATTCCTAAATTCAACTGTTTTTTGAATCAATGCATGAGTTCCAACAAGAATTGGAATTTCTCCGTTCTCGACCCATTTTAGAAGCTGACTGCGGGAAATATCTGTCGCTTTTTCAGAATTTACCTTTGAAGGAAATTTCTTGCACCCACTTCCTGTAATAAGTCCTATTTGTATGGGCAGATGCTTGAAATATTCAATGAAAGACTCAAAATGCTGTTGCGCAAGAATTTCTGTGGGAGCCATATATGCTACCTGTAAATTTCCGTAGTCCTGCTTAGGCGGCGAGGTGGTTACAATGGCATATGCTACTGTTGCGGCAACGGCAGTTTTTCCAGAACCAACGTCTCCTTCCAAGAGTCGTGACATTGGCGTATGTTTTGAAAAATCTTCCAAAATTTTATCTATTGCCTTTTCTTGCGCGGAGGTTAAAGAAAATGAGAATCGAGCAGTAAATTCTCCCAGTTCTTTTTTTGTTTTTCTTATTTTAAACGCTGAATATTCCGCGTATAATTTTCGCTCTTTTTGTTTCTGAAGTTGAATGTAAAATACTTCCTCAAAGGCAAATCGTTTGCGCGCTGATAGGCTGTCCTCCTTCCGTTTGGGCGCGTGTATCCAAATGAGAGCGGTACGGAGCGAGGGAAGGTGGTATTTCTCAAGAATGCGTGTTGGAATTGAATCTTCGAGGGTATCAAGAACGCCACCCTTGAGTATTTTTTGTATTGAGTGAAATATCCAGCGCGAAGTGACGCCCCGTGTTTCCCGATATATCGGATATGCGAATCCATTTTCACTTTTCCCAAACAAAGAGTTTCCTACCGCGATAGGGACTTTTTTCACCTTTTCAATCTCTGGATTTACAAATGCCAAATCTCCTTTTCGTTCTGAAATTTTTCCCTCAATTTTTACAAAAGTTTCCGGCTGAATCATCTTAGCAATATAGGGTTGGTGAAGCCACACGATTTTTATTGTTCCTGATTCGTCGGAAAGACGCGCTTCTGCCATCGGAATTTTTGATTTCCACCCTTTGCGGATTTTGATTTGGGAAATTTTTCCATAAACAAGCGCGGTGTCTCCCTTTTCGAGAGTTTTTATATTTTTTATTTGGGCGACATTTCCATACCGAGTGGGAAAGTAAAAAAGCAGGTCTTCCACTGTCTCAAGTCCGAGTTTCTTTAGGGCGCAGTTTTGTGGAGTGAGGATTTTAAATACTTTATCAAGGGGGGAGTTAATATCCATACGATTTATTTATCTTTATAGAAACGCGCGAGCGACACCCCCGATTATGAGAATTCCTATGAAATTGAGAGTAAACGAAAGAGGGATAACGGTAATTGTTCTTGTTTTTGAAATTCCCATAAGAGTTAATCCGATTTCATCGGGGAGGGGGGACGCGATAATAATTGCTCCGGCAATGGGGGCAAGAAATTTCAATGGTTTCCATTGGAAAAGAGAAAACCATTTTTTGTACTTAAACCGAGCGATGAGCAGGGAAATATCGCGAGCAAGACGGTCTCTAACAAAAAGAAAAATAAGCATATCGCCGACAACGGCGCCAAGTCCTCCCCAGAATGCGGTAAAGAGAAGTGAGCCTGACTGGGCGATTTCTCCCAAAGCTATTGCGGCTGGCGCGACAGTAAAGAAAGAAGTAAAGAAAATCCCTGCAATGAAACTTCCAAGAAACCTTGTCCCACGAGTCGCCGTCAAAAAGTGCTCAAAAATTCCACTTTGGGCAAGGATAACAGCGAGAAGCACACTCAGCACAACTATTGAAAAATCTCGTCGCATAAGCTATAGAATATCACAAGATTTCCTTTTTGAAGCATTTCTTCCCGAAAGTTTTAAAAATCGCCTCGGGAGATAGCGTAAGCAATATCTCCCGAGGCGATTTATTGGTTGCCTCTCATCCCTGCAACAGAGCTGCGGGGTGGATGGACGGCCTGTTTTATGACGAGTGAACTTTTTCGTTTTTCTTAAGAACTCTTTCTATTTTTTTCTCTGATGAAGCAACCCACGAGGGTATTTCAATCGTTGCGATATCTCCTTTCCACGAGTATTCTCGCAGCCGGTTTAATTCTCCAAGTAGCCGGTATATGTGTGAGACTCTCGTACACCAGTCCATAATCTTCATCTCAAATCCGCTTCCATATATTCGTATCTTTGGAAAATGTTTCTTGAATGTTGCGTATGCTCTTTGCAATAGAGGAGGAAATGCGCATACAATAAGGCTTTCTGGAAAGAATTTTTTGCTGTGACACACACCAATCCCTTCCATTACCTCGTCGAGTACGTTTATTGCCCTATCCTCAACAAAAAGATTTTCCTTTGACACACCTGCCTCAAGCGCATATGAAACATAATTGCACTCTGATGACGATGTACTCTTAAGCGCTTCCCCCGAAATAATCATTTTGTCCGCTTTTTTCATTCTCCAAAATTTTATCCCGTGTTCTATAATCTGTGGATGATAATGATTGGGAATAAAAATCCCGTCAGCGTGAGGAAAAGATTCAATCGGCACATCTTCAGGTCTGTTTTCTGAAAGATATGTAAAAATATCTTCGATTGCTGCTACTTCATTTTCTTCTAGCAATATTTCATTTTCCACCTTTCTCACCTCCTTTCATAGAATGTGAACGAAATCTGCCTCAATCCTACCCCATTCTCTCTTTTTCGCAAATGGCGCGAGCACTTTCTGAATCAAGCGCGTACGGTAGGGTTTTTTCGTCGCCGAATTCAATTTTAAAGAATTTTTTTTATAAATTTTGTAACAAGCTTGGTTAGCTTTTCCTCGTGTCCAGTAAAGTCGTGGCTACAATTTTTTAGATAATGAGTTTCAGTTTTTGCATTCTGTTGCTCCATAAGTTTTAATGCTTCATCGGGCGGAATAGCCGTATATTCATATTTATCCCCGATTGCGGCAAATATCGGCGCAGAAATTGTTTTGTACATTTCAAGTTTCCCAGTATGGAATGGTAAGGCTTTTAGTATTTCAGCATTTGGTCCAAGAGTATTCACCAAAGACCTTGCGCTTTTAGGCATAATACCCGCATAGGCAGTGCGTTTCATAAACTCGTCACCTTTACTGGCATCAATCAATTTTTGCGCCTCCTCTAAAAGTTTTTCAACATTTTTTCTATCAATTTCTGATGGCTGATAGTTATCATTATATATATGATAACCCGGAGAACTTGCTGGTGCCAAAAGAATTACACCGGATATTTTTTCTTTGTATTTTCCTTTTGCCATATAGTAAACGACTTTTTCTGTTCCTAAACTATGGCCGGAGAGAATGATTTTGGTGTAACCCTTTTGAATGACAAACTCCACCCACGCGTCAATATCAAGCAAACAGTCTTCAAACATTTCAACCGCCGCTCCTTTTTCGGCCCACGCGTCATATACGCCAGTTCCTCGATTGTTTGTTGAGAGCATTGAGATTTCTTCTTCAACAAACTCTTTTGTCATATACTCAATAAAATCTTCCTCATAGAAATTACTTGCGGTTCCGTGAATATTGATAAAAACGGCTTTTGGATTCTTTGCCTCGACAAAAAGACTATGAAGCAAAAAGCCATCTTTCGTTTCAACTTGTGTTATTGGGTATTTCATATGTTATTAAAAAATAGATTCTGCAGTATTTGTGGATTTCTCTGCGAAATGTACAAATTGGCGGTACCTTTTGGTTGAAATCCGAACCTTTTTTGAACAGAACTTCGATTAGCCACGCGCAGAGTGCCTGGTGACTCTGAACGAAATCTTACGCTCCAATTCTAATTGCGCAAGGGCAAAAATTCCTTCCTCCAGACACCTTTCCTTTTTGCCATAATATGTTTTAAGAACGAGGTTATTCTATCTGTTTTCCGATATCTTTAATTTCTTTTTTTATAAAACTCTCTGCATCATCCAGGTCTTTTTTTAGATGCTTTATAACCTTTTCCTCCACCTTTGTGAGTTCTCTTTTGAACTTCGTTTTATCTAAAAATTCAATTTGTTTCTGTATATCTTCTTTTAATAAATCAAATGCTTTACGCAAACTATCTTCGGCCTCTTTCACCTCTTTTTTTAATTTCTTTTTAAGCGCAGAGAATCTATGCCAACCGAGCCAAACAAGCGAAAGCAAGGTAAATATTATTATAATCAACAAAATTATCAAAGATAGATAGCTCGTCAAAAGAGAAATAATAGTATCTAAAAATCTGGACTTAACTGCAATAACATATTCATTAGTAAGATGACTTTTGGCGCCTCTAGAATCTGTTACTTCAGCCCAAATTCTGTAAACACCTCTATCTAGCACTTCTTTAGCAACAAACTCAAATTTACCTTCGTTGTTGCTTGAAATATCTTGAGCGATAGCTTCTTCCCCTTTTTTCTTTAACCAAATAGTTACGGTTGCATCAGGATAAGTTTCTCCCTTAATTATTAAAATATCTCCTTGTATCAATTTTGTTGGGCACTCTGTAATTTTAGGCGTTTTAATTGCAAGAACAGTAAACTCTTCAGTTGCAGTTGTGTAATTACCAGCTTTATCATAGGCCTGCACGATAATACTCCGCTTGCCGAACGATTGTATCGGGAGAGTATATAAATTAGATGTCACTAATTGGCTCGCGATGAAATAGTCTCCTTCGCCTATTTTGACTTTGTAATGGTCAATGCCCGACATCAAATCAATTGTCTTGAATAGAACTTCTGGCTGCGGATTGTCGTCTTCTTTTCCGCCAGGAAATTTGATATCAAATGCTTTTGGCGGCTGTGTATCAATCAACACCTTGCGATGCGTAATGCCTCCCCAACCATATTTATTTTTGAAACAGACATGGAAATAATAAGTCCCGTCTAGCATCTCATCAATTTTCTTTTCAGAAATTACCGGCGTATACAGTACGGTAGGAGTAGCAATAGGCAATTTTCCAATCAGCAATTTAACTGCCGTCACATCGCTAGGTACGTCCCAAGAAAACTCGGGGGTATTGTTCGGGTACCATTTATTGGCATCCGAGTGGGTAGATGAAATAATATCTGGTGCTGTCGGCGCGCCACCTATTACAGTAGGTGTCGTCGCTTTGGGAGCTGTTTGTCCAGTAACAGATGGATTCAAATCAAACTGCGCGCTAGACATAACAGATAAAATATTTGTTCCTTGTCCATCATTAGCCAATACCGAACCCGAATTAAAAGCCAAAGAAACATTACCTGCTGACTTCGCTTTAAAATTTATAGTAAGAATTTTACCTGTTTGCCCGATAAAACCGGGGTTTAGAACGATTCCCTCAAAAGTTATATTGCCTGCAATATTAGAAAAAGTTGGCTCTTGCACCCAAAGCGAGAAAATAGAATTGGCTTTAGAGACAGATGTCACTTGTAATTTATCCGAAGAAAAAAATACCACTCCAGAAGCCGCATTCATTGCTTGATCAGAACTAGAGACATAAACATTTACAGAAAATGTTTGTCCGACGAGGTGCGAGCCAGAAGAAGGAGAAAAATACAAAGAAGCGGCGTTTGCCTTACCGAAAATGCAAAATGTGAAAATTAAAATACTAAAAAAGAATATAAAATTTAATATTTTTTTCTTCTCCATAGTATATAAATAAAAAGAAGTCCTGATATAATTATTATACCGTAAATAAATCCAATAGTCTTATCTGATACTGCTTCTCCCGAAATATCCACAGAAAAAGGTATTAGGGAAACATCAGTTTCAGTACCCTTGCCGTCATTAAGCAACGCCCGCGTATTTTCCAAAATAATAGAACCATCACCGACACTCTTCGCTTTAAAAACAAGAGTCAAAATTTTTCCAGATTCAATTTCTTTCTGAAAAGGATCTCTTACACCATCAAACCCGCCGGGGATTATCCCTGCAAAAATAATTTCTCCTGCTTTTTCCAATGACGGATCTTCAATCCACAAATTAATAACAGAATCCGTGTAACGAATATCAACCAAACTTAACTTATCTTTTGAAAAAATTACTCTTCCTTCAATTGCGTTTATCCGTTCTCCTTCTGTATCAAGCATAAGAAATACTTCCGCTTCGCCGTTTGTTTTTATATTTATGTGAGGCGGCGAAAAGTAGAAGATAGCCGCATCGACAACTTGGGTCATAAATAATGAATCAAGAATTATGACCATACAAATAACAAATGCGAGTTTTTTCAAAAAATTCATAATTCGTGGTTTATAATTCATAATCTGGCTAAAATTTGCAAAGCAAATTTTAGCCAGTCCAATAAAAAGCAAGAATGCTAAAATCTATCAGATCAACTTTGCCGTCGTTGTTTAAATCAACAGAAGCCAGCGGCGACGGTCTTTTATACCAATAAGCGACAATCGAAAAATCAACCAAATTTACTCTTTTATCGCTATTCGTATCTCCTTTGGCTGGAGAGACTGTCTTTTCTGGAAGCTCTGCCAGAATATTTCTATCTCCAACTTTAAAAGCAATAACTTTTGAAAAAGTCGTTATGTCATTATTTTTAGCTGCTTTAGCACGCGTACTGTGGTCACCGTACTCAATTTCTGATGTATCAAATTTGTAGAGCCATACACCTGATTCATCGGCAGTGATTCTTTTTACCAATTCTTCGTTCGAATTTATAAAAACAGTAATATCAGCTTCTGGAACGCTTTGTCCAAGAATATTTAAATTATCTCCTCGTTTTACTTCCGTTTTTTCAACAAAAATTGTTGGAGGGATAAAAATACCACTAATAACGGTTGTTACACCACTTGTAACACTAATAGTAAATGTGTGAGTAATAGAACGATTTCCTTTTGAATTTTCGGCCCAAACACCAAAAGTATGAGTACCTGACGAAAGCCCAGAAAGCTGTATTTCAAAATTAGCATCAAGTCCGGCTTTGGTCGTCGCAGCAACTTGAGCGTTTCTCAAAATAGTAATATCGCTATCCGGATAAGCCCTACCTTTGAAAGTCACTTTTGTCACTGAAGTTATAATTCCGCCACCACCACCGCCACCACCACAACTGCCACAGTCAGCGGAACATGTACTACAAGTTTCATTTCCGTTACAGCTTCCATCTCCACAACTTGCCGCAGGCGTAGGCGCATCGCCTATCAAAGAAAAAAAACTGAATTGTTGGGTTGTGGCAATAACAGTATTTAGTCCTGTATCAACAGCGTTATTGTCTAAACTAACCCAACTAGAACCATTCCAGCGGTGTGCCACCAATGTGCTTTCATCAATCCCACTAATGTCAGAATCTGTGTAATGAAAAGTTAAAGTTATAGGCTTATCAAACGAAGTAACAGAGCTAGAATCGCTTGTTTTAGTAAACGATAAATCATAAAAAGTATTAGCAGCCAATTTGCCACTAGACAAAGGCCGGCTAGCAACAACCGCAACTTCATCAGTTGATTCCATTTGCATTCTTATTTCGTTACCAGTACTGAGAGAATCTTCTGGAAAGCTTATATCAAAACTTGTGTCGTTAGAATTTTCTAAGCTTTCGGAAAAGGAGTTTGAGGAATCAAAATCATGAGACTCTTCTGCATAAAGAACAGTGACATTTAAAACTGCTTCTCCTGAAAATAAAGGAGCCGGATAAACAAATAGTGTTAAAACAATACCCAAAACGCAAAAAACTTGAAAACCTTTCATCCATTCTTTTACTTATTTATTGATATAGATATATTAAGTTTTTTCTTAAGAAATTTCAAAACAAAGAAGAGGACAACAACACAAAGAATAAAACTTACCAAATACCAAAGTGGAAAAGCATAAAAAGTAACGGCTGTCGCAGTCAAAACATTGCCTTCACCGTCCTTAATGTTTATTTCCGCTTTATAACGGCCCAAAAGCAAACTGGCAGTCTGCCAACTAGCGAATAAAGTGCGGACTCCGCCAGGAAGAACAATTTGCCCAGAAATTGGTATATTTGCTACTTCCTTACCAAAAATATTGGTAATTCTTATTGTTCCCTTTGGCTCAAAATGAACCGTACCTGTATTTTCAAAATCAACATTAAAATTAACAGGTCCCTTTTGAACAAATTTTTCTGACGAAAAACCAAGCAAATCACCTTTTTGCAAATGACTACCAGGGATTGTTACAAAAATAAGCATTCCAAGTTCAGTGCCTATTTTTAACTGTCCTTCCTCAACTATTTTATTTGCTTTAAATAAAGCCACACCAAAATGACCGCCGGGCTCGGCGTTGTTGGGCGCGTTTATAGTATAGGTAACTTGTTTGCTTCCGTTTTCCGGAAGGATAAAAGTATAACCAGGATCAAGTGTTACCCAGTCTTTTACTGTTGTTACGCCTTCAGCTCGCTCTATAATCTGGATAGTTACGGTACCTTTTAACGGCACAAAGTCTTTTATGTTTACTTCAACCTTGACTGGCTCGTCACTACGATTGATAACCTGGATTTTCCCAGAAACAGAATCACCGGGATTTATGGTGTGGGAAACCTTAACTGGCTCAATAGTCAGACCAACAGAAGCATCAACATGAAATACACTTAATCCAAAACAAACAAACAGTAAACCAAACACTGCCAAAAACTTAATTGGATAATCTAGTTTCATTGAACTTTATAACTAAAGCAATCTGCAAAACACAATCTGGTTATGGGTTTACAACCGTTGTATAAGTTAAATCACCGGCATAATCACCACCCTGTTGAGTAGAGGCTACCTCCAAGTGATACAAAACAGTATTAAGGTGGTCACTGGCGCTATAAGAACCAGTGCCCGCATTTCCGATCTGAGTAACATCGGTAGTACTAGCAATACCTGCCCACAAGCAATTAGCGTTATCAGCATAAGAATCCTCCGTACCCCACCAAGTAGTTGCGAGAAAAGGTGTGCCATTTGTACTAGAAGCGCTCATTACTCTAAAAGCAAGAACATCACCACTATTATCAAAAGAACCAATCTGCACAGCAGTTCCGGCAGAAGTTGTAGCAGCGCCTGCCGTCCATTGCGTCTGGTCGGTAATACCAACCGCAGCGTCACTGTCATTGTCCATCACTGTATTGCCAGTGGCCTGGTCATCTCCATAAAGCGTAACGTTCCACCCGGAAGTGTTATTGGTATTAACATTCAGTGTGCTTGTGGCAAAAACCACAGCACCTCCAGCAGTAATAGACGGGAAAGTATCAGTAGAAACGGTGGCGCTAATAGTTGATGATACAGTTGCGGTCAAACTGGCTCCGTCAGTTTCAGCGAAAGCAACATAGGCAATATAGAAACTGGAAAAGATAAGACTTATAATAAGCACTGACGACAACAGTAAATTCAAGTCTTCTTTTGTTGTTTTTGAATAAGTTAGCATATTGTTAAATTGTTAAACTAAAAATAAATTCCCCAACCGAATTTGGGTTCAAAAATTGTATTAAATTTTCCAATAAATTTAGTGGTGTGTATGTGATTAAACATAGATAAAATCTAACTACGCAAAGTTAAAATTATACTATTATTTTATAATTATAATAAAATTATTTAAAAGTTGCAAAAGATATCCACAAGTATCGATATCAGGGGTTAATAATAGTAGTAAAAGTAATATCGCCCGAATAAGACCCTGATTGTTGGGTTGTTGGGACTTTTAAATAATAATTAACTGTGTTTAGCGCGCTTCCTCCGCCAGAATCATCACTGGAATTACCAATCTGAGTAACATTGGTTGAACTAGCAACCCCAGCCCATAAAGTATTGGCATTATCAGCGTAATCATCCACGCTGCCCCACCAATCTGACGCAAGAAAAGAAGCAGTGCCACTTGCTGTCATTACACGAAAAGCAAGAACATCATTACTGTTATCTAAAGAAGATATACGCACAGCATTTCCGGCAGACGATGTAGCTGCGCCGGCAGTCCATTCTAACTGATCAGTAATTCCTACAGAAGCGTTTGTAGTTAAATCCATTACAGTATTAGAGGGTCCTTGGTCGTTTCCGTAAATAGTCACATTCCATCCACTGGCAGAGTTTGTGTTCACATCTATAGTGCTGGTAGCGAAAACGGCAACCCCCGGAGTAACAATCGGAAAAGTATCAGTAGAAACAACCGCAGTAAGGGTTTCAGCTGGGGGGCTATAGTGCACGGTTATTTGTATTTGGTCCACCCAAATATCAGCCTTAGCGCCAACTGCCATAGCCGCAAAAACCAACCCAAATCCACTGCTTTCTATTTCAGCTTCTGTCCATGTTGTGTTCCATTTCTCGTCAACCCCGCCATAAGTTGCAGCAGTAACAGAAGCTGGCCAGACAGTTGTTGTGTCTGCATTATCATCACTGCCAGCAACTGGTGTTCCAGCGCTTTTTGTTAGCTGAAGATGGTAATCTTTTCCATCGGCTCCACCTAAACTTCTTCTCGAAATTGATACTACAATTCCGTCAATGGTTGAATTAGTTGGAAGGTCAAAACCAAAATTAGAAAGGACTATCGTATAGCTTTTATTGCCGTCATCAAAACTGGGAGACGTAATATAAATTTCACTGCCATCCGCTGATAGCAAATCTGCTTGAACATCCGCACCCTCAAAAGCCCAAGCGATATCATCGCAATCAGCATAACCCCCGCCGTCTTTTGTGGACGCAGCAGTCCCCGCAGTCTTAGCCTGAGTCTCAGCAAAAACTCGTTCAGTTTTTGGTGGAATTGACGGATTCTTCCAAATCTGCGGCCACCCGGAAAAAATCCAGGCAAGAATCAAAATAAAAACTAATAAAAATTTTCCAGATTTTCCAAACATTACTTTTATTATACAAAAAAACACCGAAACGAAAAACTAAAAAACTTGTAAATTGCCTACAAATTGCTAACTAGCTCATTCTTTACTCTATGAGCTACGACGGTTAGATATTTTGGTAAGTTTTACAACAATCTCACATTCTTAAGAATGTGAGATTGTTGTATTAAAATCCTCGAGCGTGCACTTGTTGTGGACTTGAAAAACCTCGGTGTAGCGCGCAAATGGCATTCGGTGTCGCTTTGCGACGCTCCACATCTCGCCGTTTCGGGCGAAAGTGCAACTTGGCGGAGGAGGTGGGATTCGGTCACAAATAATTTTCTGCTGAAAATTTTCGCGACTCTTACAGAGTCTGTACACCTTTTGGACAATTCAGAAATTGTCTCAAAAGGTCTTGCGAAATGCTCCCAGCATTTCTCACCCGACTCGGCGCCGTCGCGCCTCCGTCTTTCGAATCCCTCTCTCACAACCAAAGCTGCTAATTTTTGATACCTATATAAACGGTATCAAAATTATCAGTGCGGAGGAGGTGGGATTCGAACCCACGAGGGGATTTCTCCCCTAACGCCTTAGCAGAGCGCCACTTTCGACCACTCAGTCACTCCTCCTTGTGGTGAAACTTTATCATATTTACTCCCTTTTTCCCATTACTTTTACATATTTTTTCTAAAAACTAAAAGCTATTTCAATGCGCGATGGTATACGCGATTACCTTTCGCGCTCCTGCCTTTTTAAGTGTTTTCGTTGCTTCTTTCAATGTGCTGCCGGTGGTAACAATGTCATCTATAAGGATTATATTTCTTCCTTTGATTCGTGACGCGGTTTTTACTCCAAAAGAACCCACAGGATTTTTAATACGCTCGCTTTTGTTTTTTGTTTTTGTTTGGGGGATTGTATTTTTTGTTTTTATTAAAATATGTTTTTGATATTCAAAAATTTTGTTGATGTCGAAAATCATAATCGACTCTGCCAGAATTTCCGTCTGGTTAAAGCCGCGCTCTTTTTTGTGTTTGTTTGATGAGGGTATCGGAATAAGCAGGGGAGAAGAGAAATTTTGAAAAGAAAGAATGTCTTCTACATCGTCTAGAATAATCGTATAAAGAATCTCTCCAAATTTCTTCGCAATTTTTTTATTCCCCCTGTACTTCACTTCTCGGATAGCCTCTCGCGCTAATGGGTCCGTGTATCTAAAGACCGTTTTACACTGGGGAAGCTCGGTAAAACAGCGCTCCATTTTTTCGAGATACTCTTCCGCTGTCATTTTCTCAATTTTTTGTATAGATGCGGGTTGGGGAAACGTATAGTCAAGAAAAATTTCTCCTAATTTCTTCACAAAAATAAACATATATTCTCATTTTACAATGTTTATGAGAAACTAGTGTGATATACTGAAATCACTGTGACTAATTTCTTTAAAGGATTTTTTGGAGGGAAAAAGGAAAGCGTTATTGGAATTGATATCGGAACTTCTGCTATCAAAGTTGTGCAAATCTCACGCAAGGGACAGAAGGTTGTTCTTGACACGTATGGGGCTCTTGCACTCGGACCCTACGTCGATATGGAAATTGGGAGGGCAACGAATCTCTCTGTCGAGAAAACAGTTGAAGCGCTTGGAGATGTATTGAAAGAGGCGAATATAACAACACGACAATGCGGCATTGCGATTCCTTTTGCCTCTAGTTTAATGACCGTTATTGAAATGCCTGATGTAAGCGTCGAGCAACTGGTCGGAATGATTCCTATCGAAGCGCGAAAATATATTCCAGTTCCTATCTCCGAAGTAATGCTTGACTGGTCAGTCATTCCTTCAGATGAATATACCGCAACAGGAAAAGAAACTACGGATGTTTCAAAAACTACTGAGACTGTAAAAAAGAAAAAAGATGTGCTTATTGTTGCGATTCACAAAGAGATGGTCGCAAAATATCAAGATATTGTAAAAAAAACGGATCTCAACGCGAGTTTTTTTGAAATTGAATTATTTAGCACTATGAGAAGCGTGCTTGAGCAGGAAAATGTTCCTGTCGGGGTTTTGGATATGGGAGCGGCATCTACTAAACTTTATGTGATTGAACGAGGAGCTGTTAGAGTTTCTCATACAGTGAATCGTGGTTCCCAGGACGTTACCCTTGCGATTTCGAAATCTCTCGGGATCCCCGTCAATCAGGCGGAAGTAATAAAGAGGGACCCTAATTTGGGCGGACACAGTGATGATAAAGGAGTATTGGAAGCAGTATCGCTAGTCACAGACCATATTTTTTCAGAAGCAAGTCGCGTCTTTTTTAGTTACCAGAAGAAACATCAGAAGAATATAAGCAAAATTATTCTTGTGGGTGGGGGTATTGCGCTCGCGGGACTCACAGACAAGGCTCGTAAAGCGCTTAAGATAGAAGTAGAAAAAGGCGACCCTTTTTCAAAAGTAGAGGCCCCCGCTTTTTTGGACGAGGTTCTTAAGAAAGTGGGTCCAGAATTTGCCGTTGCGGTTGGGGTTGCCCTCCGTCGTCTGCAAGAAGTTTGACTCTGTAGTAGATTTTGGCATTGCCCGCGGGGCATATTAAGATGTTATGCCAAAATTCACTACGGGGTTTGATACTCCTCAAAATATCGTGGTATAATTTCAAAAGAAATGGATACAAAATTTCAAACATCTTTTATTCCGAAAAAGCCCATAATTCCTTCGGGTAAAGCAGAGCACAATGTGCATCCGACGAACTTTTTTTCTTTGCTTACAAGTGTGTTGCTTGTAATTACTCTTCTTGCCGCTGCCGGTGTATTTGCATATCAGGGGTATCTTTCAAATAGGATTAAAACGCTAGATACGCAGCTTGCCCAGATGGAAGAAACCTTTGAATCAGAACTTATTACCGAGCTTTCTCATATTGATAGCCGTCTTAAATCCGCAAAAAGTATTCTTGAAAATCATCTTTCAACCGTATCTCTGTTTGAACTTCTGGAAGCAATTACTCTTCAAGATGTTCAATTTACGAATTTTGATTATACGTTAGGGTCAAATGGTATTACTGTTGAAATGAGCGGTAAGGCAAGAAATTACAGCACACTTGTACTGCAATCTGACGAATTTGTAAATAGTAAAGATGTCCGGAGTATCGTGTTTTCCAATCTCGACCTTGATTCGACCGGTAACGTGCTTTTTAGGCTTGCGCTACAAATTAATAAGACCGGATTTCTTTATAAAAACAGCATTCAGACGCTCTCGTTTGAGGGGTTTCCTTTTTAACGCATTATGAATCGTACAGCACCAATCTTTCTAATAATTCTTGCCGTAGCCATTTTCTATGTCTATATTGACCCCGCGTATGCGGATATACGACAGCTCCAAGTTGAAGAAAAGGCATATGCGGAAGCGATTGAAAGTGTTCGGGCAGTTGAACAGAAACGTAATGAACTTATATTAAAATATAATTCTTTTTCAAGCGTTGATTTAGATCGTCTTGATGAAATGATTCCGAGTACAATCGACAATATGCGTCTTGTCGCCGAAATTAACGGAATTGCGCAGCAGTACGATATTGAAATCAGACGAGTGCGAGTAGCGGAATATCGGGAGGGAAATATTCCACGGGAAGGGACAGTTACGGAGGGGATTCCAGATGTGCATAAAATGCTTACAATGAGTTTCACTTTTGACGCGCCTTATGATTCTTTTATTAAATTTATGAATGACTTGGAGCAAAGCCTGCGAATTCTTGATTTTTCCTCAATATCTTTCAGGGTTGAATCAGATACACAAGAAGCGACTTATAATGTGACTTTACGGACATACTGGCTTCCATAAATATCTATTATGAAAGAGAATTTTTTACAAAAAAATAGAGGAACAATAACACTTATACTGATTGCGGCGGTAATCTTTTGGGTGTATACAGTATTTTTCAGAGGCGCTCCAAAAGATTTCACTCAGCCGACAAACCTTATCGGGAAAAGCGCTATTGAAATGCTTAACAGGCTCAATTCAATTACCCTTGATGGTTCTGTTTTTTCTTCTCCTGCTTTTCATGAACTCAAAGATTTTGAATTAGTACTCCCGGAACAACCTGTTGGTCGCAGTAATCCGTTTGCGCCTGTGCGATAGAAAATCCTGAGGTCTTTTAAAAGTATATGGGAATTTTAGACATCCTAGCGAGAAGAAATATTGTTCGTGAAGAAGATATTCCAGTTATCAGAAGAAAAGCTGGAAACTCCCAAGAAAAGCTTGAGGTGTTGCTTAAAGAGATTGGAGTTAGTAATAAGGACATTCTTGAAAGCAAGGGAGAGTATTTTGATATTCCGGTTAAGGAAGTAAATGATGATGAAATTTCCAATGAAATTCTTGAATATATTCCGGAAGAATCGGCGCTTCATTATCACTTTGTTTCTATTGGTTTTTCCAACGGGGTGCTTGAAGTAGGTATTACTGACCCTAACAATATTGAAGCGCGGGACGCGCTCACTTTTATCTCCGCAAAAATAAATCTGCCGTATAAGATTTTTCTTATTTCTGAAGAGGATTTTAAACACGTTGTGGGTTTGTATAAAGGACTTTCTCGCGATGTGACTGAAGCGGTGTCGGAATTTGAAGGAGGAAAAGATTCCCAAGGCGCAAAGCGGAAAGTACATACAAAAGAACCCGAACAAGAAAAGGTGAAAAAAATACGAAAGGAAGAGGATGAGGTTGAAGTGAGAACCATAGAAGATGCTCCTGCTAAAAAAATTGTTTCAACAATTTTAAGATATGCCGCTGAAGGAAACACGTCTGATGTGCACATTGAACAAATGAGAGAAGTTGTCCGGGTGCGTTTTCGGGTTGATGGAATTTTGAACACTAGTCTTGTACTTCCGCGAAGGGTGTCCGATGCAGTAATTGGATATATAAAAGTTCAGGCGAATTTACGACTGGAAGAACGTCGCAAACCGCAAGACGGTCGTTTTTCCGCTCTTATTGAAGACAAAAAAATAGATTTTCGCGTATCTACTTTCCCAACTCATTATGGAGAAAAGGTTGTGATGAGAATTTTGGACCAGAGTAAGGGAATAAAAAAGCTTGACGACCTTGGTCTAAGCAAAAAGAATCTCTCCACAATTCGCAGGGCAATACAACGCCCTTTCGGGCTTATTCTTATTTCTGGTCCGACAGGTTCTGGTAAAACGACGACTCTCTACGCGATGCTCAACGAAATAGATAAGGAAACGCAAAATGTATTAAGTCTCGAGGATCCAATTGAATACAACATTGAAGGAATCAATCAATCTCAGGTGCGTCCGGAGATAAACTACACTTTCGCGAATGGTTTACGAACCGCTCTACGTCAGGATCCCGATATCATTATGGTTGGCGAGATTCGCGATAAAGAAACTGCCCAACTTGCTATTCAGGCGGCACTTACTGGGCATCTCGTGTTTTCAACTATACACACTAATAATGCGATAGGAACTGTTCCGCGTCTCGTGGATATGGGAGTCGACCCTTATCTTATTAGTCCAACCCTTATTTTAGCCATTGCCCAGCGACTTGTCCGTACCTTGTGTCCGGGGGCGGGAAAACCAATGTTGGTTGAAGGGAGTATTGCGATGATGATAGAAAAACAGTTCGCGGACCTTCCTGAAAAATTCAAAAAGGACATTCCTCTTGGTAAATATGTATACGGGGTGTCTCCAACTCCAGAATGCCCAACAGGACTGCGTGGAAGAGTAGCCGCGATGGAAGTATTTGAGATAGACAAACACATAGAAGAGTTGATTCTCAAAAGTCCAACTGAAGTAGATATTTGGAAAGCGGCAAGAGAAAATGGAATGTTGACTATGAAAGAGGATGCACTTATTAAAGCATTTGAAAGAAAGGTTTCTTTTGAAGAAGTCAACGGTCTCTAGAGGTGTTGAACGTATATAAAAATGTTACTATAGCAATATCTCTACACAGAGGAATAATAAAGGTATGACCGAGCAAAAATATAAAATGCTAATTGTTGATGATGACCGTTTTCTTACCGATATGTATTCTCACAAGTTCGAAAAAAGCGGTTTTAATGTGGTGGTTGCGGACAATTCCGAAAAAGCTCTTTCAGTTCTAAAAGAGGATCCCAAACCCGATTTGTTACTTTTAGATGTTATCTTACCTGGCATGACTGGAATAGAGCTTCTCAAAAAAATCAGAGAAGAAAAACTAGTTACAGACGCTATAGTGATTATGCTATCCAATCAAGGAAGCAAAGAAGATATAAACGAAGTGAAGGACTTAGATATTGATTGTTATATTATTAAGGCGACAACGATTCCATCGGAAGTTGTTGAAAAAGTGCAAAAAGTAATTGACACACACAAGAAATAATTATGGATTATCAACGCGAACTTGAAGATTTATTCAATGCGGTTATTGCTGAGGAAAGTTCCGATCTCCATTTTTCAGAAGGTCGGCACCCGACTATCCGTTCTGCGGGTTTTCTTATACCCCTTGTAAAAAAAGATGTCCTCAAAAAAGAAGATCTTACGGGTTTTACCAAAGCGATTCTGACGCCAGATCAGCAACAGGAACTTGTCACAAAAAAAGAGATTGATTTTGCGTATATGTATGATGATAAAGCGCGATTTCGTGGCAACATCTTTTATCAGCAAGGTAGAATAAGTATTGCGCTTCGCCTTATTCCCAGAAATATCAGAACGTTTGCGGAACTCAACCTCCCTGAAGCCCTTGATATGTTTTCTCGCAAGAAACAAGGATTTTTTCTAGTTGTTGGTCCTACGGGACAGGGGAAAAGCACTACACTAGCTTCAATGGTTGAGCTTATTAATAATGAACGACTTGAGCACATTATTACCATTGAGGACCCTATTGAGTATCTTTTTGAACAAAAAAAATCAATTATTGACCAACGGGAAATAAAATCGGATACTCGCAGTTTTCACAGCGCTCTGCACAGTGTGTTCCGTCAGGATGTTGATGTTGTAATGATTGGGGAAATGCGCGATCCGGAAACAATAGGTACAGCTGTAACAGCGGCTGAAACAGGACATTTGGTGTTTTCCACACTTCATACGAACAGTGCCGCGCAAACAATTGACCGTATTATTGATTCATTTCCCGCAGGCCAGCAAGACCAAACCAGGTTGCAGCTTTCAAGCAGCCTTATTGGAATTTTTTCTCAGCGACTTATTCCGCGCATCTCTGGAGGACTTATTCCCGCTTACGAGCTTCTTATAAGCAACAATGCTGTTTCTAACCTTATTCGGGAACGCAGGACTCATGAAATTAATACAGTAATAGAAACAAGTTCTCAGGAAGGAATGGTTGATCTTAACCGTTCTCTTTCAGATTTAGTACGCAGAGGAGAAATTACTGTTGAAAATGCGTATCTGCACACGTTGAATCAAAAAACGCTTGAACGAATGCTTTAACACATATGATTTTTAATTATAAAGGGGTTAATAAATTAGGAGAGGGAAAACGAGGAACTGTTGAGGCGGTTAATATCGATGCTGCAATTGATACTCTCCAGGCTCAAGGACTGACACTTTCCTCCATTGTTCCTATAGAAGAGAGAGTGTCCATTGACTATCTTTCGTTTCTTCGTCAAGTATCTACTAAAGATGTAGTCATTTTGTCTCGGCAGATGGCAACCCTCTTTCAGTCAAAAGTGCCGGCGCTTAGAGTATTTAAACTGCTTGCGGCAGAAACTGAAAATGCCCTCTTGCGTGAAGCGCTTGATGAAATTGCGAATGACCTTCAGGCAGGAAGCTCAATCTCGAAAGCGCTATCTCGTCATCCAAAGATTTTCTCCGAATTTTATGTGAATATGGTTAAAGCGGGGGAAGAGTCGGGGCGTCTTGATGAAATTTTCTTATATTTAGCGGATTACCTTGACCGAACGTTTGAAATAACCTCGAAAGCAAAAGGAGCTTTTGTATACCCTTTGTTTGTCGTTGGAGTTTTTGTCGGAGTAGTTTCTTTGATGCTTACGTTAATTATCCCCAAGATTACTTCTATTCTTATTGAAGCGAATACAGAACTGCCAATTTATACAAAGATAGTTATCGGTACAAGCGATTTTTTAATTAATTACGGCTTACTTTTTGTTATAGGTATCGGGCTTGCTCTTGTCGTGTTGGGGCGTTATGTTCGTACTCCCGATGGCGCTCTTTCTTTCGATTCGTTTAAATTAAGCGTACCGTTGGTGGGAGGCTTGTATAAGAAGCTTTATCTTTCTCGTATTGCCGATAATCTCAATACAATGATTATTTCAGGCATACCTATACTGCGAGCTATTGAAATTACCAGCTCTGTGGTGGGGAGTCCTGTATATAAACAAATTCTTGACGAAAGCCTTATTGCGGTAAAAGGAGGAAATACACTTTCTGAATCCTTGTCAGGACATCCTGAAATGCCAGGAATTATGATTCAGATGATGAAAGTGGGCGAGGAGACTGGAGAGTTAGGCAGCATTTTAAAAACGCTCTCACGATTTTATCAGCGGGAAGTAACAACTACCGTGGATACGCTTGTTGAACTTATTGAACCGATAATGATTGTCGTTCTTGCCACAGGGGTCGGTGTTTTACTTGCTGCGGTACTTCTTCCTATTTACGACGTTGCTGCTGGATTTTAACCCCCACGCCAACTTTGTCATTGTCACAGTATTTTCAAAAATAAAGTAATTGTAAAAAACACAGCAATATCTTCGGTGTTATGAATACATCGGCTTAGGCGACAAAATACTATGCCAAAGTTGGTGTGGGAGTAAAGTTGTCAACAAAAGACTGTTTGAATTTTCTCTCATACGTTATAATAAGAACACTAAGCTTTTTATTAAAAAAGCGGCTCAATTAATGAGTCGGTCGAATGTAAAGTTATTAAGTTATTTTTAAAAGCATGCTTAAAAAAAATAAAGGTTTCACCCTTATTGAATTGTTAGTCGTTATTGCTATTATCGGTATTCTTTCGTCTGTTGTTTTGGCGAGTCTAAATACCGCTAGAGTAAAAGGATCAGATGCTGCGATAAAAGCGAATCTTTCAAGTATTCGCGCGCAAGCAGAAATTCTCTACGATACGCATGGAGCATACGGAGTTGACAGCACACCGACAGTGTTTGCTGAAGGAGTGTGTGCGGCAACAGCCGACACTCTTTTTGCTGACTCTACTATCTCTCAACAGATTACTGCGGCAGGAAACGCAAGTACTGGCGGTGGAATAGGGGTAGGCCGATGTGTGGTTACCACATCAGGAGCTGCGTGGGCAGTTTCAGTTCCTCTCAAGAGCGTTTCTACGAATGCATGGTGTGTTGACAGTGGCGGAGCATCGAAGGAGGTTACAGCCGGAGATGCAGGAATTACTGCGGCAGGTGCGTGTAACTAGAAATTCTTTTAAACCAAAAAACCACCCGCGCGGGTGGTTTTTTGTTGTTTGCTTACATTGTATAATATTAATGTGAGCTATTTTTTTATTGTTTCTGTTTTTGTTCTAGGAACTATCATAGGAAGTTTCCTAAATGTGGTTATTCTCCGTTACGGAAAAAAAACTTTGCGAGGACGCTCTTTTTGTCCTTCTTGCAAAAAAATACTTACTCCCTGCGATTTAATTCCTTTGTTTAGTTTTCTGTTTCTTAGAGGAAGATGCCGTTATTGCCGCGTCCCGATTTCATTCCAGTACTTTATTGTTGAGGTATTAAGCGGTCTTCTTTTTGTTCTTATCTTTCTCCGTTTTTCTTTTCCGGAAGATATTGTGTATATTGTCCTTTCCCTTGTGATTTGGAGTGTGCTTCTTGTTATTACAGTGTACGATTTCTATCACAAAATTATTCCCGATGGCTTAGTATCACTATTTATACTTTTTTCATTTCTGACAATTTTTTTACGAGTGCCGATACTTCATTTTCTCACATTTCCTTATGTTCTCGATGTTTTTGCCGGGTTGATTCTTTTTCTGCCTTTTTTTCTGCTTTGGCTTGTTTCAAACGGTAGGTGGATAGGTTTGGGAGATGGTAAATTGGCAATCGGGATTGGTTTTTTGCTCGGTCTTAAACAGGGGGTAAGCGCAATTATTTTTGGTTTTTGGATTGGAGCGGTTGTGAGTCTTACTCTCATAGTTGTAGAGCGTTTATTAGAGAAACGCGCATTGTTGTTTTCCTCAAAAACACTTACAATGAAAAGCGAGATACCGTTCGCGCCCTTTTTGATTCTTGGTACCGCGATTGCATTTTTCTTGCGACTTTCGTTATTTTCGTTTACGTTATGAAACATTTCAATCACTTTCGCCGTGTTGCCGGCTTTACCCCGTTAGTAGAAGATGGTCTCGCGCCTAAAGCATTTCCACAGAAAACACCTTTTTCCATTTTTAATATGTTTATTTCAAAATTATCTTTAACCAACACAGGGCGCAAAAATGCTAGACCGTCTTTCACTACGGGGTTTACCCTTGTTGAGCTTCTCGTTGTGCTTGCGATTATAACTGTGTTATTGGCTGTTTTTATTTTCCGCTATAAAGATTATACACAGATGGTGATTGTAAACCGTCTTGCAAACGAAGTCGCCCTTACTCTTCGAGAAGCCCAATTTTACGCGACAGGTGTTAAAGAATTTGAGCCGGGGAGTGATAATTTTTCTGGCTGGTATGATGTCAACTTTTATAGTGAAGGATATCTTTTTCGCGCTCTTGAGGAAGCGGATTTTTCATCAAACAGAGTAACCCTTGGCGCATATTTAATTGCCAATCCTGTGGACTTGTTGTTTTACGAATCAGTAGACGACACTGTTCCCGAAGATGTGGACGATGTTACTGTTATATTCAGAAAAGCAAATCTTTCATCGGTGATAAGAAAAACAGCGGGACCTGTTGATGGGTATCGGTTAGAAGTAGCAATCCATTCTCCTGATATGTCTGTTACACGGCGCGTGTGTGTTGAACAAACGGGACGAATCTTTATTTCCAAAGCCTCTTCCTGTATTAGCCCTTGATAAACACCATTTGATATAATGAAAACTGTGAACTCCAAAAAAATGAACAAAGGGTACAGTCTTATTGAGATGCTTATCTCGCTCGCTCTTTTTTCTATTGTCGTTATGATTGCTATTTCAGGGCTCGCGTTAATTACTGACGCCAACAGAAGAGCGGAAGCGACACGGCGTATTATTGATAACCTCGATTTTATTGTTGAAGATATGGTGAGAACGACGCGACAGGGAAATAGATATCATTGTGGAGATTTTTCTGATTATGACGCCGAAGTAACTACTGGACAAAGCGGTATTGGGAGCTCGCGCAATTGTGTCGATGGAGACTATCTTGCGTTTGAAGCTTCAGGAGGTGATAACACCGACCCCTCAGATCAGGTGGTATATCGTTTTAATGGTGGGATTATTGAAAAAATAACCGATCCTATAAACGGTTCGTTTGTTCAAGTTTCTGACCCTCAAATTGAAATCCAGAAGCTGAAATTTTATGTCACTGGTTCTCAGTCAAATGACAATACTCCAGCGCGGGTTCTTGTTATTCTTAAAGCGGTTACAGGGCGCGAAGGAACTTCAGATAGGACAGTTTTTAATCTTCAAACAACTATTACCCAACGAGGAACCGATTTATAATTTTAGAAATTTATGTCAACAGCACGCAAAAAAGGATTTACATTAGTAGAGACGCTTGTCGCTTTGGCAATTGTGGTTGGCGCTATAATTGGTCCGATGGTGATTGCGTCGCAAGGGATAAGTTTTATGACATACGCGCGTGACCAAGTCATTGCGGCTTACTTGGCGCAAGACGCGGTGGAGTTTGTAATCGCAAAGAAAAAACAGAGCACGCTCAATGTGGTGTATGAAGTGCCTGGGGCGACAAATTGGCTTAATGGACTTGAGGCGTGCGATGAACTCGAAGGATGCATTGTTGATACCACGGTAACTGACCTCAGTTCTTACACCGCTCCCGTTTGTCCTTTTGTAGATGGCTGTTCTCCTCTTACATTTAATACAGAGACCGGAGTATATAATTATACAACTGGTGAGAATTGGATTAATAGTCGCTATACGCGTACAGTGCATATTATTCCACTTACAAATCCTAGTGAGGCAGTGTTGACGGTTACTATTACGTGGAAACACAACTTGATAACAAAAAGTTTCACTTTGAAAACTAATATTTTTGAAACTGTCCTATGATTTTTTCTTCCCGCACAAACAATCGAGGTATCGCGCTTCTTATGGCGATTATTGTTTCTGCAATAGTTCTTGCATTAGGGCTTTCAATTTCCATTATTACAAGCAGAAGCATCATTCTTTCAGGGGGAGTTAGAGAATCGCAGCTTGCGTATTATGCGGCGGAAGCTGGGTCAGAATGCGTGCGGTATTGGAGTCTTCAAGATAGAAGGAATTTTTCGTCTACACAGGGCTTTACGATTTCCTGTAATGATGAAGATTTTACGTGGCCATTAGATTCGGCAGGACCGTACAATTTCCAATTTGGTCATAATTATTACATCGGTGTCACAGAGTTTGCGTATCCTTATATTTCTGTTGTTTCTGTTATGCGCAAAGCAGGTCTTTTCAATCTTGATATTGACGCAAAAGGGTACAATACAGATGTTCCAAACGCTTCCAGAAAGTTTGAGCGGACGCAGGATTTAAACGCTTACGGTATTTGTTCGTATAGACCGGATATTATGTTTGTGCTTGACCTTTCTTCAAGCGTCAGTGCTGACGATTTGAATTTTATAAAGTCTTCTCTGACCCAATTTGTAAATACCTTAAATCCTACCGATACTGGTGTACATATAGGAATTGTTCAATTCGGGTCAAGGGCTGATATGGCGCTTCATTTAACAGGCGATAAAGCAGAGATTCTACTAGCAGTTGAAAATCTTTTTCGTTACGGTGTTTTCGAAGACTATACGAATCTTGCCGCTGGTATCCAATTTGCCCGCGCTGAACTTGGAAACCAACAAATGCCGATAGAAAACTGGTTATATTGTCCTCTTGGCGGAGGGCCCGATAGAGTCGTTGTGCAATTTCCTCACAGAGTTAAAACTTCTATTGGTATAAATGACAATCTTGGCGGAGGAGGACCTCTTCTTGCGGCCACTGGGGATTTGCCGGAAATTCCAGAGGGCAATTACAACATTTATGTTGCCACGTGCGATGGGTGGGGTACCAGTGGAAAAAGTATCTGGGCGGGGAGAATAGGCCAAGACAGCCCGTTAGAACGGGCTCGCTTAAATCTTTTTGATAACTCTGGACTATCAGGGGCACCCTTTTTCTCTTCAGACTTAACTGACGATGTACCGGATCCTGTTTCGTATGGTCAGGCAGTAACACTTGTTAACCAAAACCAATATATAAGTCAAACTGCCCGCGGATTTCAAATGGAGCATTGTACCGTTGCCAATGATAACCCAGATAACTGTCCTGTAACCAGCTCCCAGAGTTTTCTTGCGCTATGTGTCGCATTTGAGACTGTTGATGGAAGTCCGTTGAGCACTAGCGCGCCAAACAATTACAACTACACTACGCAATATGACCGTCCTGACAATGAATCACCTGACTACATTATTGTTGTTACTGATGGAGGTAGCACGCAGTATTATTCCTGTATACGCGAAGACGCTAATGGAGATAATTTATTTACTGATGCTGACCACACACCTGGAGTGAGTGACGCTGAAAGAAACTTGGCGCCATATGACGTTAATCTTAATCATAGTCCTCCCGATCCAATAGCAGATATTTGGGCAGCGAACAGAAGAAGAAATGCGCTAACAAAGGCAGTTGTAGAAGCTGACGCGGCGCGTTCCATAGGGATAGATATTTTCGCTATCGGTATCGATATAGCAGACGAAGATTGCCCGGGATTTACAAACTGCACTGAACATCTAAATGAAGCTATCGCAAGCTTTGCTGTACCGGACTATCCTGATGTCGATGGAAACGCATTTTATTTTGATGCTGAAGATTATGATGACCTTGACGATGTCCTAAGCCAGATAATTAACTGCGTTCATCCCTTGTCTGAATAGCAAAATAGGAGATAATGATGCTATGTCGGAAAATGCTCGCGGTCATTCCATATCTCTTGGTATAAAAAAGCGCTACGAGCGCTTAAAAAAAACGATTGACCAATATCGTTATGATTACCATACGCTTAACAAAGAAACAATTTCTCCGGAAGCGCTTGATTCTCTTAAATACGAGCTTGTTTCTATTGAGAAGGAGTATCCTAAACTTATAACTCCTGACTCTCCGTCTCAAAGAGTGGCGGGAGAGCCTTTAAAAGGGTTTAAAAAAGTTGCCCACAAAATTCCGCAGTGGTCCTTTAACGACGCGTTTACGGAAGAAGATATGCGGGATTTTGACCTACGGGTTAAACGCTTTCTTAAAACTGAACTCGGAAAAGATATTTCCCCAGAATATACTTGTGAGCTTAAAATAGACGGTCTTAAAATCGTGCTTGAATACGAAAAGGGCGTATTGAAAACCGCTGCTACTCGCGGAGATGGAAAAATAGGAGAAGATGTTACGCATAACGTACGCACTATTCAATCTATTCCACTGCGTATCAAAAAAGATGCTGATGTTATTGTGGAAGGGGAAGTATGGATGGGCAAGCAGGCGCTTAATAAGTTAAATATCCTTCGGCGAACTCGAGGCGAGTCAGAATTCGCGAATCCCCGCAATGCGGCGGCTGGCTCTATTCGCCAGCTTAACCCTAAAATTGCCGAAGAAAGAAATCTGGACAGTTTTATATATGATATTGCGTCAGCAGGTGTCGTTGTGCCTCGAACACAAATTGAAGAGCTCTCTCTTTTGCAGACTTTGGGCTTTAAAGTAAATTCCCATTTCAAACTTTGCAAAAATGTACAAGAAGTTATTGAATTTTGGAAACTATGGCTTAAAAAAGCTCCCAAAGAAACGTATCTTCTTGATGGAGTCGTTGTAAAAATAAATGAACGCCGTTATCAGGACGCTTTGGGATACACGGGGAAATCTCCGCGTTTTGCGATAGCGCTTAAATTTCCGGCGGAACAAGTTACGACGGTTGTCGAAGACATTGTTTTACAGGTGGGACGAACGGGAGTTCTCACGCCTGTCGCTTATCTCACGCCTGTTCGTGTTGCGGGCTCTCTTGTCTCGCGGGCGACATTGCACAATGAAGATGAAATCAAGCGTCTTGATGTGCGGATAGGAGATACGGTGATTTTGCAAAAAGCGGGTGATGTTATTCCGGATATCGTTTCTGTGGTCGCAAAAATGCGTACAGACAAAGAAAAACCGTACAAATTTCCCGTGTCCGTTCCTGAATGCGGAGAAAGTGGAAAAATAGAGCGAATTTCCGGTGAAGCGGCATGGCGATGTGTTGATAAAAATTCATTTATTCAACAAAAGAGACGATTGTATCACTTTGTGTCAAAGAAAGCCCTTAATATTGAAAAGTTGGGGCCTAAAATTATTGATTTGCTTTTGAAATACAAACTTATCTCCTCATATGCCGATATTTTTTCTATCACAAAAGGTGACCTCTTGAATCTTCCGCGTTTTGCCGAAAAGTCGGCGGATAACCTTCTTGAATCAGTTAAAATTGCTCGCAAAACGACCCTTCCGAAACTTTTGGTAGGGCTTTCTATTCCTCACGTAGGAGAAGGGGTGGCGGAAGATGTGGCTTCTCATTTTAAGACAGTCAAGAAACTTCAGGGCGCATCTTTTGAAGAACTTGAAGCGCTTGAGGGAGTAGGTCCAATTGTCGCGACCTCAATACGCGAATGGTTTAATTTTTCCTTAAACAAAAAAATGCTTTCTGACCTGCTTCAATATCTTTCGATATCAAATCCAACTATTCATTTAGGAAAGCTGTCTGGTAAAGCCTTTGTTCTTACAGGAACGCTGCGATCATTGGGGAGGGAGGATGCGAAAGAGAAGATAAAGACAAAAGGAGGTTCAGTGTCAGAATCAGTGTCTTTGCAGACAGATTATTTGGTAATTGGTGAAAATCCGGGTTCAAAGTTCCAAAAAGCGCAATCTCTAAACGTTAAAATTCTTACAGAGAAGGAATTTCTTAATTTTTTAGCATAGTTGATTTAAAATCTCTTTTCGTATATTCTCCTTTTAAACGTACCTTTAAACCTTATTTTGCGCTGAGGAGGAGAAAATGAAAGTAGAAATTGGATTGTGGGGGAAAATGGTTTATACTGTTTCCAGTTTTTTGATACTTGCGTTGGCGCGCCTGCTGTTTAGGCTCAAAATCGTAGGAATTGAAAATATTCCTAGAAAAGGCGCGGTGATTATCGCTCCAAACCATATAAGCTACTTTGACCCGTCACTTGTCTTTGTCAGCTTAGGAATTCCTCAAAGGATACACTGTATGGCAAACAAAAAACTGTTTCGATATTGGTTTCTAAGATGGTTTATGGAAACTGTAGGGACCATTCCCGTAAATCAGAGGTACAGCCGAAAAAGTCTTGCCGATGTTCTTAGAATGCTTCACCACGGGCATTGCGTCATCATTTTTCCTGAAGGAAAAAGAAGCAAAGACGGAAGGCTTATACAGGGGAGACCCGGCGCTGTCCACGCGGCAATCCGCGCCGATTCTGTTATTGTTCCCGCGGCTGTTGTTGGAAGCGATAAAGTTCTTCCATACGATGCGAAATTCATCAAAAGCCTTTCTCAAATTGAAATTCATTTCGGGAAACCATACAGAATTTATTATCCTGGCAACAAAAATAAAATACCGAGTACTATTCTTACGGAAGAAACTTCAATTCTTATGAAAAAAATAGAAGAACTTCTTCCCGAAAACATGCGGTCGACATCAGAACAAAAACAGGAGTGGTATGGTCTGCGCGCGCATTAGTAGAATGACCATATTTTGTTGCTGAAATTTTCTTCTTATGTTATCTTTTTAATAAAGTTCTTTGTTTTTGAAGAAAGGAGGACAACGTAATGATGATAAGACTTGGTACTGCAGGCGGATTGTCTAAGTAGCCGGGATCGTCCGCGCACTCTTTCACTTCTTTTGACCAAACGATTTGGTCAAGCGCGAAAAAGCGCAAAAAGGTTTGTAGCCCGTTTTCTTGATAGAAACGGGCTATTTTTTAACAAGCGAGCCTGCCTACCGTAGGCAGGTCGAAGTCAAACTATAGGTCAATACCGCCCCGCCTACGGCGGGGCAAATGAACGAGCAGAGCGAGTACCAGCATTACTCTGCGGTCTTTGCCGCAGGGTGTATATTTCCTATCGAGGCACTACTATCGAGGTTCAACCTCGATAGTAGTGCCTCGATAGTTAGTTATGTATGCTAAAATTTTTCTAATAAGGTTTACCCAGCACTACTTTTTTTCAGGAAAAAAGTAGTGCTGGGTTTACAGAGCCTCTCTTTATTCGTACACTTAATTCTATGATTACCCGTACAGACATCGAGAAACTCGCTTCTCTCGCCCGTATCAGACTTTCTGAAAAAGAAAAAAGCCTCTTTCCAGAAGAAATAAACTCTGTTCTTGGCTATGTTGAGCAAATTAAAAACGCGGATGCTAGTAACGCGAAGGCTCTCCAAAAGGAGACGGTTTATAATGTGATGCGGGAAGATATAAACCCTGATGAAAGCGGTGTGCATACGAAAGATATCGTAGACGAATTTCCGAAGAAAGAAGGTAATTACCTAAAGGTAAAAAATATTCTCTGACTTATCCCGTTAGAAGCCTGCCTACCGCAGGCAGGTCATAACGTTATGAACTTAAAACACGCATTACAATATCACTTTATGAGTCGACTACTTAACAATTTTAATAACAATGACGGAAACCTCTGGGTTTCTTACTTCTAATGGGATGGCAATTGATCTGACAGATTTAACAATTGATAAAGCTCACAAGCATTTAAAAAGTAGGGATTTTTCTGCTATGGAACTTGCTGATGCGTATCTTGAAGTTATAGAAAAAAAGAATCCTGAAATCAATGCGTATCTTGAAATTTATGATGATGTAAAAAAGCAGGCGCAACAAGCGCAAGAAATATTTGAATCAAAGGAAGAAAATATCGTAACAGGTATCCCTCTTGCGATAAAAGACAACATTCTCATAAAGGGAAAGCAGGCGAGTGCGGCATCAAAAATTCTTGAAGGATATACTGCCACTTACACGGCAACAGCTGCTCATAAACTCATTGAAAAGGGGGCAGTATTTTTAGGACGCGCTAATATGGACGAATTTGCTATGGGTAGTTCCACTGAAACTTCCGCTTTTGGTGTAACAAAGAATCCGCGAGATTTGAGTAGGGTTCCGGGTGGCTCGTCTGGAGGTTCTGCTGCGGCAGTCGCAATGGGAGGCGCGCTCGCGGCGCTTGGTTCTGACACAGGAGGGTCTATAAGGCAGCCTGCAAGTTTCTGCGGGTGTATCGGACTTAAACCAACCTATGGCACAGTGTCTCGTTACGGTCTTATGGCTATGGGTTCGTCTTTAGATGTTATTGGTCCGATTACAAAAACAGTTGCCGACGCGGAGATTATTTTTAAAGCAATTTGTGGAAAAGACAAATATGACAGCACATCGATTTCTGGAAGTATAAATGCTGTTTCTCCTAAAAAAGAATATATTATCGGAATTCCGCGCGAAATTCTAGAGATAGAGGGAATTGACAAAGATGTTAAAGAGAATTTTGAGGCATCAATAAAAAAATTTGAATCTCTTGGATTTAAAACTAAAGAAATATCTCTCTCTAACATTGCGTACGCCCTTGCTTCATATTATATTTTGATGCCGGCTGAAGTATCTTCGAATCTTGCTCGTTTTGATGGAGTGAAATATGGACTTCACAAAAAAGGAGCGAATCTTTTGGAAGATTATCTCAACACACGAGGCGAAGGATTTGGTGTAGAAGCTCGTCGTCGCATTCTTCTTGGAACCTACGTGCTTTCAGCGGGATATTACGATGCGTATTATAATAAAGCTAATGATGTCCGCCGATTGATTGCCGATGACTTTGAAAATGTGTTCAAAAACGTTGACATTATTATTACTCCCACGACCCCAACTCCCGCGTTTAAAATAGGGGAAAAAGTGAATGACCCTCTTTCTATGTATCTTGCCGATATATTTACGGTAACAGCAAATATTGTCGGAATTCCCGCTCTCTCAATTCCGTCTGGCGCCGTTATTCGTGAGGAGAAAGAGCTTCCACTTGGTCTCCAATTGATGGCGCCA
The DNA here is from genome assembly GCA_023137185.1 of Minisyncoccota bacterium. Taxonomy (GTDB): domain Bacteria; phylum Patescibacteriota; class Minisyncoccia; order Phycocordibacterales; family JAGLPS01; genus JAGLPS01. The sequence goes on from JAGLPS010000002.1 coordinate 104,549, forward strand.
CATAGAGGGGAACATTCACTTTTTATGGTAGGGAGTCAGTTTTTAGGAGAGTAAAAATATGGCAGAAGAAAAAAAACCAACAATTGCAAAGGATCCGGTCGTAAGCGCGATTGACGTCGGAGCGGGGCTTCTTTTGGTTATTGTTTTGGCTGACGCGCTTCGCAGAATTTTAAAAAGTATTATATCTAAAGTTAACCCTAATTTTCTCAGTCGCACCTACTGGGTAGAAATGTTTATTGATATGTCTCCTGTCTTAAAAATTGTTTCTGTAACTCTTTCAGTTATCTTTCTTGTTGGAATATTTTATTTGACAAGAAAGATAAATATGATTAGAGCGGAAGAAATAGCGCTTCTATATCCGAAAGGCAGGGGAGAGTCTGCTGCTACAGACACAGAGTCTCAAAAAGTGGAAAATAAGAAATGGGAAAAAGTGCTTGCGCGCGTGGAATCTAGCAATCCAAGCGATTGGAAAGTCGCTATTTTGGAAGCAGACATTATGCTTGAAGAAATTCTTGAAAAAATGGGTTATCACGGGGATACAATGAGCGATAGACTCAAGCAGGTTGAAAAGAGCGACTTTACGACTATTGATCTGGCGTGGGAAGCGCATAAAATAAGAAACGCGATTGCTCATGAGGGGGGAGATTTTCTTTTAAACGAGAGAGAGACACGCAGGGTTATTGACCTATATCGACAAGTATTTGAAGAATTTTACTATATCTAGCGCTATTCTCGCGTCTTGTTTGACTCTTATATGAAATTCTGGTATTCTAAATATCAGAAAAGTTAAACCCGTTCCGTATAACGCGGACAAAGTAAAGGAGGGGAAGTGTGAAAAATAGGCCTTATTCCGGACAGTATCCAAAATCAAAGACAATGAAAGGTGATTGCGACGGGCATCTGATAATTGACCTTTGCGGCCGCAAGGAGAACGTTTTCTCTCGGCAGGCTGCCGAAGAGATTGTTGCGCAAGCGTTTTTTGACGCGAAAATCACAGGCCATGATTTCCATCGTTTAATTAAGGAAATTGAAAAAACTCCCTATCTGAAAGGTTCAAGAAGACTCCATCTTTTGGATATTGTGATGGACCTTTCCCGACTAAAACCACAACTGCGCAGTGTGCAGAAATTGGTGGTCCAAGAAGAAATGGTAATAGCATAAACTCTCCTCACAAAAATCTTAGCCCCCTATTTTTATAGGGGGCTTTTTGACTTTGTTGACAAATTTTTTAAAAAAAGATATATAAGTTTAAGAAGCACGTTTGTTAATAATAATATCTTAAAGAAAGGAGGTAATAATGACTGGGTCTATTGTTAAATTTGCTCCATACTTTCTTTCCTGCAAGAAAAACAAAAGATTTGGTTTCCTTGTTTTTTCTCCTATTGAAAAGGTCCCAGTTTTTTCAAAGGAAACAGCTCGTATGTTTATAAACCGCGCTATAAAAGAGGGGATTATCAGAAAGGAAGAAAGTTTGGAACTTCTGCGTCAAATTGAAAATTCAAAAATGGCAGAAGAAATAAATGTAGAAAGCTGTCTTGCTGTTCTTGGTAGGTTAGAAGAAGTGTGCGAGAAAGATTTCTCAAGCTCTCTCTACATACCCTCTTTAAATTAAAGCAAAGCCCGACTTTTTTGTCGGGCTTTTTACTATGCGCGAGCGACGTGGCTTGGTTAAAAATGCTATATGATTAACTGTACACAGCCTTGCTTTATACGCGCTGATGTATAATAATGTTTCGCATCGCTTATATTTGGTGAGAAAGTGTAGACTTTTCCATAAAACGTTAAAAGTGCTTTATGGAGATAAGATTGTATTGCGGGAGTAGCTCAACTGGTTAGAGCATCCGCCTGTCACGCGGAAGGTTGCGGGTTCGAGTCCCGTCTCTCGCGCAAACGCTAAAACAGGATACCTTTTTGGTATCCTGTTTGCGTTATTTGGCGAGAGAAGAAACTAAACTGCTTTAGTTTCGTCGGGACTTGAAAAGCATTTTGATGTTTTGTCAGTAGACAAAACCAAAATGCTGGGGTCGCGGAGTGAGCGTGCGACGGCACGCGAGCGAGGTGACCGAGTCCCGTCTCTCGCGCAAAAGTAAAAATGCTTAGATTTTCTAATCTAGGCATTTTTACTTTCTAGTGTGATTTGTGGCGGGACTCGAACGACGGAGATGCCATTTCAGAAAGGTTTGGGAAATCTTTCTGAAATGAATCCTGCGTCGAGTCGGGGTCGGCAGTACTTTTCGCGAAGCGAATTAGTAACTGTGACCGAGTCCCGTCTCTCGCGCATACGATTTTATACTAAAAAATCTCTCAATGGGAGGGGTTTTCTATCTCTAACCGAGAGGAAACTTTTATTGACATATTTATACAAATATGTTATTATTAATACTAGAATGCTTTGGTATTTTGAAAAACCCTTCAAAAAAAAGGAGTTGAAAATGACTGAATCTAGACAAGCAGATGCAGAAAAAATCAAAAAAGATTTTGAGGAAATAGCAGTTGGTTTGGAAAAGATATTTTTATCTGATTATGAATCCTGTGCAAGAGTTATCACAAAGGTAAGAGAGCTTCTTATAAATGAACCACACTGCTTTGAAAGAAGAATTGAGCAGCACCAATCATTTGCTGATTTAAACAAAAAAACGTGGAAAATGATGATTGAGCGTCTCCCCGAAGAGCAGCGTTTAGCGTTTGAATGCGCGCTAGAAGAAGATTTAAGAGAACTCTTCTACATTCACTATATCGCTGTATATCTAGAAACAGACGAAGGGAAAAAACCACTGGAGACAGATTCAGCAATAGGAAAGGAGGAATTAAATGGAAAAATACAGTGACCCACTTAAAAGAGTTAAGCCACCCTTTATTATCATGCAAAGAGACATTAATAATGTTTCTGAAGACTGGAAAACGCATATCGAGAAAGTAAGGGTTATTGATGCCCAAGCCATCTATCCTGACGATGAAACAGGATTACCTATTTCTGGTGAGGACTATGTGGAGAAATTACTGGAAAATGGGGAAGGTTGGCATCTTGAAGGCATATTTCTTGTAAATAAAATAACGAATGGCGTACAGGAACAAGTGGTTCAAATGGTCTTAGTACGTAACGGGCTCCTAAATAAGAAGGTACAAGAAGCTTTTTGTAAAATAGCGAAGATTGAAGGTAAATAGAAAACCGACAAAGCCCAAGCGGAGATATCGCTTGGGCTTTTTATATATATGGAATATAAATTTTCTCTCTTCTTTCAATCCCAATTCTAACGTCGTCCACTAGTCCGCGCAAAATACAAAAAGAGTTGGATTTGTTTCGACTCTTTTTAGACCTGTGGACACGCCGTGTCCACAGGTACAGATCTAAGTCTAGAATAGATACAATTTTGATCAAAATCCATACATTTCAGTATAATATAACCTTGAGAGTAAGATATCGCCTACTCATCTCCACCTTATTTCACTTGGTGCCGACGGCAGGGATCGAACCTGCGACCGCTTCTTTATGAGTGAAGTGCTCTACCACTGAGCTACGTCGGCATATGTAACAATTCATTTTTAGATTACTACACTTACAGAGCAAAATCTACCATAAAAAAGAGGCGCGATTGACGCGCCTCTTCCTAAATGCATTTCCATTTAGGGTTCATTTTTTCTTTTCGTAAACCAGAAAGGGTTCACCTTTAAGCATGTTGGGGGAATCGCAAGCGACAAGGTAAACATTCCCACTATACGTTTCTAACCCTTTTTGCTCGATTATTAACATAAAAGACTCTTCGAACCCTCCATGAAGATAGTCTCCAAGCTCGTTATATATTTTTGGAAGACTGTATTCATAATCAACCAAGAATAAAAACGAGTCTTTGAAAGGAGAAAATTTCTTAAGGCGGCGCAGGTATTGATTGTTGAAATTTTCATACAGAAAAGTTACCCATTCTTGTCTTTCCATACATTGAAGCTTTATAAGGCGGCTTTTTAAACCTCTAGAAAAATAAGTTTGAACTTCGTAATGACTTTTCTGTGAATTGTCTGCCTCCTTCGCTTTTTGGGAAACTTCTTCCTTTAGACGTTTTGATGGCTGCTTCAGGTATTTGACAATGGACTCAATAAACCCGCGGTGTTCTTCGCTCACTTCAGAAAATATTTCTATTGTATCTCTACCCATTATTAAGACCCCTTTCTCTTTATGATTAGAACGATTTCTCTAAACAAAAGGGTATCGTATAAGAGATTTTTGTCAATAATTATCTACTCGTATAGTTCAATATTTTTCTGAAAGATAATCTTTAAAAAGCTTTTATCTTTTGTGTTTTCAAGAACGTAGACGTAATACATACAATTATTATACATTGCCCCGTAAAATTCACCTTGTTCATCACGGGGCTCACGTTAAAATGAAAAATCTGCCAAAATGGCAGATTTTCATCACATGTCAGTCCACTTATATGGCCTGCCACGTGGAGAATTGCAAAGCAATTCTCTTTACGTGGTTGCGGGGCCTGGATTTGAACCAGGGACTGAAGGTTATGAGCCTTCTGAGTTACCGCTACTCTACCCCGCGGCTTACCCGTATTTCACACAGAGGAAATTCAAGGCAATTATGCTCAACACTATATCACGGCAAAAATGTTGGCACAAGTTTGTTGCACATTACCATAACGTCAGTAATACTCTAGCCTTTTAGAAAAGCAAAAGGCGCGGGGTAATAAGTAAAAACACATTACACCACATTTTGAGGCTTTTATTTGGAAGCCGAGCTTCCAAGTTAGAGCTTCCAAGTTACTTTGTGGACTTTCAGTTTTTGACTCTGGTGGGGTATACTCCCACACCTGTTTTGACATTGTGTTTTTACTGTCCCATTCTGTGCCGATTAGCTAAATATGTTTGTGCCATTTGTATAGACAGATGATAAAATTAAAAAAACACAATGCGATAATGCCAAAACAGGTGTATGGGGGTATACTTTAATAAATGGTGAAAAAAACTCTCATTCAATTTTTTGCGGCAATAGCCTTGCTCACGCTCTTTTTCTTTTTTGCGTATTTGTCGCGTACACCCGTAGAAGAGAATATACAGAAACGAACACACCAAGAAGCTTCTGATTTCATAGTTTCTAATACTGATGACGAGCGAATCGCGCCAAACGAGGAAATCTATGGGTTTGCTATCGGTAATTTCCATAAGGCGTATTATGCTTCCAACTTTTTAGAGGTAGACCAAATCCACGACATTATTGCTGGAGAAAACGTGATTCTCCGTCGAACTGGCAGTGGAGATGTTGTAATGATTCATTCGGAAACAGGGGAGGTATTTATTCCAGTAAAAACAGTGTGGTCGTCATGGGTTACTCTTTATCCGGATACGTTAATTTACGAGAATGAGTAGTGAATTTTTCAGAGCGCTTTTGTTTTCGGTTGTTCTCGCGTTTTTTATCGCGAAGTTGGAATTTCTCATTATTTTGTGTAATTAAAGTTTGAAAAAGATTCTTTGATGTATTATCATTCGGTTTTGATGTCACTGTAGTTATTTTGATATAAGTTGAAGCAATAAGCCGATGTAGCTCAGTTGGTAGAGCAACTCCATGGTAAGGAGTAGGTCACCAGTTCAAATCTGGTCATCGGCTCTGGTTGTGCCATCCTAATTCAGTTGGTAAAGGTAAAATAATCTGGGAGATTATTTTACGGATCGGGTTTTAGCAGTTTTTTCTGGAATATGCCCACGTAGCTCAATTGGTAGAGCAACGGTATCGTAAACCGTAGGTTGTCGGTTCAATTCCGACCGTGGGCTCTAGAAAAAACTGCTAAAACGCTAATGTGTAGGTCGTGGGTTCAAGTTTGGGGAGGGGGCGGCTCTACATAAAACATTTTTAAACAGCTTGGAGGCGAAGCTCCCAAGTAGGTAGCAACTTATGAGTTATGAATGATATGAACAATAATATTTCCGAAAAAATAAAAGAACTAGAGGAGCAAATGTCTCTCCCCGATTTTTGGAATAACAAAACAAAAGCTCAAGAAACTATTAAAGAGATTCAAAATCTAAAAGATGAAGCTGAGGGAATAGGGAAATATGACAAGGGAGACGCAGTTATGACTCTGTTTGCTGGCGCGGGAGGGGACGATGCCGAAGATTTTGCGGCAATGCTTTTTTCAATGTACGAAAAATTTGTTGCAAGAAAAAACTGGCGCTATACTGTGCTTCATCAGAATCAAAATGACCACGGAGGATTTCGAAATGTTACTGTTGAAATAGAAGGAAAAAATGCCTATGGAATACTCAAAAATGAATCGGGGGTGCATCGCCTTGTCCGCATTTCTCCGTTTAACGCGAAAAAACTTCGCCACACGTCGTTCGCGCTTGTTGAAGTTATTCCGAAGTTTGAAGAAGTGGACGCAAAAAGTATTGAAATTCCAGAAGATGAGCTCAAATTTGAGTTTGCTCGTTCAAGCGGTCCGGGAGGACAGAATGTTAATAAGCGAGAAACAGCAGTGCGCGTGGTGCATATTCCGACCAAACTTTCTGCGCATGTTAACTCGCAACGAAGTCAGGCGCAGAACAAGGAAAAGGCGCTTATGATTTTACGCGGGAAAATTTTCAAGGCGCTGGAGGAAGAAAGGATAAAAAAGCAGGAAGGAATGTATGTAAGCAAAACGACAGAGATTGAGTGGGGGAATCAAATTCGTTCATACGTGCTTCACCCGTACAAAATGGTAAAAGACCATCGGACCGAAGTGGAAGTTCGCGACGTCGAAAAAGTCCTTGACGGTGAGTTGGATGAATTTTTAGAGGCTGAAAAAAACCTGTAATACATAGCGATTAGCTGTTAGCTTTCAGCTTTTAGTAATGACTAAAAGTGATATTTTGAGTTACCTTTCCTCTAAGGTATACTTTATAAGTGATTTATAGTTGTTAAGGGGTATTTTTTCGAGACTGTATTTTATATTTCCTAAAAACTAACAGCTATAAGCTAAAAACTATCCCAATGATTTATTTTGAAAAAGTTTCTAAGGTGTATCAGGACAGCTGTGTCGTTCTTCAGGATATTACTTTTTCCATAGAGCCCAAAGAGTTTCTCTCAATTGTCGGTCATTCTGGCGCGGGTAAAACAACTCTCCTCAAACTTCTTCTTGCTGAAGACACACCCACCAAAGGAAAGATTTTTTTTGAATCAACAGATGTTCACTCTCTTTGCGGAGAACTTGTCACAAATTTACGCCGCCGTATTGGAATGGTTTTTCAGGATTTCCGATTACTTCCTCATAAGACAGTGTATGAAAATATCGCGTTCGCTATGGAAGCATCTGGAAAAACTGATGAAGACATAGAGGGTGATGTTCCCCACGTACTTGAGCTTGTTGATCTTGGAAAAAAAATCTGGAGTTTTCCTAACGAGCTTTCGGGAGGAGAAAAGCAGCGTGTTGCGATAGCGCGGGCGATTGTTAACCAGCCCGATGTTATTATTGCTGATGAACCGACAGGGAATCTTGACCCTATAAACACATTTGAAATTGTTCAAATTCTTAAAAAGATCAACGACCTTGGGACAATGGTGATTCTAACAACGCACAATAAAGGGGTGGTTGATTCGATAGGAAAGCGAGTCATCACAATAGAACAGGGAAAAATTATTCGCGATGACAAAGAAGGAAAATATATTCTATAAAATCAATTTGGATTCACTTTCAACTTTTGACATTTAACTTTTTACTTAATTATTATGTTTCTTACTACAACTAAACGAATATTAAAATCAGGATTCTTTAATTTTTGGAGGAACGGTTTCGTTTCTCTTTCTGCGGTTCTTATTATGGTAGTAACGCTGTTTGTGATTGGTTCGGTAATTTTTTTGAGTGCGATTTCTGATTCCGCGCTGACCGCTCTTCGGGACAAAGTCGATGTGAATGTTTATTTTGTGACAACTGCTTCCGAAGAAGATGTTTTAGCTATCAAAGCCTCCCTTGAAACACTTCCCGAAGTCGCTTCCGTAACGTATATTTCCCGCGAGGAAGCTCTTGAGAGATTTAAAGAACGTCATCAGGATGATCAGTTTACTATTCAGGCCTTGGGCGAATTGAATGATAATCCGCTTGGCGCGTCTCTTAATATAAAAGCAAAAGAAACTTCTCAGTACGAAGGAATTGCCCAATTCTTGCAAGGGGATAACATTCTTTCAAAAGAAGGGCAGCAGATTGTAGATAAAATTAATTATTTTCAGAATAAGACTGCCATAAATAAATTAACCCAAATCATTGACTCATCTGAACGTTTCGGATTTATCCTGACACTTATTCTTGTGTTTATTTCCGTTCTTATTACGTTCAATACAATTCGTCTTGTTATTCATATCTCCCGCGAGGAAATTTCTGTTATGCGTCTTGTGGGGGCAAGCCCCTCCTACATTCGTGGTCCATTTGTGGTAGGTGGAATTTTGTATGGTTTTATCGCGGCAGTTTTTACTCTCGTTCTTTTCTATCCATTGACGTTCTGGCTTGGAAGACTTACAGAGAGATTCTTTATCGGACTTAATGTGTTTGACTATTATATTGCGAATTTTGGGCAGATTTTCTTCATTATTATCTGCGCGGGAATTTTTATTGGCGCAGTTTCAAGTTACTTAGCGGTGATGAGGCATTTGCGGCGATAGATAAAAGTTGAAGAATGATGCGGAAAAAGCACCATAAATACATATTTGTAATAGGAGGCGTTATGTCAGGCGTGGGTAAGGGTATCGCTGCCTCATCTATCGGAAAAATTTTACAGGCGAGAGGGTTTGTAGTGAACCCAATCAAAATTGACCCGTATCTAAATGTTGACGCGGGGACTATGAACCCCACTGAACACGGTGAGGTTTTTGTTTTAAATTCCGGAATGGAGTGCGACCAAGATATGGGAAATTATGAACGCTTTATGTCTCTTGATCTTCGCTCGGAAGACTACATTACAAGCGGAATGGTTTATCAAAATGTGATTGAGAAAGAGAGAAATCTTGGATACAAAGGAAAGTGCGTTGAGGCTCTTCCGCATATTGTGGAGGAAATTACCCGCCGTATTCACAAGGCGGCAGAGGTAAATGGTTCGGAGATTTCTCTTATTGAAGTGGGAGGCACCGTAGGAGACTATCAAAATATTTTGTTTATTGAAGCGGCGCGAGTCTTAAAAATCAAACATCCTAATGATGTAATGTTCCTTATGGTTTCATTTTTACCGATTCCAAGCAAAATAGGAGAAATGAAAACGCGGCCGACGCAAAACGCGGTTCGTCTTCTTAACTCCTATGGAGTGCAGCCTGATATGATTATTGCCCGCAGTGAAGTGCCTTTGGATAAAAAACGAAAAGAGAAGATATCAATTTCCTGCAATATCCCTGTCGGAAATGTAATTTCTGCTCCCGATATAGAAAGCATCTATGATGTACCGCTCAACTTTGAACGCGACAAAATAGGAGAAAAAATTCTTCGGAAACTTCATTTGCGTCCGAAGGCAAACAACGAAATGAGCAAATGGAAGCTGTTTGTTGGCAGTATGAATACAGCGACGAAAGAAGTGAACGTCGCGATTGCCGGAAAATATTTTGACACTGGAAATTTCGTGCTTTCCGACGCGTATGTATCGGTGATTGAAGCGGTGAAATTCTCCTGCGCGAAACTCGGAGTTATACCCCGCCTTACGTGGATTAATTCAAAGGATTACGAAAAAGGCTCAGCTCGTCTGTCTGGGCTTTCAAAATTTGACGGTATCATAGTACCGGGTGGATTCGGGGAAACGGGAATTGAGGGGAAAATAAAAATTATCCGCTACGTACGAGAAAATAAAATCCCATACTTGGGATTATGCTACGGTATGCAGCTAGCTGTTGTTGAATACGCGAGAAATGTCGCTGGACTGAAAGGCGCGTCTACCGCGGAAATTAACAAAGAAAGTGAACATTTGGTAATTGATGTTATGTCTGACCAGAAGAAAAATCTTGAGCAAGAGAAATATGGCGCGACGATGCGTCTTGGCGGATATCCGGCGGTTATTAAAAAAGGGACAATCGCCTATGGCGCGTATAAAACCGAAAATATATCGGAACGGCATCGCCATCGCTATGAAGTAAACATTGAATATATCAAGAAGCTTGAAGAAAAAGGGCTTGTTTTTTCAGGCACTTCTCCTAATGGCGTGCTTATGGAAATAGCCGAACTTCCCAAAACCGTTCATCCGTTTTTTCTCGGTACGCAATTTCATCCCGAATTTCAGGCGCGTCCTCTTCACCCGCACAAACTTTTCAATGTGTTCATAGAGGCCGCTAAAGAGAGGAAATCTAGCTGACTGCATTGATTTTAGGAGGAGTAGACCTTAAAAAGTTTAGGCGGGTAAACCACACCCGCTTTTCACCGCGTTTGTGAAAGTCGCAGGTGAGAAAAAAGTATAGATTCATTCAAGGTATTATCGAAGTATTATCGAGGTTGAACCTCGATAATACTTCGATAAAAAAAGCCCCTTGATAGTCAAGGGGCTTTTAACGTGAAAGAAGGTCTACGCGATTCGCTTTCCTTTAAAAGATGGTTCCGACCACGCTTCAATGTAATATTTTTCCTTTTCAAGTTTTACCAACAGAATCGGGTCGTTATCAAGCTCAAAGACAACAAACTTCGCCTCCGGACAGCGCATTCCGACTTCTCCAATTGTTTCAAGCACGAAAGATGGTAGTTTTCTTTTATCATAGTGCTTGAGAAGAAAGGGAGCCCACTCTTTCGTTTTTGGTCCGCAGAATGAGTAGATTACATATACTAGCCATCCTCCTCCGAGGAAGAAAAAAGCCATCGCGGAATACGCAGTTATTTTTTCTTTGGATGTCAATTTTTCTGCATCTATGACGGTTGATGTGAGAGTCGTTAAAATAATAAAACTTACTATCAGCAGACAGGATTGCAAAAGCACCAGCGCTGGCTGATTTATAATCAGGCAAAGGCCGCTCGTTCCAATCATTCCCGCCACTATCAAAAAAATTAGAAGCGAATAGGAAATTTCTTTTTCCGATATACGGAATTGCCATGCCTTTTTTTCCATATATCTCTCCACACTTTTAAGCTCAAATGCCATCTTTCCTGCCGACCAAAGAGCGTACGCGAGAGGTTGCACCATTTCATCTCTGTGGTATCGTTTCTTTCTCTCCAAAAGGGCTTGCCTCATAGAACGCCTCCTTTCTTGTAAAAGAACATTATTTTTTTACACTATACTCTTGAGTAAAAATATAATCAATAGCGTGTCTCTATTGACTTTTTTTGCTTACAAGCTAGGCTGATAAAGGATTGGAAAAACTAAGAAGGAGCAAAGAAAGGAGGCGCAGATGAACGGAAGCGATATAAAAGATGTAATAGCAAATAGTTTTTTTGTAATTATGGGGGTTATGTATTTCGGACTGCTTCTTGTTGTTTGTATCCAGTATTTTCTAGAAAAAAGGGCTCCGCGCTTGCAAAGAAAAGGTGAAGAAAAGAAATGTCTAATTGAAAGAGGGGCGACTAATGTCTGTTGAAATATTTGTTCTTTGGGGTATTTTGTTTCTTTTGTGTTTTGTTGTTCTGGCGTCTTTGGCGCTTGGACTATATTTTGCCTATAAGGCATATCAAAATTTTTATTTTGATAGTCTGGAATAAATTATGTGGCAAAATTGCTTGTGAGATAAATGTTTTGGACAAGAGAGAAAGAGATTTAAAAAGAAAGTTCAAAAAGCCCGTCTGAAAAGTCGGGCTTTTATTTATTTACAAAGGCAAGGCCTTTGTAAATGCTGTCGTTCGCACTATCTCACTGGGGCGGAGTGGTTTGTTTTATTAACCAGAATCGAACGATCGTTTGATTCTGGTTAGAAAGATTCTGAAAGAAAGTTCAACAATGTTACGAGGTTACGAAATTGAAAGGCTGAAGCTTTTTATTAGATGCCGAAATACCCCACAGTTTTGCCCTTAACAATTCGGGCAAGTGGTGGGGATGAACGGAGTAGTCTATTTTTATTTATTCACATACTCTTTCCTTTTTGGCTCGGGAAATTTTTCAATAGCGTAGCGAAGAGTTACGCGGGGTATCAAGGAAGCGTGTTTTTTCAAAAATTCCTTAAGAGTTTTTTCTGATTGTTTCCCAACTTCCCGCAACATCCAGCCGACTGCTTTGCGTATCAGGTCTTCCTTATCCTTCAAGAGAATTTCTGAAATTTTCAATGCGTCTTTGAAATCTTTTTGGCGAATAAAATAAAACGTTGAAAGAATCGCGATTCTTCTGTCCCACAGTTTCTTTGAAGAGGCGAGAGAGTGCAAAATTTTTCTATCTTTGTTAAAAAGATGCGCCCCCAGAATTTTCGGCGCGGACAAATCAACTAAATCCCAGTTGTTTACTCGCTTTCGGTTTGCAAGATAAAAGCGAGCAATTTTACTTTTAGTTTTCCCATCTCCTTTTTCGTATTGGGAAATTAAAATAAAAAGCGCGGTGAGTCGGTGTTCGTGAATTGAGCTTTTCAAAAGAACTTTTATGTCGGCGAGAGGAAGCCCTTTGAATTTTTTAGCAACCTGTCTCTGCAGAGGCACGATAACACCCAAGAAAATATCGCCTTCCCCATACTGGCCTTTTCCTGTTTTAAAAAAACCCCGCAAAATTTTTGCTTTTTCAGGATTTTTCAATCTTCGCAATTCTTTTTGAATTTTCTTAAGAGACATCTGTTTTGGGAAGCAGTGTCAAAATAATTCTTTTTATAGCGACAAAACCATACGCCCAGAGGAATGGGAGCCAAAGCGGCATTATTCCAAAAAGACTTCTCCTGTTGAATGTTTCCGCGCCGGTCGCGACAAAAATTGTTTCGGCGAGCATCATAATAAAAAATCCCGAGACGAGAACTAAAATTTCACCCGGCTCTTTTTTTATCCTGAAAAAGAAGTCAATAAGGGCGATATACATCAAGGTAAGAAGATAGTCATTCGGGATTGCGGACACAAGCCATATCATAAAAAGCACAGGCAGGGCTTCAAAAATAATGGCGGAGAGCTTTTTCACACACATATTATACCACATTTTGAGGCTCCCATTTGGAAGCTCGGCTTCCAAATGAACGGCTTCCAAGTGAAGCTTTTATACGTCTCAAAGTTTCCAAACGCGCATCTTTTGTTTTAATTTATCCTTTTCTGTGCTATAAAACTGATAATTGGAGGGTTTTTAACTTGCTCGCCAAAATGTTTAAAAAATAAAATAATTGCCGGGTCATCTAATGGTAGGATGCGACACTCTGAATGTCGTCATCTTGGTTCGAGTCCAAGCCCGGCAGCCAGCTTTCGCCAAGGCTACAGCATGGTCTGTCAGATGGAAAAGGTACGTCGAAGTCTTGACGGAGGCCGCCAAGCCCGGCTCCAGATAATTTCGGGGGCGTAATTACGTTCGTAATTACGCGTCTTTTGTGTATAATCCAAGTATTTCAGGGTATAATCTAGGTCTAGTGGCTAGGTGTTTTGCTTGTCTGCCCGCCTCTAGAGGGATGTTTTGATTAAATAAAAATATGAAAAATTATCTATACATTATTACTAATATATCAATGTCTGATATTTGCAAGGTTGGAATAACTGGCGATGTTGAAAAGCGTTTGAAAGATTTGAATAAAACTTCAACCCCAACAAGATTTCAGATATACGAAAAATTTGAGCTGAAAAATGCAGAAATATTAGAACAAAAGATTTTGCAACACTTTGCAAAACAAAGAATAAACCGCAAACGTGAATTTTTACAGGTTCACCCTGAGAGAGTTTGCGATTTTATTTTAGATAATAAAAATATAAAAACAGAGAAAGAACAAGAGACAAAGAGTAAATTTGCAAAGCTTAGAATTAAAGAAGGTGAGAAAATGAAATTCAAAGAAGGGGATGAAATTTATCAAAATATTATTGCAGAAGTAGGAAAAGGAAATATTATTTATTATAACGGAAAAAAGACTTCTCTTTCAAAATCAGCTCAAAAAATACTGAAAGATAAATTTGATAAAAATTGGAAAGCTGTGCAGGGGACAATTTTTTGGACATATAAAGGTAAAACCATTCGTGAGCTAATGGATGAAAATAACTTATAAATAATTATGAATTGGCAAACAAAAAAATATGAAAAAATTTGAATATAAAATGATTATCGGGAGTCCACATGAAAGAATTTTTGATGACCAGGAAATGTTAAGAAGTCATGGAGCTGAGGGGTGGGAGCTGGTTTCCGTAATATATCCAGTTAAACCAAAAAATGAGGGCATCGGAGCAAGAGCAGCTCTCTATTATTTGAAAAGAGAGTTAGAAAAATAATAAATAATAATTTATACCCTATATTTTAGTTTGGATATCTGTAGTTCTTATATCTCTTGGTTTAATTTTTCTAGGTAAGTGAGTATCGAGGTTGAACCTCGATAATTTGATAATCTTGATAAAATAGTAAAAGAGCTTTTATAACCTCCAAGTAGAGCCTTCAGACAATTTCGGGGGCGTAATTACGAACATAATTACGTTCGTAATTACGCGTCTTTTGTGTATAATCCAAGTAGTTCAAGAGACAAAGAAACGGTCTTGGATTTTGCCACTTGAGTTTACCGAAAGGAGTCCGTATCCCGCAGTAAATGATTTTGATACAATATACAAAATGAACGAACACGAAAAATTTATGAAAAAGGCGATTGCGGCTGCTCATGAATCTGGAAAGCAGGGCGATTATCCTATCGGTGCTGTTATTGTTAAAGATGGAGAAGTAATTTCAGTAGGATATGAAACTTTAAAATCTGCCAATGATCCGGTTAACGGACATGCGGAAATTGATGCCATACGTAAAGCAACTCGTGAAATTTTAAAACAGCCTTACTTAGAAGGTTGTGTACTTTATTCGTCACATGAGCCATGTCCTATGTGTGCTACGGCGGCCTTTTGGGCCAAAATTGAGACTATTGTTTACTCTGTTTCTAGGGATGATATGGTTGAACAGATGGCAAAAAAAGTAATTGGTAAATTTTCGTGGCGACAAGTAGACATACCCTGTAAAGAAATTCTTAATCAAGGTAGGGGACATATAGTTAAATTAATTCCCGGCGTGCTTCGCGAAGAAGGTCTTAAACTTTTTGATTACACGGTTTAGTTTTGACGAGCCTGTTTTAAATAAACTTAGAATCCTTCAGTTTTTGATACTATTTATAAAGGTTCCAATTTCGTACCAAACTGCCAGCCAGCTTTCGCCAAGGCTACAGCATGGTCTGTCAGATGGAAAAGGTACGCCGAAGTCTTGACGAAGGTCACCAAGCCCGGCTCCAGATAATTTTGGGGGTGTAATTACGTTCGTAATTATGCGTCTTTTATGTATAATCCAAGTAGTTCAGGGTATAATCTAGGTCTAGTGGCTAGGTATTTCGCTTGCCCGCCCGCCTCTGGAGGGATGTTTTAATGAAATAATTCTATGCAAAATTCTCATCTTAAAGTTGTGTTTGTGTGGAAGGACGGCTAGTTACTTTTTGTTGAACTAAAGAGGCAGAAGAAAGACGCGATATAAGATTTGCAACGAGTGTGGTTGGAGTAATCACTTGCTCTCGATTTTACAGCTGGAAATTTCATTTTTATTGAGTGATCTCTTACAAATTCCTATGACTGAGATCACGGGTGTGGACAGCTTTTTACTGAATCGCGGCTTTGTTAAGGTCGCGATTTGGGATTCAACGATTTTTTACAGAAAAAACTAGCGACTTTTTAAAATGCTTTAAGGTATAATCTTTATATGGAAACAACTATTCTCCAGAAGCAAAAATACACCGAAACGAAGCCACAGAATGGCAAATCACAAAAGCCGAGAGCAAAGAGAAAAGCTTACCGCGTAGCTTCTCTGTTTTCAGGGTCGGGCGGGATGGATCTGGGATTTAAAAATGAGGGTTTTGATATTTTGTGGGCAAATGATGTAAACCACTGGGCTTGTGAAACTTTCAAAAAGAATTTTGGCGATCACATAACGGAAGGAAGTATTACAACGATCAAAAATGAGGATATCCCTAAATGCGATATTATCCTCGGTGGATTCCCGTGTCAAGACTTCAGTATGATCTGGAAGCGTATGGGTCTTAGAACTGATCGAGGAAATCTATACCGGCAATTTGTACGCGTTGTGTTGGCAAAACAACCTAAAATGTTTATTGCGGAAAATGTGAAGGGTCTTTTAAGTGCCAATAAAGGCAAAGCTGTTACACAAATTGTAAATGACTTTGGGGAGGCAGGATACAAAGTAGATGTCTACCCTATAAACTTTGCAGACTACGGAGCTCCCCAGCTTCGCCAGCGAGTGCTCATCATTGGAATTCGCAATGATCTAGAAAAAGAATTTAAACTGCCGTCTCCTACCCACACTCCAGAAAATTATATCACTGCAAAAGAGGTTTTGAAAGATATTGACAAGATGTCGTTCAATAATGAGAATCAAAATATTAATCCAAGCACTGTTGCAAAATTACGATTAATACCGCCGGGCGGAAACTTTACTGACATTCCCAAAAACTCACCGCACTATGTGAAAGGAATGATCTCGCACGTGTACCGTCGTTTGCATCCAGACAAGCCCTCGACTACTATCATTGCCGGTGGCGGTGGTGGTACTTGGGGCTACCACTGGAAAGAAAATAGACCTCTTACCAATAGAGAACGTGCTCGTTTGTTTGGTTACCCAGATGATTTTCAATTCGTGGGGTCGATAGCAGAAGTCAGAAGACAAATAGGCAATTCTGTGCCCCCTGCCGGAATCAAACCGATTGCAAAAGCAATTAGGAATTTTTTAGACGAATTATATGATTTATAAAATAAGATCGCATGGAACTACTTTATTCGAAAATCAAACCTTGCGACTACGATAACTCTTCTTTCGGCGAAGCTTTTGAATCAGGGGTCGTTAATTCTGACAGCCTAAAAATAGCTACAGGATATGTATCTGAGGAGTCGTTGCTAGAGCTCAAATCAATTCTGCTTTTTTATAGTGAAAAGAATGAAACAAAAACTTGCAGTCTGGTTATCGGCATGCATGGAAGAGAGGGGTTTACGCAGGCACAGTATGAAGCTGCGTTAGACCTAGCGACTTTTCTAAAGGAAAAAGAAATAGGAAGTGTCCGTGTGTGCACTGCTTTCAAATTCCACGGGAAAACCTACGTATTTAGTAAGGAAGGATCAGCTGTGCCTGTTTCTGCGATGGTAGGATCATCAAACCTTGGCAACATACTCGATAATCGTCAGTGGGAAGTTGATGCTCTGTTTACTGAGGAAAATATCCTTTTCAAACTTGATCTTCTCCATAACGATCTTGTTATAAAGGCATCAATAAACATCCTTGATTGGCCAAAGCCTGAATCGTTTATTGAAACACCAGATCTACTAAAAGATAGGATAGACGTGGAAAAAGCGGAGGATGAAGAATACGATAAAGTAGAAGTTACGACGACCGATCGTGTGTTTGACCTTCCTTTAAAAACAGAAGCGAAAAGTAATCTCAATACTTATTTTGGGAAAGGAAGACTGGCAACAAGTACTGGGGCAATCCGTCCCCGCCACTGGTACGAAGTGGAACTTATTGTTCCAATAGAGATAACTACGGCGGATGGCTACCCGAAACGAGATTCTGTCATTCGTGTATATACAGATGATGGGTGGCGATTTGGTTGCAAAATCCAAGGAGATTATGGGAAGAATTTTAGATCTGAAGGCGATCTAAAAACTCTCGGTCGGTGGATTAAGGGAAGACTTGAAAAAGCTGGTTGTCTCAAGGTTGGTAAGCCCGTGACCAAAGAAGTACTGGATGCATATGGACGGCATACCATCTCCCTCAAAGAGACCTCCGATCCAGAAGTGTGGCTGTTAGATTTTTCAAGATAATACATGAATAAACTTTTAGACAATTATTTAAAACGAGTAGGTGCTATTAACCCAGCGCTTGTTGAAGCACTGACTAAAAGCGCAAAAGATTTTGCAAAGAAACATATAGATACTTTTGATCATAATAGTCATGTTTCGGGTTTGCTTTATGGTCATGTGCAGAGCGGAAAAACAGGTCAGATGCTTGCAATTGCAGCTGCAGCAGCCGATAGAGGTTTTAAATTTTTTATACTTGTTACTACAGATAATGTGCTTCTCCATAAACAGACACTTGAGCGTGCAAAGAATTCACTAGGTGGTTTTATGGCTGGTTTTAATGTGCTTGGCGAAACAGATGAAGAAGCATTTCTTACGCGCGGTCTTTCAATGCCAACGATGCTCGTGCTCAAGAAAAATCCTGGTGTACTCAAGACTTGGGCGAACAACATTTCCACCAATCCTATTTACAAGGAGGAGCCTCTTTTCCTTCTCGATGACGAAGCCGATGCTTCAAGCCTCAACACAAAAGTAAATCAGAATGATCAAAGTACGATTAATATGCTTCTTGAAAAAATAAATAAACAGTCTCCGTCATCAATCTATCTTCATGTCACAGCAACTCCGCAATCTCTTGTGCTTCAGATAGAGATGTCTGGGTGGAAACCACAATATTCTTTTTATCTCCCTCCAAACAATCGCTATCTTGGTGGTGATTTTTTTTATGGGGAAGATTCAAAAAATCTCATCGAGACTGACGATAATGAGCGCGACGATTTACTTAATGCGGAGCACGTGCCAATTGGTCTTCGTAAAGCGGTCCTACATTTTCTTATAGCAGCATCGGATCTGTTTCTGACTAAAGAGAAATCAGTGTGCACCATGCTGATTCATCCTGGTTTGAAAATCTCTGAGCACTCAACCGTACGCACAAAAGTAGAGAAGTTTCTTGAGGGTGTGAAAACTGACCTTATAGGAAATTCCTCTACGCTCGAGTTTGACCTCCGAGATGCTTGGGAAGAATTGTCAAAAACAAAAGAGGATATCAAGCCTTTTGCCGAAATCATACGTTTTCTCCGAGTTGATATGCCAAGTGTAAATATTACTGTCTTGAATTCAAAAACACCAGAAGGATCCATATATGATAAAGGACTCAACATTGTGATTGGTGGTAACACCCTCGGTCGAGGCGTTACATTTCCCGGTCTACAGATAGTCTATTACTGCAGAAGCGCTAAGACTCCGCAGGCAGATACCTCGTGGCAACATGCTCGCATGTTTGGATATGATCGCGATCCGGGTCTTTGTCGTATTTTTAGTCCTCGTCCACTCATAAAACTTTTTCGCGAACTGAATGACGCAAATAATGCTTTGTTTGGTACTCTCAGACAAAAGGGGCCACAAGCAGTCAGTATTCTTACGCCAAAAGGAACTCGTCCGACACGACTGAGTGTAGTCATGAAAGAAGACCTCATGGTTATTGCTGGTGGCGTGAATTATTTTCCGCTTAATCCGACTTACTCCAGTCTTTCTGCCTTGGATGCAGAACTTGGAACTAAAGACGACGAGCGGGATATTTCACTTGTGGAAGCAGAAAAAATATTACGTATTGTAAGCGTGGAGAAAACCGATCTTTGGAATCAACACTCATTCGCTGACTGTGTGGAAACGTTGAAGAAGGGTGCGAAATACGATTGCCATCTTGTTGTCAGAACAGAAAGAAGTATCAGCAAAGGAACAGGTACCTTACTCTCTCCGACTGATCGTGAACTTGGCACTCATTTTAATAACCGACTTGTGTTGACTATGTACAGACTCAAGGGTGAAGCAAGCAAGGGTTGGGAAGATCGACCAGTGTGGGTTCCAAACATAAAATTTCCTGACGGAACCTATTTCTATTACCAATTAAAATAAGTCCCTAATAATGCAAAACACTCATGGCCATACCGAAATTTAGATACATCATCTTACCTTTTTTGAAGCAACTGGCAGACAAAAAAGAGCACACACTCAAAGAAATTGAGGTTTCCCTTGCGACTGAATTTAAATTAACAGAAGACGAAATCACCCAACGCACCCCGAGTGGGAGAATGAGTATTTTTAGTAACAGAGCTGGATGGGCAAAAACCTATTTAAAAAAAGCTGGGTTAGTAGATGTCCCAAAAAAGAGTTACATAAAAATAACAAAACAAGGGTTAAGGGTACTAGAGCAAAAGCCAGAAGTTATTGACACTCATTTTTTAGATCAATTTTCTTCATTCCGCGAATTTCAATATGGTAATGAATATCAAGAAGCACAGGGTAAAGAAGATGTCTCAGAAAATACTCCCGAGGAGTCTTTGGAGTCTAGCTATCAGAAAATTTTAAAGGATTTAGAGGCTGATTTATTGACTAACTTAAAAAATTGTTCACCCGCTTTTTTTGAACAAATGGTTGTTGATTTGCTTATTGGTATGGGATACGGAGGTTCAAGAAAAGATGCTGGGCAAGCCTTGGGTAAAACAGGAGACGAGGGTATAGACGGAATTATTAAAGAGGACAAGTTGGGTCTTGATTTAGTTTATCTTCAAGCAAAGCGATGGAAAGGTACGGTTGGACGTCCCGAGGTTCAATCATTTGTGGGGGCATTAAATGGGAAGCTCGCTAAAAAAGGCATATTCATTACGACATCAAGCTTCACGCAAGAGACTCTTGATTATGTAAAGAAATTAGATTGCAAAGTAATTCTTGTTGATGGTTCAGAGCTAGTTGGATTGATGATTGAGCACAACATTGGTGTATCAATTTTAGCAACGTACCAAATCAAGAAAGTAGATTCTGATTATTTCTTTGAAGATTGATAAAACCCTGAGTTAAATAACAAGTCAGAAACTGTCAGAAGTTTCAAATTTGTGGATACTTTTTATGCGTAACGAAGAAATCAATTCAAAAATCGTCACTCTCTGGAATAAGTATTTTCAGAATAACTCAGATGTATACGCCCCGCTTTTCTATGACGAATTCAAGAAAGGAGGACTTTTGTTTGTGGGGATGAATCCGTCTTTCAGTATGCGGGGATTTAGGACAATCCTTCAGAATACGGAATATAAAGACATGGATCCTGCTACGTTCTTCAAATGGAGTAACATATCTTCCAATCCCAAGCTGATTGATGATTGTATTAAGGTAGAAAACTACGTATACCAAAACTACTCGCTGTACTTTGGTCGTCCTGTTGAAATAGCTAAGAAAGTTGGCCTCGATTGGCAACACATAGATCTTTTTCTCTACAAAGAAACATCGCAAACCAATTTCATGGATAGTGTCCGGAATAAGGGCGTTTTGAACGAGTTTGGTATGGATCAGATAAAACTGTTTAAGGACATTTTAGTTCAAATCAAACCTCGCTGTGTTGTGGTCAGCAATGCGACTGGCTCGGAAATACTCCGCGAATACATCAATAACGATCTTTCGTGGGATGAAGAACGTGGCTTCCATTGGTTCACCAAAGGAGGCAAGAAAATTCCAATGTTCTTTTCCTCAATGCTTAGCGGACAGCGTGCCCTTGACCGTTGGTCTTATGAGCGTTTGATGTGGCATATCGGAGAGGCGGAAAAAAATAGTTAAATTATGGAAGAAACTACTATTATTCAAACCATTGAACGCACTGTGCGTGAGTTAGTGAACGAGCAACGAAACCATCTTAAAAGAGGTCGTGTTGAGCGTACGTTTACAACTGATTTTGCCAGTAAGCTGAAGCCACCTTTTGAGACAGAAAATATTACCGTCGATCCCTTTTATAACAGGCACGGTGAGGCAGAAAAAAGATTGAATGGCGGAATTATTGAGTTAGATATTGCAATCCAAGAGAGAGGTATTGACCCCAATAATCTTGTTGCAATTGAAATCGAAACTCTTAATAAGCCAAAGCGTGATGATATAGAAAAATTAAAAGGACTGACGCGTAAGGGTGGTGGTTATGAATACAAACTCGGATTGTTTTTGGTGGTAGGGATATCAGAAAAAGCGGGAGAGATTCTTGTGATGGAGTGGTATAAAAACGGCAAGCTGTTGTAAATGAGACAGAGACGGGTGTTTTGTGTCTCATTTATATCATTCACAAAAACACCCCACAGACCGAGAAGGTCAGCACTTCGGCAAAGCTCAGTGCAAGCCCTAAAAATAGGATGTGTTGTAGGTAATTTGCTATACAAATTTATTGGTTGCGTTAATATAAAAATATGGCGATATAACTATCGCAAAAATAAAATCTAAATAATAATTAAAATAAAAATACATCATGCAAGAATTCATAATCAATATTGTTAAGCAAAATGCCGTAGATATTGTTGGTATTCTCACCCTGTTCTTTTTAGGCAGAAAACTATTGAAAGTTATGGTTAAACGTCTTGTTTCGGTGGTGGATGACGGGGACGATGCGCATCTTTCTCAAAAAGAAAAACGGGCGGAAACTCTGGGACACATAATTATAACAACAGGAAATATCGCCATTTATGTAGTAATTTTACTTATGGCCTTGAGTCTATTTGGTATCAACATAACACCGGTTTTAGCAGGCGCAGGTGTGATTGGTTTGGCAATTGGTTTTGGAGCGCAGTCATTGGTAAAGGATTTTGTTTCAGGATTTTTTATTTTAGTTGAGAATCAATATGGAATTGGCGACAAAGTAAAGATAGGCAGTTTTGAAGGACGAGTTGTGAGGATTACTATGCGCTCAACCGTATTAAAGAATGACAAAGAAGAAACATACTATACATCTAATGGATTGATTAAAGACGTAATCAATATGTCTCAAAATAAAGTTTACCGTCCGTAGAACCTCGGAACAAGCCCCCACACTTGTTTTCTCGTAGTATTTTGTCGCCTAAGCCGATGTATTCACAATATCGGGAAGCACAGCCACACTTTTTACATTCACATTATCCTTGAAAATACTGTGACAATGGGAAAACAGGTGTGGGGGCAAGTCCAGAAGAATTAGCGGAGCTCACTTTTTTCATCCGCCCACCCGCCGCAGGCGAGTGGCGCTTTTACTTGAAAGTTTTTGTACTTGGAAGCTAATCTTCCAAGTACAAAGCACGCCGTACGTACGAACGTAAGTACGTTCGTACGTACGGCGTGCGTGAAAATTTTCCCACTGTTGGTAGGTAAGGCCAAAGGCTTATTGGTGGCAATTGAGGCATAAAAAGGTAAGCCTATGTGATAAAATAGCTTTTATGACGCAAAAAGAAGCTCTTGATATTCTTAAGGCCGGTCGCAACGTGTATCTTACCGGCGCGGCGGGAAGCGGTAAGACACACGTATTGAATAAATATATAGACTATCTAAAAGAGAGGGGTGTGGTAACCGCGGTAACCGCCTCAACTGGTATCGCGGCGACTCATATTGGAGGTATGACTATTCATTCATGGAGCGGGATTGGCATTAAAGATGATTTGTCCGACTATGAGATAGAGTTTCTTGTTCAAAAAGAGCATCTTTGGAAGCGGTATGACAAAACAAAGGTTCTCATCATAGACGAAATTTCTATGATGCATCCGAAAATGTTTGATGCTCTGGACAGGCTCGCGAGGGCTATGAAGGGGAGTGGCAAAGCGTTTGGCGGAATGCAGACGGTGCTTTCCGGTGACTTCTTCCAGCTTCCGCCGATTGTTAAAGGATGGGAGGAAGTGTCGTATATAGACAGTTCTGAAGTGTGGCGAACGATGGACGCGCGCGTTTGTTATTT